>NZ_VISU01000007.1:0-310191 GCF_007827625.1 Micromonospora sp. CNZ297 | reverse complement strand
CGCTGCCTCAAGCGCTACATCGCCCGACAGCTCTACCGCACCATCACCACCCACCACCAAACCCCTTGACAACCCCACTCACAGATCGACGGGGCGAGGCGGCGGGGCGGGGTGTGGCTCAGTCGACGGGCCAGGTGTGGACGGGTTCGTTGCCGCGCTGGAGCTCGGCGTACCGCTGGACCATGTGGTGCAGCGCGGCCTCCCGGTCCAGGCCCCGGCTCCGCTCGGCCGCCCACACCGTCTCGGTCTGCCAGACCGCACCGTTGCGGCCGGTACGGCAGCGGCCCTCGATCACGCCGAGCAGGCGGTCCCGTTCGGCCGGGGCGACACCGAACCGGTCCAGCCCCTGCGCGGCCACCGGCAGCAGCGTGTCGAGTACGAGCGTGGTGACCGGCACGTCCCCGAGCCGGGGCCAGTGCAGGACCGCCTCGATGCCGCGCCGGGCGGCGGCGTGGAAGTTCTCCTCCGCCGAGCTGAACGTCAACTGGCTCCAGATCGGACGGTCCGACTCGGCGAGGCCGCGGGCCAGCCCGAAGTAGAACGCCGCGTTGGCGAGCATGTCCACCACTGTCGGGCCGGCGGGCAGCACCCGGTTCTCCACCCGCAGGTGCGGGCGGTCGTTCATGATGTCGTAGACCGGCCGGTTCCAGCGGTAGACGGTGCCGTTGTGCAGCCGCAGCTCACCGAGCGTGGGCACGCCACCGGCGTGCAGCACCTCGACCGGGTCCTCCTCCTCGCAGATGGGCAGCAGCGGCGGGAAGTAGCGGACGTTCTCCTCGAACAGGTCGAAGATCGAGGTGATCCAGCGTTCGCCGAACCACACCCGGGGCCGTACGCCCTGGGCCTTCAGCTCGTCCGGGCGGGTGTCGGTGGCCTGCTGGAACAGCGCGATCCGGGTCTCCGCCCAGAGCTGCCGGCCGTAGAGGAACGGCGAGTTGGCACCGACGGCGACCTGCACGCCCGCGATGGCCTGGGAGGCGTTCCAGTAGTCGGCGAAGCTGTCCGGCGCGACCTGGAGGTGGAACTGGAGGCTGGTGCAGGCGGCCTCCGGCGCGATCGAGTCGGTGTGCGTACGCAGCCGCTCGACGCCGTTGATGTCCAGCTCGATGTCCTCGCCGCGGGCGCCGACGATCTGGTCGTTGAGGACGCGGTACCGCTCGTTGGTGGAGAGGTTGTCGGCGACCAGGTGGCGTTCGGTGAGCGTGGGCAGGATGCCGACCATCATGATCGTCGCGTCGGACTTGGCGGCCCGCTCGTCGGCGCGGCTGAGACTGCTGCGCAGGTCCTGCTCGTAGTCGGCGAAGCCGCTGCCCTCGATCAGCCGGGGCGAGGCGTTCAGTTCGAGGTTGAACTGCCCCAGCTCGGTCTGGAACAGCGGGTCGGCGATGTCGGCGAGGATCTGGTCGTTGCGCATGGCCGGTTCGGCGGCCGCGTCGATCAGGTTCAGCTCGATCTCCAGCCCGGTCATCGGGCGGTCGGCGTCGAAGCCGAAGTCGTCGAGCATCAGCGCGAACACGTCCAGGCACCGTCGGACCTTCTGCCGGTAGCGGACCCGATCCTCGCGGGAGAAGGCGCCCTGCTCGACGTCTCTGCCCATGTGTCCTCCCGGCGCCGGTGCGACGGAACCGTACCGTTCCGCAACGCATTGTGAACCATTCACGTGGTGGGCGTAAGTGCGCCCACCCCGCCACCCGGCTGGACGGGCGACAGGTCTGCACCTGTACCCCGTCACCGCCGTCACCAGCGCGTCAGTGCGGAGAACTTCACGTGACGATTCACACCGCCGGGGCGTACGCGGGAAGGGCCCGCACCGTCGGGGACGGTGCGGGCCCTGCGGGCCTGTGCCGGGCTCAGCCCTGGCGGATGGCCTCACCCTCGATCTCGATCTTGACCTTGCGGCCGACCAGGACGCCACCGGTCTCCAGCGCCACGTTCCAGGTCAGACCGAAGTCCTCCCGGTCGATCTCGGTGGAGGCGGAGAAGCCGAAGATGTCCTGCCCGAACGGGCTGCGGCCGACGCCCTCGAACTCCACCTCGAGCTCGACCTGACGGGTCACGCCCTTGATGGTCAGCTCGCCGACGAGCACGAACTCGTTGCCCTCGCGGGACTTCACCTCGGTGCTGCGGAACTCCAGCGTCGGGAACTGCTCCGCGTCGAGGAACTCCGGGCTGCGCAGGTGCGCGTCGCGGTCCGCCTGGGCGGTGTTGATGCTGGCCGCCTGGATGCTGGCGGTGACCGAGGACTGCATCGGGTCGTCGGTGACGGTGATGGTGGCGGTGGCGTCCGCGAACTCACCGCGTACTTTGCTGACCATCATGTGCCGCGCGACGAAGCCGACACGCTTGTGCGCGGCGTCCAGCACGTAGGTGCCGGGGGTGGGGATGGTGAGACCCTCCCAGTCGCGGGTAGTCGCCTCGGTGCTGCTGGTCATGATGCTCTCCTCCGGAGAAGAATGTTTAGGAGCCCAACGACTGACTGAGCAACTATAGTTGAGACAATATTCCCCGTGTCAAGTGTTGCTAGGATGGTGGCGTGGACCAGAACGTGTTCGACGACCCCCGGATCACCGCCGTCGGCCTGCTCGTCGAGGCGCACGCCGGGCTCGCCGCCCGGTTCGCCGCCCAGTTCGAGGAGCACGGCCTCTCCCCGGTCGAGTTCGAGGTGCTGACCCGGCTCGCCCGCTCACCCAACAACCAGCTGCGGATGACCGACCTGGCCGCGCAGACCTCGCTCTCCACCAGCGGCGTGACCCGCGTGGTCGACCGGATGGAGCGGGACGGGCTGATCTGCCGGCGTGCCTGCCCGTCCGATCGGCGCAGTTCCTTCGCGGTGGTGACCACCGCCGGGCTCAGCCGGCTGGACGACGTCCTTCCCGGCCATCTGCGGATCATCGAGCAGTGGTTCACCAGCCAGCTCGACCCGGCGCAGCTCGACGGGCTGCTGGACGGGCTGCGCCGGGTACGCGACGCGGTCCATCCGGGCGCCACCGCCGGCAGCACCGAGCCGGTCGAGGACGCCGCCTGACGGTCCGCGACCTGCCGGGCACTACCTGCCGGTCACCGGCAGAATGACCGGCAGAACCGCCCGAACGGCCGGACAAAGCGGTCCACATATTCGCGAATCGGTCGTCCGACCTCGGTAGTCTTCCGGCAGCGGGGGGCACCGGGGGGTGCTGGCGCGAGCGTGGAGCGAGGGGCAGTACCAGGGGGCTACTTCGCTCGCGCCACCCCCGCGCCCTCCGCCCCTCCCGTGCCGGCCGACGCGCAGTGCGGCCACCGCGATCGACCGGGGTGACGACAAGACGCTCATCGCCCCCGTCGGGCCGTCAGGGAGAACAGCAACTCCTCCTCCTGCGGCAGCAGGCTGACGCCGGTGACCTGTCGCGCCGCGTCCAGCCGATCCAGCACGGCCGGATCAGCGGTGCTGACCGCCAGCCCCACCAGCGCCTCGACCAGATCCCGCCGATCGGCGACACCCTCGGCCGCGTCGGCAGCCGCGGCGAACCACTCCGCCGCCAGCTCCCGGTCTCCCCGGTGCAGCGCCACGTGCCCCTCGATCAACCCGCGCAGCGCGTCCTCGGTGCGCGCGTCCCCACCCGGGCCCGGCGGATCGAGCATCTCCACGGCCGGTGGACGGCGCCGGCCCGGCACCACTCCCGACGGCCACAGCTCGGCGATCGTGGCCAGCGCCTCGTCGGTGCGCCCGGCGTGGGCGAGCGCCAGCCCGACTGCGCCGACCGTCCGGCGCCGCCGCCCGGGATCACCCAGCTCCGCGAGCGCGGCCGCCACCCGGCGACCCTGCTCGACCGCCTCGGCGTATCGGCCCTCCAGGCGGGTCAGCTCGGCCTGATCGGCACGCGCCAGCACACGCAGGCGCTGGTCACCGCACTGTGCCGCCAGGCGGTCGACAGTCGCCAGCCGCCGCCGGGCACCGGCCAGCCGACCTTCGCGTACGTCGTGCCAGGTCAGGTGCGCCTGGGCGACGGCCATCTCGCGTACCCGGTGGTGCCGGGTGGCCGAGGCCAGTGCGGCCTCGGCCTGCTCGCGGGCCTCGTCGTGCGCGCCGAGCCCGAGCAGCAGCGCGCAGAGCACGGACCGGGCGGACAGTTCGCCTGTCACGTCGCCCGCCTCGGCGAAGACGACCAGGGCGGCCCGGGCCGCCGGGAGTTCCTCCGCGCCCGCGCCGTGCTCGGCGGCGAGCCGGGCCGCGCCGAGCATGGCCCAGGCCCGCAGCGTGGGCCGGGCACCAGCGGTACGCGGATCGGCGAGCAGCCGCCGCAGCCGGCGCCGGCCGGACACGTCCCGCCCGCGCAGCCGCCACCATCGGGGCAGTGAGGCGGCGAGCAGGAGCGCGGTCTCCGGCGCGTGCTCGGCGGCGTACGCCAGCGCGGCGGTGATGTCGCTCGTCGCCTCGTCGAGCACGTGCACCGCGCCGGACATCTGTGCGCCCACCAGCCCCGGCGCGGTGCGGTGGACCAGACCGGCGATCACCGCGGCGTGCCGCATCCGGATCCGGGCGGTCTCGCCCTCCAGGTCGGCCTGTTCCGCGGCGAAGTCACGGACCGCGTCCAGCAGACGGAACCGGAACGGGCCGGTGCCCCTGACACTCAGCAGGCCCAGCTCGCGCAGCCGGTCCAGCATCGGCGCGGCGTCCCACCGCCGGCCGCCGTCGGCGAGCAGATCCTCGGCCAGCTCGACCGACCAGCGGTTACGGAACGCGGACAGCCGCCGCAGCGCCGCCCGGTCGGCGTTGGCGAGCAGGTGATAGCTGGTCGCCACGGCGTCGCGCAGCGTCACAGTGCCGGCGGACGGGTCGGCGGGCTCCCAGCCGGGGCGTACGCCGGTCAGGTCCAGGACGCGGTCGCCGTAGCGGTCGAGCAGCTCGGTGACGTCGAGGATGCGTCCCCGTGCCGCCATCAGCTCGATGGCGAGCGGCAGTCCGCCGAGCCGGCGCACGAGCGCGGCGAGCGCCGGCAACTCGGCCGGGGTCGGTGGTTCCCGGCGGGCCTGGGCGAAGCGGGCGGCGAACAGCGCCGCCGCCGGCCAGCGGTCCAGGTCGGCCCGGTCGGCGGGTTCGGTGCCGGCCGGCGGTACGTCGAGCGGCGCGACCGGCCGGACCATCTCGCCGGCCAGGCCGACCGGGCGGCGGCCGGTCACCAGCACCCGCAGCGTCGGCACGGCGGCGGTCAGGACGCGGAGCGCCTCGGCCACCGGCTCCGGCGCCCGGTCGACGGCGTCGACGAGCAGCAGCGCCCGCCGGTCGCCGATCCGGCAGGACAGGTCGGCCAGCCGGTTCACGCCGAACATCGACGCCGACGCGGCGAGCACGTCGGCGGCGTCCGAGCCCTCGCCCACGAGCACCCCGGCCACGCCCGCCGGGTGGCGGGCCGCCACCGCGTGCGCGACGGTGACGGCCAGCGCCGTCTTGCCCACCCCGGCGAGCCCCACGAGGCTCACCACCGGGTACGCGTCGAGCAGCCCGGACACCTCCGCCACGTCCCGTTCCCGGCCGAGCAGCGGTACGGGCTGGGGCAGCGCCACCGGCGGATCGTCGGCGGCGGCACCGGCTGCGGGGAGGCGGGATGCCGCGGGCCGGGCGGTGTCGACGAACTCCCGCCGCTCGTCACCGCTCAGGCCGAGCGCGTCGGCCAGCAGGTCGACTGTGGTGCGCTGGGGCCGGGTGGCCCGCCCCCGTTCCAGATCGCGGACCGTCCGTACGCCCACGCCGGCCCGGCCCGCCAGCTCGGCCTGGGTCAGGCCGACGGCGAGCCGGTGCCCGCGCAGCAGGTCGGCCAGACCGGTACGACCGCCTGGGCACCGCGCACGGTCATGATCCGGAGTCATGGGCACGAAGATTACGGATGGACTCCGACGCTCCACAGCCCATCGTCAACCACCCGACCGTCCACTGCCGATATCCGACAGGGCGCGGTTCCGGGCGTCCTCACATGCCGAGATCGCGGGCGATGATCATGCGCTGCACCTCGCTGGTGCCCTCGCCGATCTCCAGGATCTTGGAGTCGCGCCAGAAGCGGGCCACCGGGTACTCGTTCATGAAGCCGTACCCGCCGTGGATCTGCGTGGCCTCGCGGGCGTTGTCCACCGCCACGGTGCTGGCGTGCAGCTTGGCGATGGCCGCCTGGCGCTTGAACGGCTCGCCGGCGAGCATCCGGGCGGCCGCGTCGTAGTAGGCCAGCCGGGCCGTGTGCGCCTTCATCTCCATGTCCGCGATCTTGAACTGGATGGCCTGGTAGTTGCCGATCGGCTGGCCGAACGCCTGGCGCTCCTTCGCGTACTTGATCGACTCGTCCACGCAGCCCTGGGCCAGGCCGACGGCGAGCGCCGCGATGGCGATCCGGCCCTCGTCCAGGATGCGCAGGAACTGCGCGAAGCCCCGGCCGCGCTCGCCGAGCAGGTTGGCCGCCGGCACCCGGCAGTCGTCGAACGTCAGCTCGTGGGTGTCCGACGCATTCCAGCCGACCTTCGAGTAGCCGGGCGCGACGGTGAAGCCGGGCGTACCGGACGGCACGATGATCGTGGACAGCTCCTTGCCGCCGTCCGGCCGCGTACCGGTGACGGCGGTGACTGTGACCAGCGCGGTGATGTCGGTGCCGGAGTTGGTGATGAACGCCTTCGAGCCGTTGATGACCCACTCGTCGCCGTCCAGGACCGCGCGCGTCCGGGTTCCGCCCGCGTCCGAGCCGGTGCCCGGCTCGGTGAGCCCGAACCCGGCCAGCGCCTCACCGCTGAGCAGCTTCGGCAGCCACTGCGCCTTCTGCTCCTCGGTGCCGAACCGGTAGATCGGCATCGCGCCGAGCGACACCGCCGCCTCCAGCGTGATGGCCACGCTGGAGTCGACCCGGGCCAGCTCCTCCAGCGCCAGGCAGAGCGCGAAGTAGTCGCCGCCCATGCCGCCGTGCTCCTCCGCGAAGGGCAGCCCGAACAGGCCCATCTTGCCCATCTGACGGACGATCTCGTACGGGAAGGTGTGCTGCTCGTAGTGCTCGGCGATGGTGGGCGCGACCACCTCGCGGGCGAATTCCCGGACGCTCTCCCGCAGCGCCTGCTGCTCCTCGTCGAGCCGGAAGTCCATGTCGATCCTCCTGGAAAGGGCGGGCCGCCGGGCGCTCGTGACGCCGGGAGCGGCTGAAGCGTTAGGAGGGGCCCCTTTACATGCACCAGGCGTTAAGAGGGGGCCCTTCCTTACCGGGTCAGACGGGGGTGACGCCGTGCCGGCGCCGGGAGAAGTGCCGCTCCTTGCCGCGCGCGGCGGTGAACCGGCGTACCAGCTCGGCGCGCAGCTCGTGCGGCTCGACGATCGCGTCCACCACCAGCTCGCTGGCGAGGCGCACCACGTCGATGTCGCGCTCGTACTCCTCGCGCTTCGCGGCCACGAACGCGGCCCGCTCGGCCTCGTCGGAGATGGCGGCGATCTTGTTGGCGTAGACCGCGTTGACGGCGGCCTCCGCGCCCATCACCGCGATCTTCGCGGTGGGCAGCGCGATCGTGGCGTCCGGCTCGAAGCCGGGACCGGCCATCGCGTAGAGACCCGCGCCGTACGCCTTGCGGACCACCACACAGATCTTGGGTACGGTCGCCTCGGAGATCGCCGTGATCATCTTCGCGCCGTGCCGGATGATGCCCTGCTTCTCCACCACGCTGCCGACCATGAACCCCGGCACGTCGCTGAGGAACAGCAGCGGCACGTTGAACGCGTCGCAGAGCTGCACGAACCGGGTCGCCTTGTCGGCCGAGTCGACGAAGAGCACGCCGCCCTTGAACATCGAGTTGTTGCCGACCACGCCGACGACCTCGCCGTTGAGCCGGCCGAACCCGATGGTCAGCTCCTTGGCCCACAGCGCCTGGATCTCGAAGAAGCTGCCGGAGTCGAGCAGGCCCTTGACGTACCGGCGCATGTCGAACGCCTGCCGCTCGCTGGCCGGGACCAGCGCGGCCAGGTCGGCCTTCTCCGGCGCGGCCACCGCCTCGGCCGCCGGCGGGTCCTGCTTCCAGTTCGACGGCAGGTAGGACAGGTACGTCCGCACCACGTCGAGCGCGTCGTTCTCGGTCTTGCAGAGGAAGTGACCCACGCCGGACTCGGCGCAGTGCACCTTCGCGCCGCCCATCGCCTCCAGCGTGGTCTTCTCGCCGGTGACCATCTCGACCATCCGGTCGGAGCCGAGGTACATGCTGGCGTTGCCGTCCACCATGGCGACCACGTCGCAGAACGCCGGGATGTACGCCCCGCCCGCCGCGCTCGGCCCGAACAGCGCGCAGACCTGCGGGATCGAGCCGGAGGCGCGGACCTGGTTCCAGAAGATCTTTCCGGCGCCGCGGCGGCCCGGGAACAGGTCGACCTGGTCGGTGATCCGGGCGCCGGCCGAGTCGACCAGGTAGACCATCGGGACGCCGGTCGCGTAGGCCCGCTCGATGATCCGGATGATCTTCTCGACGGTACGCGCACCCCAGCTGCCGGCCTTGACCGTGGAGTCGTTGGCCATCAGGCAGACCTGGCGGCCGTCGATCGTGGCGGTGCCGGTGACCACGCCGTCGGCGGGCAGCCCGTCGGCCATCGCGTTGGCGTAGAGCCCGTCCTCGACGAAGGAGCCCTCGTCGACCAGGTACGCCACACGCTCGCGGGCGAACAGCTTCCCCTTCGCGGCGTTTGCCGCGTGGTACTTGTCCGCACCGCCGGCGCGGGCGCGCTTGCGTAGCTGCTCCAGAGCTTCACCGTCGAGCGTCACGCCGACTCCCGTTGCCACGGCCCCCGCACAGGGCGCCCACCGACCTGAACGATCGTTAGGCTACCCCACCCGCACCATCCCCGGCACCCCACCACGCCCCCGCACCCCACCCACCCCAGCTCATTTCGTTGATCACGGGGGTGGGTGGGAGAGGGGGTCAGGCGGGGCGGGGGGTCAGGCGGGTTCGGGGGCCGGCCCGGAGGACTCCGGACGGGAGCTTCTTGCCCACCAGGGTCTCGGCCAGCTCGGCGGCCTCGATCAGGGCGTCCAGGTCGATGCCGGTGTCGATGCCCATGTCGTGCAGCATGTGCACCGCCTCCTCGGTGGCCAGGTTGCCGCTGGCACCCGGCGCGTACGGGCAGCCACCGAGGCCGCCGACGCTGGCGTCGAACTCGGTGATCCCCAGTTCCATCGCGGTGAGCATGTTCGCCAGCGCGGTGCCACGGGTGTTGTGGAAGTGCAGCAGCACCGGCAGGTGGGCGTTGCGGTCCCGGACCGCCGTGACCAGTTCGCGGACGCGCCGGGGCGTACCCATGCCGGTGGTGTCGCCGAAGGCGACGCGGTCCGCGCCGTCGCGGGCGACGCGGTCGACGATCGCGGCGACCCGGCGGGGGTCCACGTCGCCCTCGTAGGGGCAGCCGAAGCTGGTCGCCACGATCACCTCGGCGGTGGCGCCCGCGCCGTGCAGCAGGTCGATCAGCTCGGCGATGTCGTCCAGCGACTCGTCGGTGGACCGGTTGACGTTGCGGCGGTTGTGCGTGTCGCTGGCCGAGACCACCACCTCGATCTCGGTGAAGCCCGCAGCCAGCGCCCGCTGTGCGCCACGGGTGTTCGGCACCAGGGCGGAGTAGCGCACCCCGTCGACCTTCTCGGCCCGCTGCCACACCTCGTCGGCGTCGGCCATCTGCGGGATCGCCTTCGGGTGGACGAAGGAGACGGCCTCGATGCGCCGTACCCCGGTGCGGGACAGCGCGTCGAGAAGCCGCACCTTCGCGTCGGTGGGGATGGGCTCCTCGTTCTGGAGGCCGTCGCGGGGACCGACCTCACGGATGCTCACGGAGTCTGGAAGTTCCGCCATCAGATTCACCTCACTGGGTCGAAGGTCAGCGCATCCGGGAGACGATGCCGGTGTCGTAGTCGCCGGAGAGGAACTCCGGGTTCTCCAGCAGCTCGGCGAAGAACGGCAGGTTGCACTTCGGGCCGGCGATCTCGAACTGGGCGACAGCCGCCCGCGCCCGCTCGACCGCCTCCTCGCGGGTCGCCCCGGTGAGGATCAGCTTGGCCATCAGGCTGTCGTAGAACGGCGTGACGGTGTTGCCGGCGACGTAGCCGGAGTCGACCCGGACGCCGGTGCCGGACGGCTCGTTCCAGGTGGTGATCGCGCCCGGGCCGGGCAGGAAGCGCTTCGGGTCCTCGGCGTTGATCCGCAGCTCGATGGCGTGACCGCGCGGGGTGAGCGCGTCCGGGTCGAACGTCGGCGCCAGGCCGGACGCCACCCGCAACTGCTCCTCGACCAGGTCGACGCCGTAGACGTACTCGGTGACCGGGTGCTCGACCTGGAGCCGCGTGTTCATCTCCAGGAAGAAGAACTCCTGCGTCGAGGGATCGAGCAGGCATTCCACAGTGCCCGCATTGCGGTAATTGACCGCCTCACCGGCGCGTACCGCCGCGGCCAGGAACCGCTCGCGCAGCTCGGGCGACACCGCCGGGGACGGGGACTCCTCGACCAGCTTCTGGTTGCGCCGCTGCACCGAGCACTCCCGCTCGCCGAGCGCCACCACCCGGCCGTCCGCCAGGCCGAGGATCTGCACCTCGACGTGGCGCACCCGGGGGAAGTACCGCTCGATCAGCACCGACCCGTCGCCGAACATCCGCTCGGCGAACGCGCGGACCTTGTCGTACTCGGTGCGCAGCGCCGCCTCGTCGGCGGCGACGCCCATGCCCATGCCGCCGCCACCGGCGGCGGCCTTGACCATCACCGGGTAACCGATCTCCGCGGCTGCCGCGACCGCCGCGTCCAGGTCGCTCGCCGGTTCGGTGGTGCCGGGCGCGACCGGCACGCCCGCGGCCGCCATCAGGTTCCGGGCGTTGATCTTGTCGCCCATCGCGCTGATCGCGTCGGCGCCGGGCCCGACCCAGATCAGGCCGGCCCCTTCGACGGTACGGGCGAAGTCCGCGTTCTCGGACAGGAAGCCGTAGCCGGGGTGGATCGCCTGCGCGCCGGTGCTCCGGGCGGCGTCGAGGATCGCCTCGACGTTCCGGTAGCTCTGGGCCGGGTTCGCCGGGCCGACGCAGACCGCCTCGTCGGCCTCGGTCACGAACGGCAGCGCGCCGTCGGCCTCCGAGTGCACCGCGATCGTCCGGATCCCGAGCCGCCTACCGGTGCGGATGATCCGCCGCGCGATCTCCCCCCGATTCGCGACCAACAACGATTCGATCATCTTCTGCACGGACGTGACCCCTTCTCGACGCAAAGCCGGGGTCTCTTCTTAACACGCGTTAAGGTACGCGCGGCGTGTCAGGTCGGGTCGGTGGGCGCGAGCAGGGCCGCGAGGGTCGCGCCGCGCAGCAGTTCGGCCCGGCGCCGGCGGTCCACCTCGCCGCCGAGGAACGGCGTCGAGTTCATCAGGCCGAACGCCGCGTGGGCGAGCACCCGGGCCGCGCCGTCGGGCAGGCCGGGGTGCAGCGCGGTCAGCACGGTGACCCATTCCTCGACGTACATCCGCTGGAGCCGACGGATCCGGCGGCGCGGCTCGTCCGGGAGGCGGTCCAGCTCGTGCAGGTGCAACGCGATCACCGCCGGGTTCGCCAGCGCGAAGTCGACGTGGAAGTCGATCAGCGACTCCAGCGCCGCACGCGGGTCGCCCGGGTGACCGGCGGCCCGTTCCCGCCCGCCCGCGAGCAACCCCTCACTCACCGGGATCAGGGCGGCGACGAGCATCGCCTCCTTGCCGGCGAAGTGGTGGTAGAGCGCGGGACCGGTGACCCCGGCCGCCGCGCCGATGTCGTCCATCGACACACCGTGGTAGCCGCGCGCCGCGAAGAGGCCGACCGCGATCTCCAGGATCTCGTCCCGCCGGGACCGGCGCCGGGCCGCACCCGCCGCACCCCGTGCCTGCTGTTCCACCGCCACCGGACCAGCCTAGACCTCGCGTTCGAACTGGGGCAGCCGCGGTTACCCAACGGTTGCCCCAGCCCGTCGTGTCAGTCCTCCTCGATGCCGTGGTCGGCGCGGACCTTCGACGCCTCGGCCTCCCGGCCCTGCTCGTCGAGCGCGCGGGCGAGCAGCCAGGCGGCCTGCGTGGCGGGACGGGAACCGCTGGGCAGCCCGCCCAGGACCGGGCGCAGCAGCCCTTCGGCCTGCTCCGGCCGCCCGTCGCGCAGCAGCAGCTCACCGGTCAGCACCTCGACCTGCGCCGCCTCGCCGAACGCCTCGATCGACCGGAGGCGCTCCGGCACCCCGTCCACCCGGTCCAGCGCGGCGGTGAGACGATCCTCGCCGATCAGCACCCGGGCCACCGCGTCGGCGGCCATCGCCCGCTCGTACGTGACCACCGGCGCCTCGTCGGCCTCGGCCGGGAGCGCGGCCGCCGCCTCGTCCACCCGCTCGATCGCTGCGACCGCGGCCGGCAGGTCGCCGGACCAGTGCAGGGCGAGCAGTTCCCGCCGCCGGGCCCGCAGCTCGTCCACCTGGAAGCCAGCCAGCCGCCAGGCGGTCGCCGCCGCCGCGAACCGCTGCGCGGCCAGGGCGTCCCGGTCGGCGTCGTAGAGCAGGCCACCGGACTCCTCCAGCACCTGCGCCCGGTGGGGGAGATTGTCCGGCCCGTCCAGGTTCTCGGCCAGCGTGTCGAGCACCGTGAGCGCCAGATCCGTCTCGCCGAGGCCGGCGTAGATGCCCGCCAGCATGTGCCGGCACCGGTCCGCCTCGGCCTGCGCACCGGCCCGGTCGAGCCCGAGCACCGCCTCCTCGGCCACCTCGGCGGCCTCGGCCAGCCGACCGGCCACCCGGTACGCCTCGGCCAGCTCCCAGCGCAGCAGCGCGTCGCCCTCCAGCCCCTGCTCGACGCAGAGAGTGACCGCCTCGGCCAGATCCTCCACCGCCTCGCCGGCCCGGTCGGCGGCCATCAGCGCCCGGCCCCGGGTGACCCGCAGCGGCAGGTGGGCGCCGGCCGGGGCGACCGACAGCGCCTCCTCGCACGCGGCCACCGCGTCGGCCGGGTCGTCGGTGGCGCGGGCGTACGCCAGGCAGGCGCCGGTGAGCATCTCGGCGTCGCCCAGCTCGCCCGCCAGCCGACGGGACCGCGCCGCCGCGTCCCGGAACTCCTCGGCCCGCTCCAACTGCTCCAGCACGTGCGTGCGGTGCAGCGCGACCCGCCCGGCCAGCCACGGATCGGCGTCCGCCTCCGCCTCGGCCCGGTCGAGCGCGTCGAGCGCCTCCGCCCACTGCTCGCGGTGCACGTGGGCGAGGGCGAGCCGGTCCCAGCCGGCGGCCCGGTCACGCGGCTCGCCGTGCTCGGTCAGGTAGCCGGCCGACTCCCGGGCCAGGGCCATCCCCTCGTCCGCGCTCTCCTCGACCATGCTGAGCAGCACACCGAGCCGCCCGGCCACCACCTGGGCGCGCAGCGGGTCCGGCACCTCCCGCCACGCGGCGAGCGCCTCGCGGTTGACCTCGATCGCCACCGGCACGCCGTCGTCGTCCTGGGACAGCTCACCGGCCCGCAGCTCCAGCCGCCAGGCGCGGGTGGTCGCGGGCACGTCGGCGTCACCGAACCGCTCGTCGTACGCGTGCAACGCGGCGACCAGGCCGTCCCGGCGGTTGGTGCGCCAGCACTCCTCGGCCAGCGCGAGCAGTTCGTCCGCGCCGGCGTCGGCGGGCACCGTCACCGGCTGCGGAGAGGCCACCGGCGCGTCCGAGCCGGTCCGCGGGGCGGGCACCGCCGGGCGGCGCAGGCTCGCGGAGAGCGGCAGGTGCTCGCCGACCGGCCCGGCCGCCAGCTTGCGGGCGATCAGGCCGGACTGGTGCGTGGTGCCGTTGCGCGCGTCGAACCGCTCGGCCAGCGCGGTCGCCGTACCGGCCAGCTCGTCGGCGAGCGCACCCGCCGGCACGTCTGCGGCCGGCCGCTCGCCGGAGGCGCGGCGGTGCACAGTCAGCTCGGCCGGCACCTGACGCAGCGCGGCCGAGGCGGCGGCCGCGAAGTGCATCGCGGCAGCAGGGGTGGGCGCGCGGTCCAGCCAGTCCAGGTGGCGCTCGACCAGTTCCAGGGCGCGGGCCTCGTTGCCGGTCACGGTGCAGAACTCGACGTGGTCGGCGATGTCCCACAGGTCGGCGAGGTGCCCGCGCACCCGCCGGTACGCCTCCCGGTGCGCGTCCCGCGCCGCGTCGGTGCGGCCGGTCTCGCGGTAGGGCGTGAGCAGCGCGGTGAGGATCCCCTGCGGCTGCTCGCTACAGGTGAGCCGCCCGGCGAGCACCGGCTCGGCCAGCGCCACCGCCTCCTCGTGGCGGCCGTGCCGCACCAGGTGCGCGACCTGCGTGGTCGGGTCGCAGCCGGCGCAGTCGGAGAGCGTGTCGCGCGGGGTGGTCATCCACTTGCGGTACCACTGCTCCGCCGCCTCGTCGTCGCCCAGGTGCGCGGCCACCAGGTAGCGGTGCTTGTAGACCGCCTGGAGCGAGTGCCCGGAGTCGCGGTAACGCCGCTCCATGTCGTCGAGCACCGCGTACGTCCGGTCCAGCGGCAGCTCCGGGAACTTCACCATGGCGTTGACCATGTACTTGAAGAACCAGAGCAGCTGGTGCGTGTAGCGCTGGTGGTAGGGCTGCGGATCCTTGTCGTACTCGGCCAGGCACCAGGAGAACGTGACGAAGGACTTCGCCGGTTCGCCGCCGTAGACGTACGCGGTGGTGCCGGTGACCCGGGCGGCGAAGGCGAGGTGCCTGTCGTCGCCCGCGTCGGCGCGGCGCAGCAACTGCTCCAGCGCGGCGATCTGCCCCGGCCCGTACGGCATGGATTCGATCTCGTGGTGCATCCGCCAGAGGTCGTCGTCAGTCACGGGTCTCTCCCGGTACGGCCCGGCCGAGCAGGCCGAGGAAGGAACTGTTCAGCAGTGCGGCGTCGGCCGCCCGGATCGGGTGGTGCCCGAGCAGCAGGGCCTGCCCGTAGAGCGCCTCGACGGCCAGCCCGACCAGCTCCGGGTCGGCGAGCGTGGTGACCCGGCGGACCAGCGGGTTGCGGTGGTTGAGCACCAGTTGCGGGCGGTCCGGCGGCGCTGAGGCGGCGAGCGCGTCGAGCACGCCGCCCCACAGCTCGTCGGCCTTGTCCCGGCTGGCGGCGAGCTGGTCGTGGAACGCGGCCGACCGGGACACCAGGTAGAGCGCCGGCAGCGAGACCGGGTCGTACGCCCGGATCACGACCTCACAGCCGAGCCGTTCCAGGGCCCGCTGCGCGGCGGTGAGGAACGGCCGCAGGGCCAGTTCGGTCGCCGGGTCGAGGATCTCGAACCGGGTGGTCAGGTCGCTCGGCTCAAGCCGCTCGATCAGCACCGATCGGTCCACTGTGGGCAGCCGCTCGATCAGCTCGGTGTCGTACGTGTAGCCGCCGTTGACCACTGCCACGTCCTGCGCGGCGGCCACGGCGGCGAGCTGGCGGAACTCGTCCAGGCTGGCGGCGTACCGGAGCACGCCGTGCCGCTGCCGGAACTCGGCGAGCGTCATCGTGCCGACGTTGGTGTCCATCGGCCACCACTCGTCGACCAGCCGCAGCATCTCGTCGTCGTGCATCGCGAGCGCCTTGACGCCGAGGTGGTGCACCTGGAGGAACTCGCCGAGCCGGCGCGGGTCGTGCTTGGCGAGGCGGACCAGCCAGCCGCGGATCTGGTCGCCGAGCGCCTCCCGGACGGAGGTGAGAAGCGCGTCCTCGTAGAGCGCCTCGCGGCTGGCGGTGGGCCGCAGCTCGCTGGCGTCGACCACGCAGTGGGCGAAGAAGGCCCACTCGGGCAGCAGCCCGTCGGCGTGCTCGCTGAGCAGCATCCGCTTGAGGTAGACCCGGTGCCCGGCCCGGGCGGCCGGGTTCACCGCGGCGGGCAGGATGAACGCCACGCCGGTCAGGCCGGCTTCGGGCACCGACAGCGGCACCACGTCGAACGGGACGAACCCGAGCAGCTCCTGCGCGTACCGCTGGAGGGCGGCCCGGTCGACCGGCGCACCGGGCGTGGTCGGCCACGGCGGCGGGCCGGCGGTGGTCGGCGTGTCACCGACCCGCACGTCGACCGGCAGCAGGCCGCCGTAGAGGCGGGCCAGCTCGGTGACAGTGGGTACGCCGAGCCACTGGTCGGCGTCGCGCCGGGGCACCAGCGTGACTGTCGTGCCGGGCTCGTCCCGGGCCTGTTCCGGCTCGGCGAGCCGTACCGCGTACCGCCCGTCGGACCAGCCCGTCCAGAGCACTGTGGGCTCGTCGGCGTGCCGGGTGACCACCCGGATCTCGTCCGCCACCAGGAAGCAGGAGAGCAGGCCGATGCCGAACTGGCCGAGGAACTCGTGCCGGGAGAAGCCCAGCTCGTCGCGCTTGGAGCTGCGGCCGATGGTGGCGAGCAGTTCGTGCACCTGCGCCTCGGTCAGGCCGATGCCGGTGTCGTGCACGCGCAGCGTCCCGTCGCCGGTCAGCTCCGGCGGCTCGATGCGGACCCGGGCCGGGGCTTTCGGTTCGGTGGACCGGCGCGCGGTGATCGCGTCGACGGCGTTCTGGAGCAGCTCGCGCACGTAGACCCGCGGACTGCCGTAGAGGTGATGACTGAGCAGGTCGACCACGCCACGGAGGTCCACCTGGAAGGTGCGGTCCAATCGCGCTCCCGGTTCGGATTTTCGGCGCTCACCGTACCGGTCAGCGCCGACAGTGTCCGTCCCGTTTCACCCCGGCGGCTTGACCCTCCACCGGGTGCAGGGCACACCGTCTCCCGGCATGACGATCACCGCCGTCCCGGGCCGCGACTACCGGCTGCTCTGGTCCGCCGCCGTCTGCTCGCAGGTGGGGGACTCCCTGCGTACGCCGGCTCTGGCCCTGCTGGCCGCCACGCTCACCCGCGACCCTCGCGCGGTAGCCGCGGTGACAGTGGCCGGGCTCCTTCCGCCGCTGCTGTTCGGCCTGCTCAGCGGCGTGTACGCGGACCGGTGGGACCGGCGGCGGACGATGGCGGTGGTGGACGGAGGGCGGGCCGTGGTGGTGGCGGCGCTGGCCTGGTCCGTGGCGACCGGGCACGCCGGGATCGCCACGCTGGTCGTCGTCGCCTCGCTGCTCGCCCTGCTGGGCACGCTCTTCGACGCGTCCGCGTACGCGCTGCTGCCCACTGTGGTGCCGCCCGAAGGGCTGGCGGGCGCCAACGCCCGCCTCCAGGCCGGAACCGCGGTCGCGGGGGGATTCGTCGGCGCCCCCTTGGCCGGTGTCCTCTTCGCCGTCTCCCCCGCACTCCCGTTCACCGCCGGCGCCCTGACCTTCGCCCTGGCCGCCGTCCTCATCCTCGCCATCCCCGCCCCGGCTCCCCGCCGATCTTGCACTTTCCGCCCCGGCGAGGACGCACAAAAAGGACAGTCGAGGGTCCACAACCGCAAGATCAACGAGGACAAGGGCGGGGTTTGGGAGGGGATTCGGTTTCTTCGACGGGATCGGGTTCTCTGGGCGCTGACAGTCGGGACGGCCGGGTCGAATCTGGCCATCGGAGGGCTGGCCTCGGTGCTCGTGCTCTATGCGCTGGCCGTGCTTCGGGTGCCGGAGGCGGCGTACGGGCTGTTCGCGGCCGGCGCGATCGCGGGCGGGCTGGGCGGCGCGCTGTTCGCCGGACGGCTGGCCGCCCGCTTCGGCACGCTGCCCACGCTGCGTGTCGTGCTGCTCGGTCAGACGCTGGCGCTGGCCGGATTCGCGCTGGCCCGGCACCCGCTGACCGGCGGCCTCGCGATGGCCGGGTTCACCGCCGGCTCCACGATCTGGAACAGCCTGCGGGCGGCGTACGGGCAGCGGCACGTACCCCCGGATCTGCTCGGCCGGGTGGGCGCGGCACAGCGGGTGGCCGGGCTGGCCGCCGCACCGGCCGGCGCGGTGCTGGCCGGTCTCGCCGCCCAGGCGTTCGGCCTGACGCCTGTCCCCTGGGCGGCCGCCGCGGTCTTCGCCCTGGTCACGGCCGCCGTCTGGGTAACCTTCCGAGCGCGCACCGGCCCGCCCGCCGCGCCACCGCACTGATCACCCGCCCCGCGGGTCAGCTATCGGGCCGCGCGGGCTCGAAGCCGGCCAGGCGAACGGCGATCCGGTGGCGGAGCGGCGGGAGCGTGGAGACCGCCCGGAGCAGCAGATTCCGCAGCGGTCGCACGGCCGGCGGTGCGGCGGCGAGCCGGGTCAGCCCGGCGGCGAAACCGAGCACCTCCTCGGCGCGGGGGCGACGGTCGGCGGCGTACCCGTCGAGGGCCTGCGGGCCGGCGGCGAGCGCGTCGCCGAGGGCGACCGCGTCGCGCAGGCCGAGGTTCATCCCCTGCCCACCGGCCGGGCTGTGCACGTGCGCCGCGTCCCCGGCGAGCAGCACCGGCCCGGACCGGTAGGTGCTCGCGATCCGGTGGTGGATCCGGAACCGGGACGCCCACGCCATGCCGGTGACCCGGTCCGGCCGGCGCGCCGGACCGCGCTCGTCCAGCAGCGCCTGGAAGTGGTGCGCCTGCGGGTCGCGCGGCGCGTCGTCCACAGTGGCGACCAGCCGGACCGTGCCGTCGGGCAGCGGCGCCCAGACCAGCGGGCCCCGGCGGGACAGGAAGAGGCTCACCTGGTCGCGCGGGAGCGCGCTGTCCACGTGGACGTCGGCGAGCAGGAACGACTCCCCGGGGTCGGCCGGGCCGCCGAAGCCGATGCCGGCCAGCTCGCGGACCCGGCTGTGCATCCCGTCCGCGCCGACGACCCAGCGTGCCCGGACCGCGCGGCCGCCGTCGAAGCGGGCGACGGCGCCGTCGCCGTCGAGGTCCAGCCCGGTCATCTCGTACGGCCGCAGCACGCGCCCGCCGAGCGCGGTGAGCTGGTCGGTGAGCACCGCCTCGGTCTCGGCCTGGGAGATCAGCAGGGCGTACGGGTAGCGCGACGGCAACCTGTCGAAGGGGACGGTGACCAGCACCCGGTCCCGGTCGCGGACGCTGAACCGGGCCGAGTGCAGCCCTCGCGCGGCCAGCGGCGCGGCGACCCCGATCCGGTCCAGCACCTCCAGGGTGCCGGCGTGCACGACTGCGGCGCGTGAGGTGACCGGCGGCTCGGCGAGCCGGTCGACGACGGTAGCGGTCACCCCGTGCCGGGCGAGCGTGACCGCCACGGCCAGGCCGGTCGGCCCGGCTCCCACCACGAGGACGTCGGTGCGTTCGGGCAGCATCGCTTCCACCTCCGGGCTCGGTCAACAACTGTTTGCCAACGCTTGTTGACTTCACTGTAGAGCCGATGTCAACACGCGTTGGCATACAGTCGTGGACGTGACCGAACCCGCCACCCGCACCCGCCGCTCGGACGCCACCCGGGCGGCCATCCTGCGCGCCGCCCGGGAACGCTTCGCCGCCGACGGCTACGACCGGGCCACCATCCGGGCCATCGCCGCCGACGCCCGCATCGACCCGTCGATGGTGATGCGCTACTACGGCAGCAAGGAGGGGCTGTTCGCCGCGGCGGCCGAGTTCGACCTGCGCCTGCCCGACCTGGCCGAGGTGCCGCCGGACCGGCTCGGCGAGACACTGACCCGGCACTTCGTACGCCGCTGGGAGGCGGACGGGACACTCGTCGCCCTGCTCCGGGCCGCCGCCACCAACCCCGGCGCGGCCGAACGCATGCGCGGGATCTTCGCCGGCCAGCTCGCCACCGCGGTGGCCCGATCCGGTGCCGACCCGGCGACCGCCGACCGCCGGGCCGGTCTGGTGGCCAGTCAGATCCTCGGTCTCGCGCTCACCCGGTACGTCGTCCGGCTGCCACCCGTGGTGGACCTCGACCCCGAGGAACTGGCCGACTGGGTCGGCCCGACGATTCAGCGCTACCTGACCCAACCTTTGCCCCCGTCCCGCGCGTCTGGCGGGTGACGGAGGGAGGAGCCGGATGGGGCGTGACGCGGACGACGGGCGGGCGGACTACCTCGCCTTCGTCGAGTCGCACCAGCACCGGCTGCTGCGTGCCGCGTACCTGATCTGCGGGAACCGCCACCAGGCCGAGGACCTGCTCCAGGACGCGCTGCTCAAGCTGGCGCTGCGCTGGCCGTCGGTGCGCGACGGCGACCCGGCCGCGTACGTGCGCGCCATCCTCTACCGCGACGCCGTCTCCTGGTGGCGGCGCCGACGCCGGGAGTGGCTCAGCGCGTACCCACCGGACCGGCCGGGTGCCGACGCCGACGCGGCGCTGCGGCTCACCGTGCGCGCCGCGCTGGACCGGCTGCCGCCACGTCAGCGGGCCGTCGTGGTTCTGCGCTACTTCGAGGACCTGACCGAGGTCGCCACCGCCGAGGCGCTCGGCGTCACCGTCGGCACTGTCAAGGATCGTTAGAAGCTATGGTCGATGTTGCCTAACAGACGTCTAGGGGGACGGTTCTGATGGTACGGCGGAAGGCCCGGTCGGGGAACCAGGGCCGTTTTGACAGCAAGGACGCGCTGCTGGCCGGGGGCGGGCAGGTGCGGGCGTTGCGGTATCAGCGCGCGAGTCAGGACAAGAAGGAGCAGGGCAAGAGCGTCCACGACCAGGGCGTGCTCAACTTGGCGGAGATTACGAAGCGGTCCTGGACGGACGCGGGGTCGTTCACCGACAACCACCGCTCGGCCAGCCGCCGTGCGACGAAGGAGCGCGAGCAGTTCGAGTTGCTGATCGAGCAGATCCGCGCGGGCAAGGGCGATGTGCTGGTGGTCTGGGAGATCTCCCGCAAGGAACGCGACTTGGCCGTGTTCGTGAAGATCCGGGACATGTGTCACGAGGTCGGCCTGTACTTCTGGCTGGTCGGTGGGGTGTTGTATGACCTGCGGGACAAGAACGACCGGATGATGCTCGGTTTCCAGGCGGTGCAGGCCGAGTGGATGGCCG
This sequence comes from Micromonospora sp. CNZ297, assembly GCF_007827625.1. Lineage (NCBI taxonomy): Bacteria > Bacillati > Actinomycetota > Actinomycetes > Micromonosporales > Micromonosporaceae > Micromonospora > Micromonospora sp. CNZ297. Next base: position 289,385 of record NZ_VISU01000007.1, on the reverse strand, counting down.
AGGCGATCCGCGACAACGTGCTGCGCGGCATCGTCGGCGCCGCCGAAGCGGGTCGCCCGCACGGAAAGATCACCTACGGGTATCGGCGGATCTACGACCAGCGCACCCGAGCGTTGCTGCGTCAGGAGCCCGACGACGAGATCCGCACCGCCGTGGCCGCCGACGGGACGGTGACGGAGTATTCCCACGCTCAGGTGGTGCGGGACAACTTCCGGCTCATCGCCGCGGGGATGCCGTTGACGGCGCGGGAAGCCGAGTTGAACCGGCTCGGGATCCCCGCCTCCCAGGGCGGGGTCTGGCGGCGGGGGATCCTGCGCAAGCAGGTGATGAACCCGGCCTACATCGGTAAGCGGGTCCTGCGCGGGGAGATCGTCGGCGACGGGATCTGGCCCGCCCTGGTCAGCGAGGAGACCTACTGGGCGGTGGTGCGCATGCTCGGCGACCCCGCGCGCACCACGACCCGTCCCGGCCGGGCGGTGCACCTGCTGTCCTACATCGTGCGCTGCGGAGTGTGCGACGGGCCGCTGTCCTCGCAGCGGCAGAACCGGCACGGCTGGACCGGGCAGGTGTACTCCTGCCTGCACAAGCGGCACGTCGGAGTGAAAGCACCGATCCTCGACGAGTACGTGCAGCGCGCCGTAGTGGCGTGGCTGTCCCGCCCCGACGTCCACGACATCCTCACCGCCGCCGCTGGCAGCGACGAAGACGTCACCCACGCCCGCGCCGAAGCCCAACGCCTGCGCAGAGAACTCGAAGACTGGCGCCGCCTCGCCGAAAACGGCGACGTCACCGCCATCGCCTACGCCCGCGCCGAGAAAGGCCTCCTCGCCCAGATCGCCGAGCACGAACAACGCGCCGCCGACGCCGGCATCCCCGCCGTGCTCCGCGGACGCATCGGCGACCACGCCGTACAGGCATGGCAAGAACTCGACGGCAACACCCCCGTCAAACGAGAGATCATCCGCCTCGTCGCCGACATCAAACTCCTACCCGCCGCCTACAAAGGCGACCGCAGCCCCTTCGGCCGCCACCGCCTCCACTGGAACTGGAACTTCGACCCCCACCACCACCCGAAGGCCTGACTCGCGCGTTCCAAGATGGAGAAGGTTCTCCCGGCAACCAGCGGTTCGATCGGCAAATTACTCACCTGCGATTGAAGCACAGGCAAGAAGGGCTTTATCGCAGTTGCGCCGCCGTCGGCGCCATCGTCGCATTGTCGTGGTTCGGTAGCGCCCGTTCGAATAGGTGTATGTCGACGACGGTGTCGATGCCATCGGAACTGCTGTTCAAGTCCGATAGAAATTCTCGGCGGCGCGCAGCAGCGCGAGGTCCGATCCAGGATTTGAACTCAAGGCTGGCCGTGACGACGTCGTGAAGTTCGCCGACCCGATCCAGCGTCGCTTCGAGGGCGAAGACGTCTGCGCCGTTCGGTCCGGCTCATCCTCGTCGTGTTTCCGAGGACGGCCAAGGACTGCCAGCTTGGCGTACAGGATCGGCGGCGTTGGCCCGTCGGCACCCAAACTCGTGCGGAAGCAGAGGATGTCGTCCGGCTGCGAGCCTGGACCGAGGCTGGCAGCTGTGTGCCCCAGTGGACAATGGCGGAGGCCCGCCGCCGCCACCGCGAGCCAGGGCAGCCTACGAGGCTGTTGAGGATGAGTAAGGCAACGACGTCTGTCGTTCCCCGAAGTCTTGTGACGGCGAAGCGGCTCTTGCTACCTTCCGTGAACCATCGATCACGCTACTTTGGAGGACCGGTGCGACGACGCACAGCTCACAAGGCTGCCGCGCTCTCGGCGGCGACTCTGCTCGCCCTGGCCGCAACGCCGACAGCGCAGGCTGTGGCCTCTTCCGCTCCAGCCGATGCGACCACTGCCGCCACCGAGGACTATGCGCGGCTCAACAACGTGGGCATCGACAAGGCCACTGACGCAATCAATGACCAGAAGAACGTCGTCGAGTTAATCTCCCGCACCGGCGTCACACTTGGGGTCGACGCCGACGTCTGGATCGAGCAGGACTCCGGTGGCCAGACACTGCGGGTGCGCACCGCGCGAAAAGATGTCGCATCCGCCTTCGCCGAACTGCGGCTGTCCAGCCTGACCACCGTCTCGGTGGTCGATGGAACACCGATCAGCAACAGGCGACCCGAGTTGACGACACAGGTCGAGGCTGCAGTACGTCAGGTCTCCCCGGGGGTGCAGGGCATGTACGTCCGGACGGCAGACGGAGCACTGGTCATCGAAACCACAGACAGCGGCAGTGGGTCAGTAGCTCAGGCGGTGAAGGACGCTACCGGTTTTCCCGAGGTCGTGCTCAAGCACCTGCAGGACGCCGGCGGTGACTCTGGGCTGACGGTCCGGGGCGGGGTAGCGCTGACCAGCTGTACTGCGGGCTTCTCCGCGAAGAACGGTTCCGCCATCGGATACTTCTCCGCCGCCCACTGCGGTCAGACTCAGAACATCTACCCTAACACCGCAGGCACCGGCGTCTGGGAAACCAGCACCAGACAGGCCCAGAACTACGGCGCCAACGCGGACATCGCGTTCTACGGCGTCGCCGTCGGCACCGGGAACTCCATCTCCAACACGTTCTACGGGTCATCCTCATCAAGTCCGACGATCGTCGGGGGACCGCAAGACGTGCCGGAAGGCATTACGGCATGTCATCGGGGCAAGACGAGCGGTTGGAAGTGCGGCACGATCACCTCGATCGCCTACAAGCCGACCTGGTCCGGCGCCTGCCCCGGCACGACATGCAATTCGGTCTTCGTCAGGGTGAGCGCCGACCAGGCCGGAGGCGACAGCGGCGGGCCGTGGGTGAACGGAAGTAACGCGATCGGGATCCATAAGGGCGGGGGTAGCGGGTGGAGCGTATACTCCAAGATCTACCGAATCCCGTCAGGCACAACCCTCTACTACTAGCAGAGTTGGTGACGGATGAATCGTGCTGTTCTGCGCCCCCTGCTCGCAGGCTGCGTGATCATGGCTTGCATGAACGGCTGCTCCCGTTCGCCCGACGATGCCTTTGACGCCGGCTCGGCGACATTTGCCCAATATCGAGACGAGGAGCCAGGCGTCGGCGACAGCGCGCTATTGGAGGGCACCGTCTCGAAAAGAGATGAGTGCCTGAGCGTCACCGATTCCACATCAGGCACGGTCTACGTGCCGATCTTTCCTACCTCCTCACTGAGTCAGCCCAAGTCGCTCAAGACCGGCGACAAGGTCTCCTTGCGAGGAGGATCAGTGGAGGCAGCAGCCCCAGAGGGTGCCCAGTTACCGACCCGATGTCCCACGGCCGGACCGTTTTGGGTCGTCGTGGCTTCGTGAGCGCCCGCCTGCAACGGCAAGAGACGGTGGGCCGAACCGACCGGTCCGGCCCACCGTCTGGGTGTACTGCCCAGGCAGGCTGGTTGAGGTCGTGTGACGACACGGCGTAGATAGACGGGATGACGAAGGCCTCCGGTTGTGGAGTGGAGCTGTCTAGGAACCGCTCCGGCAACCAGGAGGCCTTCGTGTCCCACGCTAACGCCGCTCTGAACTCCTCGTGCACGTCTTCGCCTGGCGCGTTTGATCGTGATCACGGGTCGCCCGGGCCGCGAAACGCTATGACGTGTCCTGGCCTATGGCGAAACGGTGGGCGGCGCATTAATGCCGAGCTCGGCGCTGACGCGATTGGCGACCGGTCGTCACGGCCGCGTTCGGCCGCCACCGCCTCGACTGGCGGTGGAAGTTCGGCCCGCAGGACCAGCGGGTGGCCTGACGACTTGACCTTCAGGCAGAGGTGAGCGTCGATCGTGTCCGTCGTCCCGCCGTGATCGGGCTGGGCGGCGTGACCCGTCGACGGAAGGTTTCTCGCCGTGCCCCGCGAACGACTCAGCGCTCTCGCTGCCCTGCCCGGTGATGTGGTCGATCCGCTGTTGTGGCGGCTCGCCTTCGATGTCGCCGCCGCGCACCAACCGAATGAGCGTGGCAACTGCCGGAATCTGCAGTGTGTCGGGCAGCGGGGCATGTGCGCCGCCGCGCGCGCTGCCCGCCGCGCGATGGCCCTCGCTCGGTCTTCCCGAACGACCGCCTCACGTACCCAACCAGCCCGGGGGGGCGCGACGGTGGTCAAACCTTCCCAGCGCGGTTTCGCCGGTTGGTTCGCGACGCGGTCACCACGTGAGGTGACGCGTCCCGTCAGCCGTTCGGCTAGCCTCCCGCGTTGGTCACCTGTGAGGAGCGCCGTCGCGTAGCGGGGCCAGCATCAGTGGCATGCCCGCGCGAGCGCTCATGCCCACCCGAGCGATGTCACGGCGGGCGTCCGGACACGCCCGCAAGGCCGGGCGGTCACAGTCGAGCGGGCACACCAGGTGCGAGCGGCTGGGTACGTGGTTCGGCCCCCCCAGACGTTCCAGGCGTCGATCTCGCTGCACTCCAGCTCAATGTCGTAGTGCTCGCTCCGGCGCATCGGATATCTGCCGTCGGGGGCCATGTCCGGGTCGTGCAGGCGTGCGGTGATGACGCCGTCGCACGGCAGCCGAAAGTCGCAGACGAGCTCACCATCGTGTTCCGAGGCGTCGTTCGACCGTGGCGGGCATCCGCATCGGCGCGGCCACCACCCCTTGCCGGCAGTCTGGGCACGTGGTGGGGTGCCCCTGCCGGGCCTGCTGGCACGCGATGCTGAAGGGCACGTCGCGGAAGTACTCGCGGCCCGCTGGCGTGCGTCTGCCGATCTTGGCGCAGACGGCGATCAGCTGGCGCTCCGCCCACTGGGCGCCCTGCCATGCCTCCGAGACCCAGCGACGCTTGATGGTGAGACGGTAGCGACCGCAATCTCGGCTCGTGACGCTCGTGGCGCATGCGGGGGTCGCCGGTGCGGCCCACCGTGATGACCCCGTTGTCGAACTGCAGGACGTGGAGGTGTTCTCCGCCCGGACGCATTGATGTCTACTGACCTCTTGCCGCGGCCGGGGAGTGTAGCGACTGCCTCTGACAGCGGCCGGCAAGGATCGACTGCCGTCGCCATCTGACGATCTTCGCCACGGCACTCGCACTCCGTGGCGCCACCACAGCGGTAGGACAACAGAAGGCCACGAACCAGCGGTTGAGGGCAGAATGTGACCACCCGATTCGCCGCTTACGGAGATCGACATCCCAGCATGCGAGACGTCACAGAAAGATTCTCGACCGCGAATCGCGTGGACGGACAGGAACCGTCACGGACGTAGGCGACATCCATAGCACTCAGGCGGACTGGCGACAAGACTTCGCGGCTGATCTGTTGGAGATCGGTGGTTGACTGGATCGGGTTTCCGGGGCGTAATGGAGAGACGTTCCCGCAGCGTCGGCTGGCGCCGTCGGCCACAGACTCAGCGGGCAGGCACCCCCAGTGGGGGTGCCTGCCGTTGCTGGTGCCGACCCTGTCGGGGTACGTCGAGTGATGGGAGGACCCCATGAAGGATCGTCTGTCGGCGAGTTGAGCCGCCGCACCCACCTGAGCGCCTGCGCGCTATCGGTGGTGGGTTCTGATCATCTGTGGCTCGGCTTGGCCGTTCGCCCTGTGTCCACGCTGTTGACTGCGGCCTGCTGTGCGGGCTGCGGCGACGCCTGCTTGCCCTGCTGCCTGCTGCGTGGGGTCTGGCGTGTTCCTTGACTCGACCATAGTGACTTGCCGTCCCCCGCGCCCACGTGAGGGGTCCGCCCGGCCGGGCGTCACCCGGCAGGGTCGCGCCTGCCCGTACCCGGCTGGCAGGCGCGACCCGCAGGCGATCCGCCCTCGTGCCGCACCTGGAACCCACAACCCCAATTTTGGAGAAGATCGTGACTTCACTCGACAACATCGTCGCTACGGGCCCGGCCGTCACGGCCGCCCTCCCGGTCGTCCACGTCTGGGCGACGACGCCTCACCGGGTGTCATCCGGGCCAGCCGGCCACAGGTGGTGGGCCTTTGGCGACACATGACCAGCGACGTCGCGACCCGCCCGCTGCGGCGGGGCGCGGACGGCAGCGGCTGGAGGACCGCGCCCAGGTGGCGATCATGCTGCTGATCGGCGGGGCGGCCGGCGCGGCGTCGTTCACCCACGTGCATGACGTCGCCGCTGCGCACGGCCAGCCGGGCTGGCTGGCCTGGGCCGACGCGATCGTCCTGGAGCTGACCTCGATCGCCGCCGGTCTGGAGCTGCGCCGCAACCGGCGACTGGGCAGAAGCATCGTTTTCCCCGCCACCATGCTGACCGCAGCGGTGCTGCTGTCGCTTGCCGCGCAGGTCGTCGAGGCCGAGGCGTCGGTGATCGGCTGGATCGCCGCCGCCCTACCCGCCCTGGGTTTCCTGGCGATGGTGAAGATCGCCCTCGGCCGCGCCGACCCCACCCCACCCACCTCCACCGCCCAGCCCGCGCCGACGGAGCTCGAACCGCCGCAGACCGTCGACACGTCGGTCCCGGACAACCGCCCGCCGGTCCCCGTCACCGCCGCCGCGGTCCCGGACCCCGCGACAGCGGTCCCCGCCGTCGCGGACCAACCATCGGCGGTCCCGGACCACCCGGACCACGAGGCATCGACCGACGACGGCGCTCCGGAGGTCACCGCGCTGGTACCGGCCGCCCGGACCGCCGCCCACACCCTCACCGCCGAAGGGACACCTCTGTCCCGCAAGGCCCTCGCCCACCGGCTACGCGCGGACGGGCACCAGTTGTCCAACGCCACCGCCTCAGCCCTCGTGCGCGTCCTGCGCGCCGAGACCACCCCGCCGGCACCGGATCCGTCAGCGAGGGAGGTCGCGTGACAGAACCCGAACCAATGGCTTCTGTCAGGCCGAGCCGACGCTGTCAGACCGGCGTGCGCGCCTGTCAGCACGCCCGCGAGCTGACAGAAGTCGACCGGACCTGCCCACCCGCTCTCGCCCGCTGCGGCGGCAGGCGCACCAACGTCACACCCACTCGCACCCTCTGACCATGGAGCAAGAACGATGATCACCCCGCACCGCGAAGCGCACCAGCGTCACTGGCCCGACCCACACCGACTCCTACCAATCCGTCATTCCAGACCCGGTGGGCCCGGCGGTTTAGCAGTCAGCGCGGATCTCCGGTCTACCGTCCGTCTTGATCCTGACCCCCAACCTGACCCCTCACGGCCGCTCACAGCCCAGGTCAACCCCGCTCTCAGCGCTCCGATGCCGCTCCAGACAGACCCTCAACTCTGGGGTCTCCCCCCTGGGGCTGCCCATGCGTAAACCCATACACAGCGCAGATCCGCTGCTGCGGCTTCAAGCCAGCATCACCGCCCGTGACGACCGGCTATTCGGTTGGCTCTACGACCACGGTGTGCTCACCACCGACCAGATCGCCGCCGCCCTATTCCCGTCCCTGGACTTCACTCAACGCCGGCTGCGCCGCCTCACCCTGCTGCGGGCGGTGGACCGGTTCCGACCTAACAAGGCCGACGGCGGCTCCTACCCGTACCACTACGTCCTGGACCAGCTCGGCTACGACCACGTACACGCTCAACGCGGACTTCCACGAGGCCGCCGGGACCAGGCCCGCCGCCGCAAACAGTCATTGACGTCCCGGCCGGACCTGCCGCATCTGCTTGGCGCTAACCAGGTCTTCATCGACCTCGCCGCCCACGCCCGCACTCACCCCGACACCGACCTGGTCCGCTGGCAGCCCGCGTCGGCCTACCACGAACCAGGCTCCCTGTACCGCGCCGGCGGCGACCCGCAGATCATCATCGCCGGAGCGACCGGCTTCCCCCGTCCGGACGGTGCCGGGGTGTGGACCGAGGACGGACGGTCCGTGCCGTTCTTCCTTGAGTACGACACCAGCGGCGAAAACCTGCAGGTCCTCATCGACAAGGTCATCAAGTACGAGCGGCTGTACATGATGAGCACCTGGGCATGGCCGGTGCTGTTCCACCTCCCCTCCGCACGACGGGAGGCGAACCTGCACCACCGCCTCGCCGCCGTCCCCGACCCGACAAAGGTCATCGCCACCACCAGCGCTGAACTACGCACCGCCTTCGCCGCCAGCCCCGCCCACCAGATCTGGCAGCTACCCGGCCGCGCGGGCCGTCACCGCCTCATCGACCTGCCCTATACCGACACCCGCCACGACGACGAATATCCCGTCCATGACCAGCCCGCCCCAGATAAGCGGGACGCCTCATGAGGTCAGGCGGGACAGGCGGCGCGGACGGCCGCCCTGAACGCCCTACACACCGCCGGACATACCCATGCCCGCCAAACCCGCCAGGGCGGGAGCCGTTCTTCGCATGTGGGCGCGCACCGAGGGCGACGAGAGCGGACAGCCCGCATCGGACGGGACCCGTCAGACTCTGTCAGCAGCGCAGTTCGGCGGCAGACCCGCGCCCGTCCGAGTACTCACACCCGACGGCACGTCGCGGTGAGTCGCTGTGAGTGGCGCACTGTTCACTTTCGTGGCCCCTGGAGGTACCGTCCGCGGCCCTCCACCCGCTGCTCCCGCAATCGAAGTCACCCGACCGGCGACTACGTCGACCCGCCGCCCCAGTCCGGGTGGCGGAGGCCGGCGATCGATTTTCAGAACTCCCTGGTGAACCGAGAGAGGAGATGACCATGGCCCCACACCTCGCCCCCACGCCGCGAGTCGTCCTGGGAGGGACATGGCCGCACGCCGTGACCAGCAATCACGTGCGAACACACCACACCCGTCGCCGCCGACCCCGCCCACGCGGACAGCCGGCTGCGAGGCCCCGACCGCGCGTCCCGAGGCGGACGCTCCACTCCTGCCAGGGACGATGTCGATGGCCCGCTACCTGACCGAACCCGCAACCGAGACCGAGATCCAAGCCTTGGCCGCCGAAGCCGGCCTCCCGACCGTCGACCAAGCCGCGACCCTCGCCCGCCTGCTCCGCCTACACCAACCTGCACCGCCACGCGCCGCGTGACCTGCGCCCGCCCTGTCTCGGGGCGGGCGCAGCCTCCTTCACCCGAACGCCGGCCGAGTGAGCACCCTTCGAAGACGGCAACCCCTGCCGTCCGCGACAAGGTGCGGAGCAAGAAACATGAGCCTGGCGATCATCCCAGGGGGTGACATGGCGGAGGTTGAACAAGATTCAGGAACCGAGTTCTACCGTGGCGTACGGTTCCCACACGTACATGCCCTCGTCGCGGTTGAGGACGATGAGCTGGCACGAGGTGATCAGCGCGTCGGCGCTGATTTTCGGGGCGGCGGAGAGGGCCTCGATGAGTGGCGCTGCGGGACCGTCGGTGTTGGTGTAGGCCAGGCTGAGGTGAGGGTCGTAGGGCTCGGCGGCCTCGGGTACGCGGTCCTGCCCCCAGACGTCGGCGATGGCGGCACGGATGGCGGCGCGGAGTTGCCGCACGGGCTCGATCGGCTCGACGGCGATCTGGATGGACTCGGGATCGACGTGGGGGGTTCCGATGGTGAGCTTGAAAGGTGACAGGCGCGAGCACCGGTCGGTGGCGGCGGCCACGATGGCGTCGACGTCGTCGGTGGCGACGTCTTGGACGAAGCCGATGCCCTGCATGGTGAGGTGAAGCCATCGGTTCGGGATGACGTCGAGGCTGGGCTGCGAGGACAGCAGGGACCGGTACTGGTCAGCGAGCTTCTCGACCTCGGGCTGTCCGTCGAAGGTGATGTGCCAGGTGTAGAAGCGGGAGCCGATGCCCCAACCCGGTCGCCAGTACCAGTGATCACGGATATCGGTGGCGTGCGGGACTGCCATGGGTTCTCCAGGTTCAGGGAAGTTGTCGGGCGGCGCCGGTGGCGCAGAACTCGGTGATGGCTGCTTGGACATTGCGGGCCTCGATGCTCGCGCGCAGTGACGGGTTGCCGGCGATGTTGCGCCCGACGCCACGCAGGCGGTGCACCAGCGGGTCGAGCCGCTGTTCGGGTGGCAGAGCGAGCACTGGTGACAGGACCGAGACCGCGCCGTCGAGGCTGCCGGCTTTGAGATGTGCTGCGGCGGCCCAGATGCGGATCTGGGCGAGCGTGCCGTACGCGACCGAGGGGTCCGCGGCGGCTTCCGTCAGGGCGTGCTCGGCATGTTCGATGGCGTTGGCGGCCTCGCCGATGCGGAGCAGCACTGATCCAGCGTAGTTGTGTTGGCGTACCGTGCCGCAGGCGAGGAGGCCACCCACGGGGTCGCTGCTTGCCTGTTGGCGGGCTTCCTCGGCTCGTTGCAATGCTGCCCGTGCCGGCTCGACGGCGCCGATCTCCGCCCACGCGTCCGCTTCTTGGCACGCCAGCATGACGGCCGCGCTGCCTTCGGCGGCATGGCCGTAGCCGCGCACGGCGGCGTTGGCCGCGTCTTCGAACCGCCGCTCCCACAGGTGGGTCTTGCTGACCGTGGAGAGGACCCAGGCGCGGAGGGTGCTGTCGCGGACGGTCTCGGCGCACATCCAGGCGGTGCGTGCCTGGGACTCGGCTGCGGCCGGATGCCCGAGATCGCCGGCCATCCAAGCGAGCAGTGTGCAGAGGTAGCCCGCCCATGTGTAGAGCTCCCGAGACTGATCAGGATTCTGGCGCCCGGTCTGCAGAAGGCGGAATACGCGATCCGCCAGGAGCCCGGCCCGCGCGTAGACGACGACAGGCGGCTCGGTCAGGTAGTCGACGGCGATCCTGCGGGTGGAGGCGGCGACATCGTCGAGGGTGAAGGGCCCGACGTTGGAGGCTTGCGCCCATGCGCCGAAGCTCGCCGTGCGTTCTGACACCGCTATCACCAGTTCCGTCTCGTCCTGCAGAGCGCCCAGGTCCCACCGCAGAGGCTCAGCCATCGCGCCAGGCGGTGCTGAGGATGTGACCGATGGCGCAGGCATCGGGGCGGCGCTCCTGCCGCTCACCGCCGCTCGGTCTGCTTCCGGCATAGCGGTCAGGTCGTCGAGGTCGACCAGACTGCTCGGTTCGGTGCCGAAGACCTGCGCCAGTGCGTTCAAGGCGGCCAAGGTGGGCCGACGACCGCCGAAGGGCCACCGCTCGTAGTCGCTGATCCGCGCCCCGGTGAACGTCGCCGAACCGTTTCCTTTAGCGTTCAGTCTCTCGGCTACCGCGTCCTGAGTCCAACCATGGGCCTGGCGGAAGGCATCCCGGGGGCGTAGCCCGAAGCGGCGCTGCAGCTCGGCGGCGATGGCGGCCGGGGTCACTCCGAAACCGGCCAGTGTCTGGCGTACGTGATCACGCTGCGCCTTGGTGCCCGTCGTCCTCGCCATTGCGGTCACCTCCTACCTGCGGCCTCCTGTCGCACGGTATCGCCCCTCTCATCGGAATCGGTACGGGGCGCGGCGAGGCCAGCGGCCCCGGGGTGGGTAGCTCGTCGCTAATTGATCAAAGTATCTGCAGTTCGTGGGCATGCACGGGTGGGGAAAAATCTCACCACTAATGGGAATCCACTCACGTGGATGCGCTTGGCAAGCTTGCTGAGCCGGATCACGGTCGGTCCGGATGTAGCCACCACCAGTGACGAATGGAGTGGCTGCCACAGCAACGTCAACTGCGGATGCCCGTCGCCGTCGGGTCGTTGACGGCCACCCGGCAGGCGTCTCTCCGCGCCCTGCTCGCGCTTCTCATCCTCGTGAGGATTACCGATGACAACCTCGAACGACCTGGCCCGCTACGGCTATCGGCAGGAGCTCAGCCGCCAGCTGCGGTTTCGGGACCTGTTGGCGTACGGCCTGGTGTACATGGTCCCGATCGCGCCGATGGCGATCTTCGGCAGCGTCTACACGGGCTCTGGCGGCATGGTGGCCCTCGCCTACGCCATCGGCGTGGTGGCGCTGGTGTTCACCGCGTTCTCGTACGCGCAGATGGTGAAGGCGTTCCCGATGTCAGGCAGCGTCTACAACTACGCCGGTCGGGGCATCAGCCCGCCGGTCGGGTTCCTCGCCGGCTGGGTGATCCTCCTCGACTACGTGCTCGTTCCCGGCCTGCTGTACCTGGTGGCGTCGGTGGCGATGCACTCCACGGTGCCGGCGGTGCCGGTGTGGCTGTGGCTGCTCGGGTTCGTCGCGGTCAACACCGTTGTCAACTCGGTCGGCATCCGCATGACGGCGGTGGTCACTCGGGTGATGCTCGTCGGTGAGCTGATCGTCCTGGCATTGTTCCTGGTCGTCGCCGGTTGGGCACTCGCGACGGGCACGGGCCGGTTCAGCTGGGATGCGTTCTACAACGCCGACACCTTCACCTGGTCCCTCGTGGCGGGGGCGGTGTCAATCGCGGTGCTGTCGTTCCTGGGCTTCGACGGCATCTCCATGTTGGCGGAGGAGACCCGTGACGGCGCCCGGCAGATCGGCCGGGCGATGGCGGCCGTGCTCGTCCTGGCGGGGGTGCTGTTCATCGCGCAGACATGGCTGGCGGCGATGCTCGTGCCCAACCCCGGCGGGCTGCTGGCCGAGGGCGACGTGCACGGCACCGCCTTCTACGACGCCGCCGCGGTGGCCGGCGGGAGCTGGCTGGCGACGGTGTGCGCGGTGGCGACCGCGATCGCATGGGGGCTGCCGAACTCGATGGTCGCGCAGGTCGCCACGTCCCGGCTGCTGTACGCCATGGCCCGCGACCGGCAGCTCCCCGCGTTCCTGGCGAAGGTGTCGGTGCGCCGCAGCGTGCCGATCAACGCCACTCTGCTCACGGGTGTCGTGTCCCTGGCCCTGGGCTTGTACATGGCCACCCGCTCCGACGGGATCACGCTGTTGTCGTCGCTGATCAACTTCGGGGCGATGGTGGCGTTCCTGGTCCTGCACGTCTCCGTGGTCGTGCACCACCTGATCCGCCGTCGCAGCGGCAACTGGTTCGCGCACCTGCTCATGCCCGCCGCCGGGTTCGTGATCCTCGCCTACGTGGTGGTGAACGCCAACATCGCCGCCCAGCGCCTCGGCCTGGCCTGGCTGGGCCTCGGCGTGCTGGTCCTGGCCGGCCTGTACCTGACCGGCCGCCGGCCGGTGTTGTCCGGCCTGGCCTCCACCCAGGCCGCTGGGCGTGACATGGAGCGGGTGTGATCGCGATGAGTCACTTCACCTACCGTCCCGCCCGTGACGAGTTGGCCTACACCTTCGGTGGACGCCTGCCGGTGGCGCACGTCCGCTCCGGCGACCTGATCACCGTGCACACCGAGGACTGCTTCGGCGGCCTGGTGCGGGGGCCTGCGGACCTGCCGTCGCAGGTGTGTCAGATGCCGTACCTGAACCCGGTGTCGGGGCCGTTCTTCGTCGAGGACGCCGAGCCCGGCGACACCCTCGCCGTGCACCTGCTGTCGATCGAGCCGACCCGCGACTGGGGTGTGTCGGCGACGTTCCCGTACTTCGGGGCACTCACGTCGACCTCGCACACGGCCACGTTGCAGCCGCCGCTGGAGGAGCGGGTGTGGGTGTACGGCATCGACGGGCACGCGGGCGTCGTTCGGTACCGGGCCACCGCCAGTGACCACATGGTCGAGCTGCCGCTGGATCCGATGATCGGCACCATCGGCGTCGCGCCAGGTGGCATGGAGTCCCGGTCCACGATCGTCCCGGACTACTACGGCGGGAACCTCGACACCCCGGAACTGCGCGCCGGGACCACCCTGTATCTCGGGGTGAACGTGCACGGGGCGATGCTCGCCCTCGGCGACGGACACGCCCGCCAGGGCCACGGCGAAGTCTGCGGTGTCGGCGTGGAGATCGCCACCGTCACGACCCTCGCTGTCGAGGTCATCAAGGGTACCGACACCGCCTGGCCGCGTCTGGAAACCGACACGGCGATCATGTCGGTCGGCTGCGCCCGCCCGCTGGAGGACGCCTACCGCATGGCCCACCAGGACCTCACCGGCTGGACCGTCGACCTGTGCGGCCTGCACACGCTGGATGCCTATCAGCTCATCTCGCAGGCCGGGCGGGCGCCCATCGGCAACGTCTGCGATCCCAACTACACCGTTCTGGCGGCCATCGACAAAGCCCTGCTCCCGCAGCGGCAGGCTGCCTACCGCGACGCGCACGCCCGGCTGCGGGCCCTTGCCGCTGTGCAGGGATAGGGGCCTGGGATGACCACGTCGATACCCCACCTGTCGCTGCGCGACGAGCTGTTCCTGCTCGGGCACCACGACGACACCGGCCAGCCGCACCTGCACCGCCAAGCCCTGGCCCTTGGCATGGCCGGCGGTGTGCTGATCGACCTGTTCCTCGCCGGGCGGATCACCATCGACTCCTACGCCGAGCATCCGGCTGCGGACTGGTGGCTACGCCTGAACTCCGACCAGCCGGTCGGTGACCTGATTGCCGACACTGCCCTCGCCGCGATCCGGTACTCCCGTGCGACTCCGACGGTGAAGGCATTTCTGCGTAGCTTCGCCGACGACCTGTATGAGCGCACTCGCGCCGGACTCATCGCCGCTGGGATCCTGCGCCACACCGCCCGCCGCCGCCTCGGCGGCCTGGTCCGCGCCGACGCCTACCTCCCCACCGACACCAAATGGGCTGTCGTCGCCCGCGCCCGTCTGCGCTACCTCGCCGCCGGCCGCGAACAACCGGACAACCACACCGCCGCGCTCGCCGGACTCGTCGCCGTCCTCGGCCTCGCCGACCACCTCTACCTCGACGACGACACCGCCACCCTCACGGCCCACCTGAAGACCATCGCCGCCCAGCACCACCGCCCCGTCCGGGAAATCACCGCCGCCGTCGACGCCGCGATCGGTGACCTCGCCACCGCCACCTACCGATAGACCACCGAGGAGATGACAACAGCCGTGGACCCCAGCGTTCGTATCCGTGCCGCCCGCTGGACAGACAGGCAGGCCGTCGCTGCGTTGATCGCCGACGCCCTGCACCCCAGCCCGCTCGGTGCCTGGCTGGTACCGGACGCGGCGCAGCGCCGCCGGGTGATGACCGACGTCGTCGCGGTGTGGGTGGAGCACGCGATGTTCTTCGGCGACGTACACCTCACCGACGACCTCGCCGCCGCCATCGTCGGCTTTCACCGCTACCGACCGATCCCGCCACCGGCCAACTACCCGACCCGCCTCGTGGAGGCCGCCGGAGCACACGCTGAGCGCTTCAACACCCTTGATGGCCTGATCGCACAGCAGCAGCCCACCGAACCGCACTACCACCTGGCGCTCCTCGCCGTATCCCCAACGCGGCAGAAGGCCGGCTGCGGCAGCGCCCTGCTCAGCCATCACCGCGCCCGCCTCGACCGCATCGGCCTGCCCTCCTGGACCGCCGTTCCCGCAGAACCCGAGCACCTGCTCGCCCGCTATGGGTACACGCTCCGCCCGCCCCTCACCCTGCCGAACGGGCCGAGCCTGCGACCCATGCGCCGTAACCCCTACCGCGCCAGTAATCCAATGCCGATCAACTCCCCGCGTCCGGTCGGCAACCGCTGGCAAGACAACACCGCCCATACCGGCACCACCCTCCGGCCCTGACAGACCGAGCACCGGCCGCCGCCCTACCAAGGACCAAGGAGGCTCACCCATGCCCCTCCGTTCCGTCGGTCACCTACCACTCGCCCCCGACCCGCAGCGTTGTCCACCGCTGCCCAGCTCAGACCTGATCACCAGTACGTTCGGCGGCCGTCCGCAGGTTCTGCCAGAGGCTTGGGCAGTGCCCCTTCACGCGGCGTCCCGGCTCGCCTCGCACCACCGCGAACAATGGGCGGCGGAGACAATCTCCCGCGACCCATCCGCTGACGACCACGTGGTGGCTGCTGCCAAGAGATCGATCGACCGTCTCAACGCCACTCGCGTCGCTCTCATCGGGGAGATCGACTCTTGGGTTGAGCACGTGATCCGGCCTGCGGGCGGGGCACCGTTGCACACCGAGACGATCGGCTCCGTGATCGACCGCCTGGCCATCGCGTGGATTCGGTGGAGGCGATTCTCGGAGACCGCCCAGCTGGACCCGAGCGACGTCGATCCTTCGCTGGCGCTTCAGCAGTTCACCGAACTCACCGAAGCCTTCGACACCCTTGTGCTCGACATCCATGAAGGTCGCCGCCGCATTCCTCACTGGCGCACGCTCAAGAGCTATCGGGAGCCGCGATGAGGACCGCCGTCACCCTCAACGGCGCCGACAACGTCGGCAAGACCACGAACGCCCGCTGGCTGGCGTCGGCGATGCCGGATGTCGAGTTCACCGGGACAGTCGATCGGTGGGACCGGCGATGGGCCGAGGTGTCGCGACGAGACTTCAGTCAGTGGTGGTTCGTCGACAGCACCACCGACGAACACATCGACCTTGTCTTCAGCTCCCACGCCGCGCGGTGCGGCGGTGGCGGCCCCTTGGCTTTGGAGGACCGAGGTTGGCCGATGCTTGTGGCGACCTGCGCCGCGACAGCGGCGATCAAGGACGGCATCTCCACCACCGAGGCGCTCGCGCAAGTCGAGACCAAAGCACGTCGCTACGCCCCCGCGCCGCGCCGTGAGCTGCACCTGCTACTGCGCCACAGCGACCAGCCGGTAGTCGAGGCGCACCACGCCGTGGCACGTGAGCCTGTGCCGACCACCGAACGCTACATCGAGTACCAGCGGCGACTGGCCGAGGCGATCGGCCTACAAGTCGATGGCGGGGAGTACGAGGCCATCGTGGTGCGCGGGGACCGCCCACTCCTTGATGTGCAGCGTGAAATCCGTGAGTCGCTGACGCAGCTCGACGTGCCCGTCGTTCCGCTGCCGCCGGACCGGATCCAGCGCCTGTGGGTGCTCGCTGGTATGTCCGAGAGCGGCAAGAGCACGGTCGGCGAGTTGCTCCGCACGGAGCACACAGCCACCCGGCTGAAGATCGGCTACCTCATGCAGCTCGCCGCCGATCGGCTCGGGGTGGCCGATCCGTATCGCGAATGGGGCGAGCTGACCCAGGCGCAGATGCTCACGGAGGAGATCCTTCGATTCGCCGCGCTGAACCCGGGCTCGCACCGGATCAGCCTGGAGAGCGCGCACCGCTTCGACGCCACAGCACATCTCCGCAGGATCTGGGGGGAGCGCTGCGAGATTGTGTTCCTCCGCCTTCCGGACGGGCTTCGCGCGCAGCGCGCCACCGAGGCCATGGAGTCGCTCTCCGCCCGCGACGCGATCAAGCGAAGCCGGGGCGGAGACCGCATCGCGTCAATCGCCGACACGGTCATCGACAACGGCCGCAGCCTGGCCGCGCTGAAGAGGGCGGTTACAGAAGTTGCTCACCGCAGGTCCGGGGCCAGGGTTCCGCCGCGTGCGGACACGGCCATCCCGGAGGGGCTGCAAGCGGTACTCGCGGACTGCGTCGCCAGGCTGACCGATTCTGAGACCGCGCTCGTCGCCGCCACGGGGAGCCTCGCCCATCAGGGCTGGCAATCGGGATGGAGCGACATCGACCTACTTGTCGTACGCGACACGCTGCCGCTGCGCTGGCTTCAGACCAGGCGTGTACCCCAGAGCGGACCGGCGGGGGAGAAGATCGCGCTGTCGTCGTTCACCACCCGGGAGATGCTCGCCGGGTTGGTCCCACCCCGAGTACTGCACGCGGTGCGGCAGATAGCCCGCGATGGCTGCGGCCTGCTCTACCGCCGAAGCGACCTCGTCCTCAACGCCTTCGACGCACCAACCGACGACCGCGCCTCACGCAGCGAGCTGCCGCTCGTGGCGATGGTGTTGCGGCGACTCGCCGCGAACCCTGAGCCCGATGTCCGCGCTGTCTACAAGCACGTCGTGCTGATCATGAAAATCATCCTGCGCGCCGACGGGGTGGACCTCGACGCCAGCGAGGAGGTTCGTCTCGCCTTCACCACCAGCCATCCGGACGCCGACATCGACCTCCCGGCGGTGGCCGAGGTCAGTGGCGACCGGTGGCGACAGGACGAAATTCTCTCCCATCGGGTCCGCGGGGCCGCCGCCAAAATCCTCACCTACCACGACGTGCTCGGCTGCTCGGTCGCGTCCAACACGCTCCAGACGGAAGGATCAGATCTTCGATGACCACCGCCTTTGACGAGGTTCTGCACGCCGACCGGGTGACCCGGCTCGGGGTGGGAGACACCACTCGTCCGATCCGCGTCGTCCACGGCCTTGATGGCATCCGCACCGACGTGGGCGCGGAACAGGTCCTGGCGACGGGACGCAGCTTGTGGAAGCGGTGGTGCGAGCACCCGGCGTACCGGCCGCACGATGTTCTCCTGGGCCTGGATGCCGGCGGCATCGTGCCGACGATCGCGGTGGCCTGGGCCAGTGGTAGCCAGTATCGGCTCGCCTGGAAAGTCAACCTCGACCTACCCGGGAAGCTCGTGTTCCACGAACCGCATGCCCGGCGTCTTGAGGTCTTCGCCTACGGCGACTTCGAAGGACTGCGCGTCCTCATCGTGGACGACGAGAT
This sequence comes from Micromonospora sp. CNZ297, assembly GCF_007827625.1. NCBI lineage: Bacteria > Bacillati > Actinomycetota > Actinomycetes > Micromonosporales > Micromonosporaceae > Micromonospora > Micromonospora sp. CNZ297. The sequence continues at coordinate 271,097 of NZ_VISU01000007.1, read as the reverse complement.
CACCACCGGACTCACTCTGGCCAATCTCGTCGAGGCGCTTCGCGCGGCCGGCGCCGACATCACCGGCGCGCTCTGCCTCGTCGAAGACACCGCTGGCGAGGGCCGGCAACTACTCGAACGCAACGGGGTCCCGCTGTGCGTACTGACAACGCTGTGACCCTCGTCGAGAAACCGGTGTGCCACCGCGGCGGGCGGTACCTCGTCCGACGTGAACAGGCGCCGCTCGGCCGGCTCCTGCCGTATCGACGAGCCAACGGAGAGATCCCGCCGCGACGGGCACGGCTCGACGCGGTACGTGAGACCGGGTGGCGCGTCGACTTCGGCTCTCGCGGACTCGGCGACCTGCTGCTCGGCCTCGCCATGGCTCGGGCACTTCACGACGCCACACACGATCAGTTCGAAACACTGGAGTACGCCGGCAGGCGGGCGGACCTAATCGCCCGGTGCACCCTTCCAGTCACGGTCACGTACGGGGACGGGCACCAACTGGGCACGCGGAGCAGCGATAACGCCTTGGAATTCGACGCGGTACCGGAATCGCCTCCGACGCTGCTCGACCTCGTCGACGTCGACGTTGTCGAGGTCCATGCGGCGCTGCCGATGCGCTACTACCTCGACATCGAGCAGACCCTCGGCGCCAGGCTCCCCGCATCCGGTGATCCGTGCCCCAGGTTCCGGTCGACCGTCGCAGCGCCAGACCCATTCCACGTGGTCTTCGTGGCCACGACGAGTCGCCCCGACCGCAAGGACTACGGCATCGACAACTTCGCCGCCCTCGCCAAACACCTGAGGGCCCGCCACTCGGGCGCCTGGCGCTTCAGCCTGGTGACACCACCGGGCCACCAACCTCCGGCATTCGTAGGTCAGATCGAAGTACTTCACGGACCAACGGCGGTCGACTGCATTGACCTCTTCGCCACCGCCGAGCTGGTCATCGGCAACGACACCGGCCTGACCCATCTCGCCGCGCTCACCATCCGACCGGACGGCACCCAGCCGCACGTGGTCGGCCTCTACGGACGGCACGGCTACGCCAAGTGGATCACCGGATCGCCACACCACCACGCGGTGGCCACCCCGTTCTCGCACCTGATGTCGGTCGCCGATGCGTGTCCCGTGCGGGACTGCTACGACGACACTCTCTGGTCAACCGCGAGCGACCTTCGCGCCATCCCCATCAAGGACATAGCCGATTTCGCGGGGCAGCGCGCCGGCTGGTGGCCTCGATGATCCGGGTCGCCCGCTACCGCCGCTTCACCATGAACCGCACGTTCCACCTCGACATCGGCCCGCACCGCCTCTTCGCCAAAGTGAACCCGAACCCCGTGGAGGCCGCCGCCGAAGCCGCCGGATACCAACGAATCCGCCACCATTACCAGGTACCAGGGCTGCATTCCCAACACCGCATCGGGCACTGGACCCTCACCCTCTATGACCGCCACCAACCCGATCTCCCGGACACGGGCCTCCTCCTCGACGCTCTCACATCGACCGACGGAGACAGCACGGCCAACCTCGATCGTGGGCTCGAAGCGATCCTCCAGCACTACCGCCGAACCATCGACGCGACCATCTGCCGCGTCCCCGCCTCGCGCACCAACAGCAAGCTCTACCGCGACCGGGTCCAGCCCCGCGGCAGGCTGGACCACTACTACGGTCACGACCCGATCGTGCTCAAACTGGCCGACGCCGACGGTCTCCGACCCTCCGAGCTGCGAGAGACCACCCTCATGGTCAACGGACAGCCCCGACGGCTCGACCTCCATGCCCTCGTCAGCGAGCTACGCGACGCCTTCCAGCCCGACGAGCAGGTCTGGGCCGCGATGACCCAGGGCGACCCCACCGACTTCAACATCGGCCTCGACACCGACAACCAGCCCGTCTGGTTCGACTACGACACCGCAGGCCTCAACGCCCTCCCCGGCGAGATCGCCTGCTTCCTGTGGTACCAGAGACTGCACGGCGCCTGGCTCGTCCCTCACTACAACCCCGGCGCCTACGCCGACCACAGGAGGTCACTCGCCGAAGCTGTCGAGCCCACCGTTCGGCTCAGAAGACTCTCCCACCGAGCCGTCGGCATCGACTATGAGCACCAACCATCGCCGGCCCGGCAGCAAGCCATCACCCGATATCTCACGACGCTTGCCCGGCCGCTCGCACTCTCCGCCGCCACCGACCTGCTCACCTGGATACGCCCGTACCTCGCCATGCGGATCCTCGCCGTCTACCCACTACAGCTACTGGAACCCCGCGACGCTGCTCTGTCGCTGGGCCTACTCGCCGACCTCTACGCACCCGACGCCGCCCTGGAGCAGATCCTCGGACTCACCACTCAGACGCCAGCGGAGCCGCCCTCATGAGCCGCCCCATCGCCGTCATCACCGGAGCAGGCACCGGCATCGGAGCGGCCATCGCCGCCCGGCTGTCAGCCACCTTCGACCTCGTCCTGACCCACCTGAACGACGACACCAACCTCGCTGCGGTCGTCGAGGCCGCCCGCCACCACGGCGCACAGACCCACACCGTCACCGGCGACCTGACCGCCGCTGACACCCAGACCGCACTCCGCACCAGTATCGAGCAACACGCCACCCAACTCGCAGTCCTGATCAGCAACGCCGGCGCGTACCCCCGCATCCCGTGGAGCCGGACGGACCTCAACGTCCTTCGCGACCAGCTCGAACTCAACCTCGTCACGCACGCCGCCGCGATCCGCGCCACCACACCAGCCTTCGTCAGCAACAAATACGGCCGCATCGTCGCCGTCTCGTCAGTCATGACCCAGATCGGACGCGTCGACCTCGCCGGCTACATCGCCGCGAAAAGCGGCCTGGAAGGACTCGTCCGCGCGCTCGCCCGCGAACTCGGTCCCCACAACATCACCGTCAACACTGTGCGGCCCGGCTCGATCGAGGTCCCCGCAGAACGTAGCGTCGTACCCGATCACGAGGCCATGGTCGGACGCCAGCTCGACCGACAATGCATCAAACGACGGGGTCAACCCTCGGATATCGCCGCCGCCATCGCCTTCCTGGCCACCCCGGAAGCGGGCTTCATCACCGGCCAAGCGATCAACGTCGACGGCGGCTGGCACCTGTCATGACGACCCTCTGGATCCGCCACGGAGCCAGCCTCGACGGGATCACCAGCCCCCACGCCCATGCCCGACCCGACACGCCCCTCACCGCGCGCGGCGCGGCACAGATTGCAGCCACCGCCCGCGCACTTCGTGACTGCGGTGTCCGGCCTGCAATCGTGTTGACCAGCCCGCATCCGCGCGCCGCCACAAGCGCGGAGATCCTGGCTGCGCTGCTCGGCGTGCCGCTCGCCGCTCCCAACCCGCTGTACGCCGAGTGGCGCGCCCCCGACTGCGTCCTCGGCAAAGGACCGGAAAACTACCCAGCCGAGTACCGGACCTGGCGCACGGACCGGCTCCGCGACTCGGACTCGGCCCTGGCCGGCGGCGAGAGCCTTACAGCGCTTTACGAACGGGCGACGGCCGCCTCGGCGATTCTCGGACACGTGCGTGAAGGAAACACAGCATTGATCGTCTCGCACCGAGTGTTCATCGGCGCGGTCGCAGCGATCACCGCCGGAGCGAGCCGCCCCCAGGACGTGTTCCAAGCCGCGCGCCGCTTCACGCTCGCACCGGCAGGGATCTGGCCCGCCTTAGCTGAACTCCGATAGCAAAGCATCGGCGTTCGCGAGGATGAACTCCTTCAGAGCCTCAGGCTTCAGATCCACCTCAGGAAGGCGGTCGACGGCCACCCGGTCCAGGGCATAGCCACCACGACCCGGATCAGTGAACTCTGCACCCGTACGAGCGCTCTCGTCGACCCGGGCGAGCCGGCAGGAGACGAAGTGCTGTACGGACACTCCCTCGCCTGACGGCGAGCTGAAGAGGAACACCTGGCTAAGCCGCTCTGCCTCCGCGCCCAACTCCTCGCGCAGCTCACGTCGCAGGGCTGCATCGAGGGATGCGTCAGTCGGTTCAAGGCCGCCACCGGGCGCAGTCCAGTAAGGCGCTTGGCCGGGCTTCGTCCTCTTGATCAATACGAGCTGATCACGTTCGTCCCACAGGATCGCCCGTACCGACCGACGCAGAATCTCACGCATGTTGACCCCTATCGACAGCTGGCAGGGCGCAGGCGAATCGAAGCTACACCGTGTGACCTACCAAGGACGAAACCCTAACCTGACGGCGTTCTTCGAACTCCGCACGACAACCTGATCGCCGCCAAGCACCGTCAGGGGACCAACCGACGCAGTCGCGGTCGCCGCCCAACTGCACCTGTCCCGCTTCGAGGCTCAGGAACGGTCCATGCCCCCCGTGGCCGCGGCTGGCCATGCTTCCGCAGGTGCCGCTAACCGTGCCTCATGCTCCGAGGCCGTTGCTGTCAGTGCTGCTGTCAATCCGCTCGGTCGTATCGCCAAGTAGGAGGGCCTTACCCGTCCTGCCGGCCAATAGCAACTGGCCGTCCCACGCGGAGACTGAGACTCTTTCTCCGTGACGAACCCCCACCGCCCACACGAGCTCGACACCTGGATCGAGCAAACCACTAGCGAGATGGCGAGCGAGTACGAACGCATCCGGCTACGCGCCACCGAGGATCCAGGGACTGCCGGCGACGAGGGAGAGGAGAACTGGGCTCGGTTACTGCGCGAATGGCTGCCGAGCAGCTACCAGGTACGCACGAAGGGCCGCATCCTCGCTCATGATGGAGCCGCGAGCAGGCAGGTGGACGTGGTCGTACTCCGTCCGGGCTATCCCAGCAAGCTGCTCGACAAGAAGCTGTACGTGACCTCCGGCGTAGCGGCAGCCTTCGAATGTAAGCTCACCTTGACGGCTGCACATATCAAGGAAGCGACCCAGACGGCAGCAGAGATCGCACGTATGGCGGCCCCGCGTCAAGGAACGCCCTACAAAGAGCTTGTCAGCCCGATCGTATACGGCGTACTGGCGCACGCTCACGGATGGTCCAGTGATCACGTCGCCGTCGAGAAGATCAATGAATATGTGGTGACGGGCACCGGGCAGCACGCCTTGCACGCGCGGGAGTTCCTCGACCTAGTTTGCGTCGCAAACACATGCGTAACATTGAAGTCGACGCGCCTTACACATATGGCAGCGGCCAGCTGGCATAAGCTGGGTGGCGATCCAAGTGAGGTGCCTGAACCATTGCATTGTTTCGTCGGCTCTTTCTTACCTGATACCAGCAGGCCGGCGGTTGGATCACTGCTCGCCTACCTCTTGATCAGGCTGGGATGGGAGGATCCTCAGGTTCGGCCGTTCGCTGATTACTTCCGTCTGGCGAAAATTTTCTCCCGCCAGTTCGGTGGTGAGGCCCCAGTGCGTCCAACCGGACTCACCCCAGAGACTGAGGCGGCAGTCCTCTCGGCGCCACTCAACGAAAATCCCGATGCGCCGTGGCCATGGTCGTGGGATGAATGGGGCTTCTCGCTGGAGTGATCGGAGCTTGCAGCGAATCTCCTTGTCGAGCATTCGCAGTCCGTCCAGCCTTCCCCGGCCGGGGACAAAGTGGAGCGGCCGACTGAACGAGTCGCAACGGCGGTGTCAGGCAGCGCCACATTCTGCTGTGCGGTGATCGAGCCAGTTACGGGGTGGCGAGCAGGTGCGGAACCGGGCCTGACTGGAGTTACCGCAGGCGCCGGCAGATGAGTCCAGAGGGCAGACGCTCCATCGTCCGCAGCGGACATTCCCCGATCCGCGCCCTCCCGTTCACGTGGGGAGTTGTGCGGCGGCGAGGCCTCGGCACCACTCGGCATCGTGCCGTTGTCCGTTCAGTGTTTGGCCCGGGCGTCGGTGGCGGCGGGCGCGGTGATCGCCTCGGCGGTGACCTGAGGATGCGTGTCCAGCTTGGTGATGAATTCGCGGCAGGTTTCGAGACAGTGGGCCAGGGAGGTCGCGGTGATGACGACCATGCCGTCGCGTACTGGCACGCCGATGACGCGCATCTTGCGGGGAGTCTCTCTCTCGAGCTGCTTTGCTGTGAAGCGTCCGAGACCATGAGCGACTGCATTGCGGACGAGAAAGCATGCCTCGAGGCTTTCCCACGCCGGGATGTCAGCCACGTCGATGTTGTGCCGCCGCCGCAGGAGACCGATGACGTCGCTCCAGCCGCCGGGCGCTCGGCCAGGAGCCTCACCGGCGAGATGTGTCAGGAGTGCCTCGGTGTAGATCTCGACGATGCTGACCAACCGGAGCCAGCAGGCAGCACGGTCGGCTGACGCAGCGTCACTGTCGAGGTTGACGCGGTGGCGGGGTCGGTCACGTAGACGGCCGGCTGCTGTGGCGGTGTGTCGTGCGTAGGTGGTGATCAGCTCTTCGAGAGCGTTTTCGGTGATCTCGAGTGTTACGGGCTCTGGTGTCACGTCCGGGCCAGGATCGTCGCGTGTAGGCCGCTTTCGTCGCGAACGGCATCGTTGGTTTCCTGCGATACAGCTCCGTGGTGGTGCAGGCGTCGTAGCGCAACCAGGTACCAGGTTGCCAATGAGGACGGCTCCTCGTCGAGGGCGCGGACGACCTCCTGCGGCTCGATCTTGTTCGCGTCTGCGAGGGCAAGTGCGGCCTCGGCGCGTACGACAGGCTCGTACCGTTGCGCACGGTTGGCCATGATCCAAGCGGTGAAAGGTTCCACATCCATCAGGCCGAGTTCGCGGATAGCGCGGAGCAGGTAGAGCCGCTGCCAGTCGCTGAGGCTGACCTCCGTAGCGATCGCCGTAACGGTGCGGGTCACTGCAGGACGGTCGAGGTTGGCCATGGCTTTCAGATAGCGGAGTACATACGGTGTCGTGGACGCGGCGAAGGCGACGACATTCACCACTTTCGGCATCACGTCGACGGCCCGTCGTTCTGCGGGATCCGACAGCCTGATGAGGGCACTCCGGATGGCGCGGATCGCGGCACGGTCGGCCTCGTGCAGGTTGATCTGGTGGTCAGCAGCCGTGCTCGTTGGCAGGTCGCGGGGGGTCACGGTCGAGTTGAGCGTGTCGAGCGCCCACTGCGGGTCGCTGTCGTCGTCATCATCGGCGTACTCGGGTACCTCATTCTCCTCCCAGTAGGCGCGGAACGATGGTGTGCGGGTCTTGGATTCGTTGAGCGTCAGCCCGTTGTCGCGGGCGGCTGCTGCCAGATCGTCAAGCGCTCGTTTGGCGTCCTCGAACGTGTCGGTCGCGATTCGGAAGTCGTCGTTGAACCGCCACGCAGCCCACTGCTTGCGACGCAGCGCGCGCAGCACCCGGCTCGCGTACAGGTCGGAGAGCCGATCCGAGGGCTCGAGCAGCTGAGGAAGTCCGTAACGCCTGCGCTGGACTTCGAGCAGGAGTTCGAGCAGACACTCGATGGTGGCGTGGTCCCCGGTACGGAGGAGTAGTTCGCGGGCGAGGATGTCATGGTCGACGTAGTCGTAGAACGACGCGAGGTCGGCTTTCACGACGTATTGGACGACCGCGTTATCCGGCCAGGACAACTCGCTGTGGCTGTTGGCGTCTACCCGGTTGCCCCGAGTTTGGGCGTACGCCAGCGGCGCGTAGGCGAACGTCCGGTATCCCTCGTTGGAGCGGTCCACCTCGTGTTTGGCCTCGGCCATGAGGAGATCGGTTAACGCCCGGTAGGTCACTCGCTCGGCGAAACCCCAGAGCGCAACCGGCCTGCTGCCGGTCTCGGGTTTGGCGACCGCGACGACCAGACCGCGGCAAGGCGTCAGTCCGGCTTGGAGTTGGCCGGCGAGCCACGACGCGAACTCTGGAGCGCGTTCGTTCAGTTCGGTAGCGCCCGGCGACGACGGTATCAACGGTTCCTCGGCACTTGCCTCTCGGCGTGTGGCTCCTTCCAGATCGAGCCGGGAGAGGACGTCAGGTGGCACCGACTGCATGGCTTATGAAAGCACGCGGTGGGCCCAGATGGGGGCAGCGAACCTGGGCGCGATGGAGGAGGGCCCCACCTCCTGACCTCACACTCAGCTGTTGCGTGAGCTTCCGCAGGCTGGAGAGCAGGCCGCCGTCTGGGTTGCGGACTTCGTAGCCGAGTCGCTTGAGCGTCGCGACCGCGGTTGCCGGGTTGGATCGGACCACTGCGGCGATCTGACGGATGCGGTATTCACGCCGGGTGGCATCGAGGACGTCCTTCCATCCGGGCTTGGGGTCGGGGATCCGCTCGACAAAATATGAGGGGGTGGTCTGATCTGGCTCCAGGGCACTGGCCGTCGGTGCTTGGCCAGGCTGAGCACCTCCTACGGAGTGAGGAGGTGCCCAGCCCGTCCGCCTGCGTTCCGAGAGGGTCTTCAGAGCTCGAAGTCGAAGGTGAGCTGTACATCGCCTTCGGGTTCGGGTTGATCATCGATGTTGTCGCCGTCGTCTTCGAGCGTGTCGTCGGCGGGTAGGGCGTATTGGTTGGTGAGTCGTGCGACGTGCATGATCAGGGGCCTGCTGAGGGCTGCCCGGTAGTCGTCAAAGCAGTGGCGTTGCTGGTGTAGAAACCCGGCCCAGTTTGCAGGGTCTTCACCTTGGGGGTGAGCGGCGACGACGAACTCGAGTAGTTCCGCGTTCCAGGCGTTTTTAGAAGGGTCGAGATAGTTCCTCGCGACTTCTAGCTTTCCGTCGGGAGAACGGCCCTCTGAGGGATCGGGAGCATCGGCCTTTGCCGGGTTCTCCTTGTAATGAGGCGTAAGTTTGGCCAAGTCGATGACGATGGAGCTGTGGGTGGCCGGCTTGTCGACCGTGCTGTAATAGACGCGCGTCTGCTCGGTGTTTCCGGTTCCGTCGTCGTGTCGCCACAGCCCGTCGGAGATGCCGATGCTGTCGGCCTCGAAAGCCCATGACTCGGGGGTTTCGAGGCGATCGTTGCCGCAGATCCGTACCAGCCTCATTTTCTTGCCGAAGAGGCTGATTTTCTGAGGTCGCAATTCGCCGAGCTGGAGGTGGTCGGGCAGCATGTGAGCGTTCTGCACCGTGGTGAGTCGATACCGGATGTTATGGGCTTCAGTCACGATGAGGATCTGCGTGTTTCGGAACCGGGTTAGGGTACTTCGGATGAAGGCAGCGAGCCGCTCCTTCTGTTCCTCTTCCTTGGCAGGGCTGGCGTGGTAGTTCGTGCCGGCCAGGGTCTTGAGCAGGGTCGGGTAGGGCACCCAGTCGGCCATACCTTCGGCTTTGCCCATGATGTGCTTTTGGCCGGGCCGGATCAGGACGGCGATCGGGACGAAGATCTGGTGAGTGTTGGTGTCGTCGTTGCGCCTTTTGACGACCCAGAATGCCAGCTGCTCGAGGTCGTCGGGGATGGCGCTCTTGAGTTTGTGCTGCGGGACGAATCGGACGCCGAGCTGCCGTAGGCAGTCGTCCCAGGCGGCTTCGGCCCGGTGCTGGTTGCTGGCCTCTTCCTTGTCGAGATCTTTGCCGGGGAACTCGTCGGGGCGGATGAACTGGCTGACCATGCCGGCGTCGGCGCAGCCCATGCGGATAGCGAATTTCGGGTCGGTGGTGCGTGCGTTGAAGGCCTTCGCACCGTCGAGCTCGATGAGGGCGAGTTGCAGGGTGTCATCGACTTCTTCGGCCAGGTCCTTCATCGCGGAGGCGACGAGTTTCCGGTGCGTGTCGACGGCTTCGTCGTGCTTCCGGCCGCGCCTGGGAACGGAGCCCTCGCCGAGCGCTGCGCCGAGCCTGCCGAGGGGGCGGGCGTAGATCGTGAGGTTGAGGTCTCCGACCTTCCATGTCCAGGTGTCGTTGCTGGCGGGTTGCTGATGAGGCAGGTCGAGTAGTCGTTCGACGGCAGCGAGCAGGCGGTCGCGCATTCCCTTGCCGTCGCCCTGGTAGAGCAAAACGACAGAGAGCCGGCCGTCGACCGCGGCGGCCAGTTGCTGGCGCCGGACGAGCGCGTTCGCCTTCGAGATTTCAGCGTTTGCGGCGTTGGCGGCTTCCTGCCTCTCGACGAGCTGGGTGCGCTCAGCGTCGGTCTGGTCCTTCTTGTCTTTGGGGACGCTTTCGAGCTTGCTGAGGCTTCGGCTTGCCTTGCCGCCGATGAGGACGCGGGTCAGGGGCTGGTCGAGGTCGAAGTCGGGCTGCAGGCACTGGCCGATCCAGCGGATGAGGCGGCTGCGTTCGGCTGGCATGACGCCGGTGCCGACCTGGTGGTCAGGGCCGCGCATGGTGGTGTGGTAGGTGACGGCGGCAGTGACGCCATCTCGGCCGAAGATCCAGGCGTCTGACTTACCGGCGAGCTGCTCGGCAGCCGGGAGATTGTCCACGGCGCCGATCCGGTTGAGGATCTGTTCGGTGCCGCCGTTGCGCCAGCCCATTTCCCGGGTGTCTCGGTCCCAGATCAGGTGGGCGACCGCGAATTTCTGGGATGTCGGTGCGTCGACTACGAAGGGGCTGGTCGACTGTAGGAGGGTAGAAGCTCCCCAGCGGCCCTTGGTGTGTAGCTCGCCGCTGGTCCAGCGGCGGATGCCGGTGTCGACGTGTAGTCGCAGGGTGGGGTCGAACGCCTTTGTACGCAGCGCGATCTTGATCGTGGCGCTGTAGTACCAGGTCCGGATGTTGCTACCTCTGCCGGTGTGGTGTTCCAGCGGCGGCCAAGAAACGAGTTCGGCGTAGCCGTTGGCGGGATTCGCCGCGACCTGCCGGAACCTTATGGATCTGCTGCCATGCTGGTATGACTGGCCAGCGATTTTAGCTGCGGCGTAGTCAGGCAGCAGGCTGAACAGGTGAGGCTGAGGGACGGCGGTGTTGCCATCGGAGAGCTCGTGGGCGAGCAGGTCGACGGTCTTCTGCGTCCATCGCAGGGTGCCCGAGTCCAGTTTCCTGATTGTCGGCATCACGAGCGCTTTGCCGTCGTCGGTGGTGGGCAGGTCATACAGCCAGGCGTTGATGAAGGTCCGCATGATCGCCGGCGGGAACGGCTTTGCTGCGAACAGCCAGGGGTTGTCTTCATCAAGGGTTGCCCAGGTAGCGGTGGAGACCAGATCGGGGGCGACGGTGCGCATCAGTGCGTTGAGGCGCCCGATCGGCACCTGCTGGGCGCGTGCGCGTGATTCCTCGCGCCAACCGGCGGTGCGCAGGTCGAGGATAGGGCGGCGCCAAGAGATGGGGAAGGTAAGTGTGTGCAGCGGGATTTTGAGATCGCCTGCTGCCACGAAGGCTGCGGTCTGCGTGCGGTCGTAGCGCATCGGGGGCCTTTCTGAACCGGTCCGAGCGTGGGCGGTCAGTTCATGTCGCGCAGGGCGCGGTAGAGCGGGTCGTAGAGGGCTTGCACCAGCGATCGGTCGATCGTCGTCTGCGCCGACTCGGGGTCGAAATAGGGAGCGAGTTCGTGCAGCATGCTGGCGAGCAGGCTGGTCGCTGGGGTGTCGTCTCCGGTGAAGCCGGCCTCGCGGGGTGAGAAGGCTCCGTCGACGAAGTAGACGCGGGCGGCGACACCTCCGCGCACGAGTCGTCCAATGACCTGCCAGATGACCACGAGCTGATCCCAGGTAAAGGCCGACTTCTCATCGGGAGGCAGGCTGGTCCAGGACAGGCGACGGGTGAGGAAGCGGTGCCATTTGCGGGCGGCTTCGGCCCGAAAGCGCAGTCCGGCGTCGTCCGGGCTGCCGGCGGCCAGAGCGGTCTGGGTGAAGCGACGGCCTGGGCCGCGGACTTGGCGGACCGCCCAGTCGTTGATTGCCTGGGTGGCCAGGGAGATGTCGTCAGGGCGATGATGCGGGCGGGCGAGGAAGTAGACGCTGCCGATGGCGGCTTTACCGCCGGGAACCACGATGTTGTGCCCGCGCTCGACGGCCAGCAGCGGCGCGATCAGCAACTGCCCGCCGATGTCGGGGAACTTGGCCAGCTCGCCGCGGCGAAGGTGCAGCTGGCGGGTGTCGGCGGGCAGGTTGCTCCAGGAGTGGTCGAGGTCGGTGTCGTCGGATACCAGGACCGTGACGTTGCCGGTCCATTCCGGCAGGTTGTTGAGGTAGTGCCCGGCACGGTGTGCCTCGGCGTAGCTGCCGACCAGCAACAGGATCCTGCGGCGTTGTGGGTCGTCGATGTCGTCCAGTTCCTGCTGCAGCAGCGAGGTCGCGCCGGTCAGGCTGCGGTCAGGTACGGCCAGTTGGTGCAGCATCTGCTCGAGCTGAGCGGGACGCTGCCGAGGGTCGGTGCCGGACAGCCGCAGGGCGGTGGTGACGCCGGGTGGGTAGAGGAAGAGCTTGCGGAAATTGCTCTTCTTGATGGCGGCGACCTCGTGTTCGTGGGGCCGCAGCACGGCGTCAACCTGGGCGTGCAGGTGGTAGCGGCTGGAGGTGCCGGCCCAGCTGGTGGCCGACATCAACAGCACATGCGGGCCGGGCCGGTTGTCCACGGCAGGGATGTCGGCCAGCTCCAGCAGCAGCTCGCGGCCGACACCGTTGCAGCGAAAAAACCGCAGCTCACCGCTCTGATCGCCGTCCTCGTTGCGGTCGCCGGCCTGGAACTGAAAGCCCAGCACGTTACCCATGGGGGATTCGGGAACCACCGGCATGTAGTCCTTGGGCGGCCGGCGGGACAGCACGTTGGAGGTCGAGTCCAGGTTGAGGGCAGCTTCGACGCGAGGCCACAGAATGGTCATGCGGTCAAGACGATCGTGCAGGACCGCCAGCACGAGGGTGAATTCGAAGCGGTGCAGGTTGGCGTCAAGGTCACCGGCGACTGAGGCGTTGTTCGGGACCAGCTGGCGCAGCAACTTCTTCAGCCGCTCACGGCTGAACTCGCGAACGAATACCCCGCGGGGGGCGTGCAGCAACTCCGTCGCCATCGCCACGAGCGCGTTGACCAGGTCCGTGGTCGTATCCTCGGGACCACTCCCGCGCAACGGGGTCAGCGGCGAGTCGCGGAAACTGCCGAGAACGGTGTCGACACGCTGGAGCTCGGCCCGCTGGGAAGCAAGTTTGTCCTCGTCGGGGGCCACGACATTCTCGTCATCGTCGCGATTGCGCCTGCGCAGCTCGGGAAACCACTCATTGATCAGCCACTGGTGCAAGGTCATCGCGCTGAAGTAGTCCTGCGTGATCCATCGCCGCAGCGGCTCGTCGTTGATCAGCATCGAGTAGATCCGGTCGGTGGCCGTGATGACCGTGTTGAGCGCGTTGTTCCAATCGTCGATCTCGTCACTCGACAACTGCAGCCGGCCCTGCGCGGCCAGCTCGGTGAGCTTGTGCTTGCCGACCTCGTCGAGCCACGACTGCGCACCACGGGCCACCAGCGTCGCCGCCGGCGCGAACGCGGTGTCGAGCTGCATCTGTACCCGGTCGGCCTCGTCGACGATGATCAGGTCGCTGCGGCGGCAGGCCAGCTCCAGGTAGCGCATATTCTCGTCGTTGAGATGGTCGGGCACACGGCTGTGCACCAGCGATGCCGGCGTGGCGACCCAGATCTGCGCGTCGACCAGGTCGCGGGCGGCACTATGCCGCGGGCAAGCAGTCCACAACGGGCATCCGTGACGCTTCGGCCTGGCTGGCTTACGGCGACGCCGGAACCTCGTGCTGGCGGAGTCGGGATCGTCGTGCTCGATCTCGGCCTTCTCGACATCGTCAGCGTTGTACAAAGCGGTGCATGGCGCAGCGGTGATCGCCAGCGCCCGACGTGCCTCGAACCCCCGTAAGGCGTCGAGCGGGCAGGCGTTCGACAGGTGCGCGAAACCCGGGTTGTCATGATTCAGCATGCTTTGTCTGGCAGACTCGCTGCGCCGGTGCAACCGCTGAATGTTGCGTTCGAGGGTGGACTTTCCCAGGATCGGCGCGGCGTGCACGCCGAGGCGGCGAAATTGCTCGGTGATGGTCAGCACTTCGGCGACGTCACCCACGACGATCGTGGTCCGGCGTCGGTCGGCCGGGCGCTCGCGGGTGGCGAGCTGGAAGGCCAGAATGTCGCGAATCGTGGACTTGCCGGCGCCGACCATGCCCACCAGGTTCATCAGCCTGTCGATGCGCAGCCGGGGATGGGTCTGGAACGCCCCGGCGGCCTCGTCGCGCAGCAGCAACTCGACCCGCCGTAGACGCTTCTTCCAATCGTTGAGCTTGCGCGGCGTGCGGTTCTCTGCCAGATCCGCGGCGTTGGCGGCGACCTCCAGGGCGTCCATAGCATCAGCTGCGGCTTCCAGTTCGGTCATGGTGACGGTGATCGGCTCGCCTCTGCCTGCCGGCGCCGCCCCGATGTCATGCCCGATCCAGGGCTTGAGGCCGATCAGCTCGACGGGGATGTTCACGGAGTGGCGCTGGTCGCGGACGTAGAACAGCTGGTCTCCGGCGCCGGCGACGGGCAGCTCGCGCCGCTCCAGAGGAGGCGGCTGGGTCAGCAACCGTTCATAGATCTCCCTGCGGTCGTGCGCGCGCGTGGGCTCAAGCGCCTTGGGCAGATCGTCAATGGTCGCGAACGTGTAGCCGCGCAGCGTGATGTCGACATCGAGATACATGTGCAGCGAGTTGTGCCAGGTGTAGCGGCGGCTGCGGTCCCACAGGAAATGCCGGGCTCGCCGGATCATCAGCCGCGCTTCGCTGGTGCGTACGTCGCCGAACACTTCCTCATAGGGGTAGCCGCTGAGCAACGTCCAAATGTCGCGCACCGGCCGGGTCGGCATGACCCGCGTGCCGAGGTAGATTGCCAGCTCTACGTCGAGCAGGTCACCGATGCCGAACCCGGCAGGTGCCTTCCACGCGCCACGGAATTCGCCGGCGAGGTCGCCGTGCCAGCTACTGCGATCACGCATCGTCGCCTCCCGCAGAGCCGTTCTTACGCAGCCGGGTCAGGGTGGTTGTCAACATGCGGAGAAACGCCTTGTCGCTGAGCAGGGTCACCTGCTCCTTGACCTCCGGCGGGCAGAAATGCTCGAAGACGATCTTGTAGTCCTCGCGGTCGTCGAACCGGTACTGCGGCACCACCAGGAAGGCCCGGTTGTACGGCGGCTCCGGCCGGAACCGGGTGGCGCTGTGCCCGAGCAGGGCCGGGTTGGCGCGGTCTTTCACGTCGATGGCCCAAACCTGCCGGTTCGGTAGCGTGATCCTCAGGTCGTAGGCGTCGCAGCCCGGCCACATCTCCGGGACGAGGCCCTTGCCGATGAGCTTCTGTTCCAGCTCGACCTCGGCCAGCCCTGGGCCGGTGATGAACATACGCAGCGGCGCTCGCAGTAAATACAACCCGCCGGTCGAGCGATCGTCGATGAACTCTTTCGGGGTGGCGTGGGCTTCGCGGCGGCAGCGGTCCAGCTCGCACCGCCAGGACCGCCCATCGGGTTTGAGCAGGCAGTGGCAGCGTGCGCACGTAGCGAAGCGTCCGTCGGTGCCTCGGTAGGCGGCCGGGGCCGGCTCGTAGCACCGGTTCACCGTCTCCAAAACGGTGCCCAGCTCGGGATGCTCACCGATCAGCGTCGCCTTGTCGATACCGGTCAGGACCGGCTTGTCGATCAAAAGACGCCGGAACGCGGTGTAGGACTGTGGCGATCGTGCCGTCTCGCACTGTGCGAAGACCGTACGGATGATCTCGTTTTCGAAGAGCTCGGCCGCGGCATCGGGACCTGAGACCTCCCACTCGTAGCATCGCTGGGTGGGGACCCCGGTCTGCGCGTCGACCAGGTACTCGTCCAGGTTCTCGGCTTCCGCCGGCAGGTCAAACGGCCATTGCCCGATCGGCCTGGTCGCCGCCCAGCGCGCCATGCCTGCAACGCTGGCCGGCGGCTCCATCTCGCGCAGCAGGCATTGCAGGACCAGGTGGTTGTAGGCCTTCTGCACCTTGTCCGAGTAGATCGGGTCCGGGGACCTGTCGTGACGCGACAGGTCGACCAAAGCGGTCGCGACCATGCGCAGCAGCGTCACCCCGGTAAAGGTGGACAGATCAGGCGGGCTGTTCACGGTCAGAACCACGAGCGGTCTCCTGAGAGGACGGCGGCGGGTCCGTTCCCGCCGCGCTGGGACACCACCTACTTACCGGACAGGTACGACAGTTATCTCCTGGCACCGCGGCGAAGGTAATGTCTCCGCGCCACGGCTGCGCCATCTTCCGCAGGGCTGCGTACGCCTTATCGAGCTCCTGCGGATCTGACGGGTCGACCATGATGAGATCCGCTCCGGCCGGCCGGAGAATCTCCAGCTCCACTCGGGAACCGTCGACGGGTCCGCCGAGCAGGCCTCGCCCGAGGATGGCCGTCGCGAGTGCGACCTGCGGGAACTCTGTGAAGACATCCTCGCCACCACGCTGGCGGCGCCGGGTGGTCTTGGTCTCGCGCCACACCCAGGCGCCGTCGTCGCGGTAGACGAGGTCGGGCTTGGCGATCACCAGCGTCTGGGCAGCTGTGTCATGAAAGACGAAGGTCTCTTCGATCCTGAGGTCTGAGGTGCTCTCTTCAAGAGGGCACACGGACGGGTGATGCGTGAGCATCCGCATGCCGGCCTCGGCTGCATCAGCGTCGAGCTCCCAGCGCGGGTCGGGCCAGCTGATGTCACCTGGCATGTCCGCGTGCTGGCACGGTCCGCTTGCTTTCGCGTGCAGCGTCTCCAAATAGCTATGAACTGCCTGACCGATCCGGGCCGGAGTGGCGTACTCGTTGACCTTCGGCAGACGCAACGTCTGCAGGTAATGCTGGGCCGGGCAGTCGTTGTAATAGCGCAAGTCGGTGATCGACACCTGGCGCAGCTTCGCTCGCCGGTCCGACCGCAGTCCCAGCAGTCCCGGAGCTCGCATCACCTCGTCACAGGCCAGCACGAGACGGCATTTGAGACAATCGCCGCCTGGGCGGCGCGTCTGGCCATGAAGGACCTGAACCGCAGCGCGGCGTCCATGCTGCTCGTAAAGAGCGCCGGCATCCTCAATGGGTCCGTCGAACAGGACTCTTCTCAAACCTTCGGTGAGATCGATGTCGGCGACCACTACGCGAGACACCTCTTCGCGTGCCCGGACAAAGAACTTCTTCTCCCAATCATCCGGCCACGGCGCGGGACGGCCGTACGCGGCCGTGTAGGCCGCGACCGCCACCTCGGCCTCGCTGCGCTGTCGCTCTAGCATGTTCGCGAGGCGAATCAGCCGCAGTTCACGCACCGCACCGTCAGCCGAGCGGTAACGCCGGCCCCAAGCCCACAGCTCGCGAACACCCTGATCGACATGCTGGACCACCCACCAGCGGGCGACCGGCAGCATCGATGACTCTGCCTCACACATCGACAGGTAACTGCGTGCGGCATGCTTAATGAAGGTTGCTAGACCTTCGTGAAGCGGCTGCTTCGCAAATACCGAGTTCAGCGCCTCGTCAAGCGGTTGGCGGTTGAACTCCACAGCGTCCAATACGTCCATAACGAGCCGCACCGGGACCGGCGGCTTGTCCTGACGCGGCCAAGCGGAAGGCTTAAGTCCTGGTCTCGACTTAACCGCAAGGTGCATTGCGCACCTATGTTCTCCCCCAGTCAAGGCGCTCAAGGCCACACGCATGGGCGAGGTGCTACCGACGAGTTCAGGCGGCGCGGTCCAGGTCCTTGTAGACGGTGCGTCCTCGGGGGTTCGTTGACTGGGAACGAGGGGCGGGTTGCCGCGTTGTTCCAGGGGTAACGGCTTCCTGTCTGACATCGCGCTCCCATGACGAGGGTGTCCGCGCGGCTCGGCACCCGGAGGCGTGATCGCAAAGCATGAGCAATTGATAACGCGGGGCAGAAGCGCTAGCAGGCCAGATTATGCGAGTAGTCGACGTCGTGCGTCCGTATCGGCATGATCAGGCGCACCTCCAACTCGGCGGAAGCGGAGGCGGAGTGGTGCGTCATCCTGGACGGCACGCGTCATGCACATTCCCTGATCACCCCCGCGCCAGCAACGCGTACAGCCCTGTCTAACTCGTGAGCCCGATGTCAGCCATGCGATTGTCAAAAACCCGACCTGTTGGCTTCTATAGACGCTTGACTACCGTCAAGAGCCAGTGCCACGACGCGCTGCGCAAGCTGCGCGACGTCGTACCCGCCCCCGGCACGTCCGGAGACGGCCTGGTGACCGGGATGGAGGCGAACCCGTGAGCGAACCCGAGCTGACCCGGCTGCTGACCCGGGCCGCCGAGGAGATCCGGCCGACCCGGCTGGCCGAGGCAGGATGGGAGCGGGCCGGACGGGTCCGCCGCGCCCGCCGGGCCGCCGGCGTCGCGGCCGTCGCCGTGGTCCTGCTCGGTGGCGGTACGACCGCGCTCCTGCACCGCTCGGGCCCGCCACCGGCCGCACCGCCCCGCCCGACTGTGACGGCGGCACCTAGCGCGCCTGTGGTGCAGCGGCCCCCGGACCGGCTCGGCGAGGCGGGCGACCCGCTGGGCCGGCTCGGCGACCGGGTCGCCTTCGCCCTCTCCGACCGGCCGGTGAGCCGGGCGCTGGCGCTGTACCAGCCGGTCGACCCGGAGACCGGCGACGCCGGTCCGGTCCGGGTGCTGGGTGACGACGGCATGGTCCGGGAACTCGACGTGGTGACGCTCGCGCCCACCCGCGACGCCGAGGGCAACGAGGCCACTCCGCTGAAGCCGGGCAGCCTGTCGCCGGACGGCCGGACCGCCGCGTTCGCGCAGACCGGTGAGGTGGTCGTGGTCGGCCTGACCGACGGCGCGGTCCGCCGCTATCCGCTCACCGGCTACCTGGAACACGTGCTCTGGGCCGGGGACCGGCTGCTGGTCGGGGACAACGACACCACGTACGAGCTGGACCGGCGCACCGGGTCGGCGCGGAAGCTCGCGGTCGACCCGTGGACGCTCGTCGTGCCCGAGCCGGCCCGGTCCGGTGACCTGTTCACAGTCGGCGGCTGGTCCGGGGACGGCGGCCTGGCCGTACGCCGGTTCCCCGCCT
This sequence comes from Micromonospora sp. CNZ297, assembly GCF_007827625.1. Taxonomy (NCBI): domain Bacteria; kingdom Bacillati; phylum Actinomycetota; class Actinomycetes; order Micromonosporales; family Micromonosporaceae; genus Micromonospora; species Micromonospora sp. CNZ297. Next base: position 252,276 of record NZ_VISU01000007.1, on the reverse strand, counting down.
CGGGTGGCGCGCCGGAGCGGCGGCCGGTGACCGCCGGGGAGCTTCCCCCCGGCTACCAGCTGAACGAGGTCTACGGGCGGGGCTGGCAGCGCGGCGACCGGATCGCCCAGGCCGGGTGGACCACCACCGCGGGCGCCGCCGGCACGATGAGCGGCGCCGAGGGCGTGGCGGTGCTGGACGCCCGTACCGGCGCGGTGACCCGCCTGCTCGACCTCGGGCGCGAGGGCCGGACCAAGGGGTGCTGCGAGGTGTACGGCTGGACCGCCGACGGCGCGGTGCTGCTCCGCTACGACGCCGGGCTGGCCCGGTGGCGGCCGGAGACCGGCGCCGTCGACTGGGTGGCGAGCAACGTCCCCGGCCGGCTGTCGATAGCCGCCCGCTGACCGGTCCGGAACGCGGCCGGACCGGCGTAACAGCGGAACCGGCCGGTCCAGCCGCCGTGACGACGGGACCGGCCGGGACGCCTCAGCGGGTCAGGCCGCCGGGCTGGTCGCCCTTCACGACGGGGGCCCGGACCAGGTTGCCCCACTCGGTCCACGAGCCGTCGTAGTTGCGCACCTGCGGGAACCCGAGCAGGTGGTGCAGCACGAACCAGGTGTGGCTGGACCGCTCGCCGATCCGGCAGTACGCGACCACGTCGTCGGACGGGCTCAGCCCGAGCTGGTCGCCGTAGATGGCGCGCAGCTCGTCGGCGGACTTGAACGTGCCGTCGTCGTTCGCGGCGGACTTCCACGGCTTGCTCACCGCGCCCGGGATGTGCCCGCCACGCAGCGCGCCCTCCTGCGGGTAGTCCGGCATGTGCAGCATCTCGCCGGTGTACTCGCCGGGCGAACGCACGTCCACCAGCGGCCGCCCGGCCGCCACGTGCGCCATGACCTGCTCCCGGTACGCGCGGATCGGCGCGTCGTTGCGCTCCGGCACCGGGTACGAGGCGCGGGGCCGGCTCACCTTGTCCCGGGTCAGCTCCCGCCCCTCGGCGATCCACTTCTGCCGGCCGCCGTCGAGCAGACGTACGTCCTGGTGACCGAAGAGGGAGAAGACCCAGAGGGCGTACGCGGCCCACCAGTTGAAGTTGTCGCCGTAGAAGACGACTGTGTCGTCCCGCCCGATGCCCTTGGCCGCGCACAGCTCGGCGAAGCTCGCGGCGTCCAGGTAGTCGCGGGTGACCTGGTCGTTGAGTTCGGTGTGCCAGTCGACCTTGACGGCGCCGGGGATGTGGCCGGTGTCGTAGAGGAGCACGTCCTCGTCGGACTCGACCACCACGAGCCCTTCGTCGCCCAGGTGCTCGGCCAGCCACTCGGTGGTGACCAGGCGCTGCGGGTCGGCGTACGACTGGAGGTGGGGATGCGGATCGCTCGGCACAGGCATGATCCCCAAGGTACGCCGGATCAGCGCGGTGCGGTGCCGGTCAGGCGCGGCGGTGCACCAGGCGGCCGGCGACCACTGTCGCCAGGCAGGAACCGTCCGCGTCGAACACGGCGAGGTCGGCGCGCCCGCCGGTCACCAGCGCGGGCGGCCGGACCGTGGGCAGCACCGCCACCTCGTTGCGCGCCGCGGCGGAACGCAGCGCCGGGTCGGTGACGTGTTCGTCGAGCACGGCGGCCACGCCGAGCCGGAACAGCGCGTGCACCCGCTCGCGGGGCGTGGGCGCCGGCGGCAGCGGGCCGTCGTGCACGAGCGCCGGCCCGAGCGTGCCGGCCCACCGCCGCACCCGCACCCCCGGGTACGCGCCGGACAGCTCGGCCGTGGGCACTATCGCCTCGACCCGGTCACCGGCGACCACGACCGCCAGCCCGGTGCGGGGTGGATCGTCGGGTGTCAGCCGCAGCAGGTCGGCGGCGTGGACGGTTCGCACGCTCAGTCGCGCTCGACCGGCCCGAGCACCGGCCGCTTGGCGGTGACGAAGTCGCCGGAGGACCGCCCGGTCAGCCGGCGCTTGATCCACGGCGCCAGGTGCCGGCCGGCCCAGCGCAGGTCGGCGGCGCGCGCGGCGAGCCACGGGCTGGGCGCCGGATGCGGCGGCACCATCAGCCACTCCTCCTCGCAGCCGATGCCGAGCGCGGTGAGCACCTGGGCCGCGACCCGGCGGTGGCCGGCGGCCGACAGGTGCAGCCGGTCGGTGCTCCAGAGCAGCGGGTTGAGGTAGGTGTCGTCGGCGTACAGGTCGACCAGGATCGCGCCGTGCCGCTCGGCCACCTCGCCGACCGCACGGTTGAGCAGCGCGACCCGGGGGGCCACCAGCCGCTGGCCGGGCAGCCGGGCCATCACGTCGGCGAACCGGAACAGCACCACGTCGCTGCCGCCGGACCGCAGCCGCTGCACGACCGAGTCGAAGCGGGGGACGAACGAGTCCGGGTCGAAGCTGCGGCGCAGCACGTCGTTGCCGCCGGCCGCGAAGCTGATCAGGTCGGGCTTCATGGCCAGCGCGGACGGCACCTGCTCGGCCACCACGTTGGGGAACAGCCGGCCGCGGATGGCCAGGTTGGCGTACCCGAAGTCGGGCCCGGCCTCGGCGGCGAGGCGGGTGGCGACCAGATCGGCCCAGCCCCGGTAGCTGCCGTCCGGATACGCGTCGTCCATGCCCTCGGTGAAGCTGTCGCCCACCGCCACGTAGCTGCGCCAGCGCACGGCGCCTCCCTCAGACGTCCCGGCAGAAGTGCGTCGCACAGTCTGTCACCGCGCGGACCGGTCCCGCTGACCCTGGACGCCGGACGTGGCGGATGTCTCGACGTCCTGTTCACGACAGCCACCCGAGGGGACAAATCCGTCCGACACGTCCGGCGGGGCAGAATCCGTCGTCCGGACCGGGGATGATGTCTGCCGTCATCCGGCCGGGCGAAACCGTCCGGCCGGTCCCGCACACGGCACGAGCGAGGAACCACATGACGCAGGGGCACCCACCGGCGGGCTGGCCACCGCCCGGCAACGCCGACCCCCGGTACGCCGCAGCACCGCCGCCCGCGCAGCCGGGACCGTGGGGGCCGCCGCCTGCGACGCCGAAGTCCCGCCGAGGGCTCTGGATCGGGCTCGCGGCGGGTGCGCTCGCGCTTGCGCTCTGCGCCGGCACGGCGGTCGGCGTCGGGCTGGGCCTGCGCGGCGACGACGAGGAGGGCCCGGCGCCGAAGGCGGCAGCCGGCGCGAACGGCGTCACCGTCACGAACGCCGAGCTGACCGCCCTGCTCGACCGGCACAGCAAGGCGCTGGCGGCGAAGGACCTGGACGGCTACCTGGCCGCGTTCGACCCGGCCCGTAAGGAGCTGATCGCCGGGCAGACCCAGCTGTTCCGCAACCTGGGGAAGCTGCCGCTGTCGGTGGCCCGCTACGAGACCATCGAGCGGCAGGGCCGCGCCGGCGACGCCTTCGGGCAGGGCGTCACGTTCCAGCTCGACGTCTCGTTCGTGCACCAGCTCGACGGCTTCGACCTGGCCCCGGTCACCGAGTGGTACCGCTGGACGATCGTCCGCACCGGCAAGGACGCGCCGATCCGGGTCACCGCTGTGACCGGCGCTCCGGCCGCCGGGAACGGTGGCTCGAAGACCGTCCACTACCCCGGTCCGTGGGACAAGTGGCGGGAGATCCACGTCGAGCGGACCCCGCACGCCCTGCTCATCGCCGACGCCGCCCGGGCCGGCGTGGCGAAGCGGTACGCCCCGGCCGCCGATGTGGCGGTCACGAACGGCCTGGCCGTGTGGCGGGCCAGCGGGCCGCCCGGCCCGGTGCCGAGCGGCTTCGTCATCACGCTCGCCGACGGCAAGGACGAGATGACCTCGCTCTACCGGATCGGCACCGAGAAGGCCACCGAGGCGGGCTTCTCGCTGGGCCTGGTCGCGGCCGAGCGCAAGGACGGCAAGGCCACGATCGGCGGCACCCGCATCGTGGTGGACACCCGCGACCGTTACTTCAGCCGTACCAGCGGCGACAACGACGCCCGCATGGTGTTGCGGCACGAGGTGGCGCACTCCCTGATGACGCCCCGCACCGACCTGACCGCTGTGGACGCGTTCAGCAAGCTCGACGAGTGGGTGGTCGAGGGCTTCGCCGAGTACATCGCGTTCCACGGCCGCCCGCTCGGTGCCAGCGAGCGCACCGCGCAGGCCCGGCAGCTGGTCCGCGGCGGGTGGAACGGCACGCTGCCCGGCAACGGCGAGTGGGACGACCCCGACCGGCTGAGCTTCCACTACTGGCTCGGGCACGCCGCGATGAACCACCTCGCCGAGAAGCACGGCGAGGTGAAGCTGTTCCGCTTCGTCGAGGCCGTCTACGGCGGCACCCCGACCGACCGCGCCGCCCGGGACGTGCTGGGCGTGTCGCTCGACGAGTTCCAGGCCGGCTGGGCCGCCTACGTCCGCGCGCAGGCGCGCTGACCGGGAACGGAGACGACGAATGACGTACCAGCACCAGCAGCCGCCGCCCGCGTACCCGCCGGCGGGATGGCCGGGTCCGGCCGGTGCGCCGCCGGCGGCGCCGAAGCGGCGCGGACGCGTGGCGTTGCTCGTCGCCGGTGGCCTGGTGGCCGTGCTCGCGGTCGCGGCCGGCACCGCCTACGGCGTGTCCCGGCTGGTCGGCGGCGATGACGACGACGGGAGGAAGCTGCGTACCGCCTGGGTGCTCGACTTCCCGGAGCGACAGCGCAACGGGCTGAAGACGTACGACGGGCAGGACATGTTCGGCGCCTGGCTGGTCGGCGACGCGGTGGTCCGGGCCCAGCCGGACGGCGTCATCGCCTACCGGCTCGACGACGGCGCCCAGGCGTGGGGCGTGCCCGCGCCCCAGGCGACCTCGCTGTGCGCGGCCGCGCAGACGCTCGCCGAGGGGCGGGGTGTGGTGGCGCTCGGTTCCGCCGACTCGTGCGACACGCTCGTCGGCTTCGACGCTGCCGCCGGCACGCAGACGTGGCGGGCGACGTTCCCCGTCGAACGCCGGACGGGCCGGTCCGAGATCGCCGCCCCGGACCTGTCGGTGACCGCCGGGCAGGTGGTCGTCCGCAGCGGCGAGAACGTCCTCGGCTACTCGCTGGCCGACGGCAAGCGGCTGTGGCAGACCAACACCGACCGGCTGCTGCCGGGCCGCGACTGCCGCCTGACCGACGCGCAGGCCGCCGGGGACCAGGCCGTTGTGACCGCGCGCTGCGACGGCGACCGGGGCGCGCTGCTCGGTCTGGACCCGGCCACCGGCAAGGCGCGCTGGCAGCAGCAACTGCCTGCCGCGCAGCAGAGCGACGGGGTGCTGAGCGTCGACCCGCTGGTCAGCCTGCCCGGTCTGAGCACCGAGACGTTCGTCGCGCGCGACGCCGCCGGCAAGGCGCGGGCCACGTTCGGCAACCCCGTCGACGGTACGCGGTTCAGCGACCTGCCGGTCAACCGCTCCAACACGGTGAGCGGGCCGGGGATCCGGCCGTACCTGGCCGACGCGGACACGCTCTACCTGCCCACCGAAGCCTCTCCGGTGGGCGGCAAGATGCGCCAGGCCAACCAGGTGGTGGCGATCGACCTGGCCACCGGGAAGCGGCGCTGGGTGTCGTCCGGGCACACCGACAGCGAGGTGGAACTCGTCCGCCTCGACGAGCAGGGCGTGCTGGCGTGGGAGGTGGGCGACCGGCGGGACCTCGCCCCGCGGCTGGTCCGGATCGACCCGGCCACCGGCGAGGTGAGCGTCGTGGCCGAGGCGCCGCTGTCGGCCGGCACCGAGGGCAGCGACGCGAAGGTGCTGGAGCGCGACGGCACAGTGGTGCTGGTGCCGTGGAAGCACGTCACAGCGGATGCGGCGATCACCGTGCTGCGCTGAACGACGCGGAGCGGGCCACCCGTCGGTGACCCGCCCCGCGTCGCCTTTCGTCAGGCAGGCACGTAAGCCAGCAGCGACGCCCCGCTCAGCACGGCCGGCTCGGTCACCGTCCCGACCGGCTGGAAACGCTTGTCCAGAACGCTGATGCCGTTGTCGCGCCGGACCAGCACCGTGCCGTCGGTGCTGAACAGGATGCTCCGTACCTCGCCCGCGCCGGGCAGGTCGACCACCTTGCTGGTCCTGGTGTCGACCACCGCGAAGCTCCCGTCGTTGCGGGTCTCGTCCTTGTTGATCCAGCCGACGGCCACGTACCGGCCGTCCGCCGAGACGCTGCGGACCCGCCAGCCGTCGTAGCGGGCCGCCTGGGCCGCCGGCGGCGTGTAGCGGTAGAACGTCACCTTCGGGTCGGTCGTCGCGTACGGCCGCCCCTCGGAGACGGCGGCCCAGTTGCGGCCGTCCGGCGTCCACCACTTCAGAGTCTCGTTGCCGGCGTCGCCGTCGGCGGGCTTGCGGCTGCTCAGGTCGATGAGCGCCATGTGGCCGTCCTGCTGCACCAGCACCCGGTCGTTGGTGTTCCACACGAGCGGGTCGCCGCCGTCGCAGGGCGCCTTGCCGGAGAAGGGCGGCTCCGCCGCGATGGTGGCCCGGTCGCTGCCGTCGATCCGGGTGGTCACGAGCTTGCCGGCCTCCGCTCCGGCCGCTCCCTCCACCCAGGCCAGCCGCTCGCCGTACGGCGAGATGGTGATGGTGTTCCGGACGCAGTCGCCGCCGCCGTACGGGACGCTGGCGCTCACCCGGTCGGTGCCGCCCTTGACGACGTGCACCTCCGCGGCCTGCTCGCCGAACGACAGGTAGTACCGGGTGCCGGGCAGTGCGGCGGAGGAGGCGTCCGACGGGCTCGGGGCGGCGGACGACGGTGCGGCGGCGGACGACTGCCCGGCTGCGGGGGCGGACGGCGTGGACCCGCCGTCGCCGCAGGCGCTCACGCCCACGGCGACGAACGCGGCGGCGGCGAGGGCGGCGACCGTACGTAGTCCGCGGGCGCTGGTGACGATGACGTTCACGATTCGATCCTCGGGGGTTGGTTGGTGCGCGTCTCTGATGCACTCCCAGACGTCGGTTTCGATCTGCATGGTTGCCGCCTGATCGAAAGAACTTCGGCCCCGGGTCGGCGGACGCGGACAGGCCCCCGGCGCACGAAGCGCCAGGGGCCTGTAGGGGTTGTCTGAGGCGGCTCAGGGCACGTACGCCAGCAGTGCCCGGTTCCGGGTCGGTGCCGGCTCGGTCACCGTGCCGAGTGGCTTGAACTCACGGTCGAGGACCGTGATGCCGGTGCCGCGCCGCAGCAGCACCGTGCCGTCGGCGCTGAACAGGATGCTCCGCACCTCGCCCGTGCCGGGCAGGTCGACCACCTTGCTGGTCCTGGTGTCGACGACCGCGAAGCTGCCGTCCCGGCGGGACGGGTCGGTGCCGATCCAGCCCACTGCCACGTAGCGGCCGTCGGTGGACACGCTGCGGGCCTCCCAGCCGTCCCACTTCGCGGCCTCCTGCTGGGGAGGGGTGTAGGTGTACTGCCGCAGGTCGGTGGTGTCCGAGACGTAGGGTTTGCCGTCCGACTCGGCGGCCAGCCAGGTGCCGTCGGCGGACCAGCAGCGTTTGGTCTCCTGGCCCGGGTCGCCGACGACCTGCTTGTTGGCCACCACGTCGTAGAGCACGGACTGGCCGTTCTTCCGCTGCACCATCAGCTGGTCGTCGCCCTTCCACCGCATCGGCCGGGCGCCGAAACAACTGATCCCCTCCGCGAGGGTCGTCGCCCCCTTGTCTCCGACGGTGGCGATCAGCAGCACCCCGCTCGCGTTGTCGGTGCTGTCCTGCACCCAGACCACCCGCTTGCCGTCCGGCGAGACGCTGACGGTGTTGGACTCGCAACGAGAGGCGGCCTCGTGGACGACCTCGTGGACCACCCGGTCCCGCGTCCCGCGGACCTCGTGGATCCGCGATCGGGTGGACGTCTGCTCCAGGTAGTAGCGGGTACCGGCGAGCGCCGACTGCGACTGGCCGGTGGCGGTGCTCGCGTCGGGGGAGGGCGTACGGGACGGCTCGACCGGCGGGGCGGTGACTGTGACCGACGGGCCGGCCGGTGCGGGCGCCTGGCTGTTCGGCCGGATCGCCAGCGCGGTCCCGGTCGCGGCGGCCAGCACCACGAGCGCGGCGGCGGAGGTGGCGACGGCCCGCTGGATGCCGAGCCGCCGCGAGGTACGCAGCGCCCGGTCCCGCAGGTCGACCGGGGTGACCTCCTCGGCCAGGTCGGACAGGTCGAGACGCAGTCGGTCCTGGTTCATCGGGCGGTTCCTTCCGTGACGTACAGCTCGGCGAGCTCCGGGGCCACGCTGCGCAGCTTCGCCAGCGCCTTGGAGGTCTGGCTCTTGACGGTGCCGACGGTCACGCCGAGCAGGTCGGCGGCCTCGGATTCGGTGCGGTCCTCGAAGAACCGCAGGACCAGCACGGCCCGTTGCTTGGCGGACAGCCGGGCCAGCGCGGCCCGGAGAGCCAGCCGGAGCGTGGTCTGCTGGGCGTGGTCGGGGGCCGAGTCGCCTCCGCGCGGCTCGGGCATGTCGCCCGGCATCGACTCGGCCACCCGGCGGCGCCGCCACCAGGAGACCTGCAGGTGGTACATGGTCTTCCGGGTGTACGCCTCCGCGTTGCCGGTCTCGTGCAACCGGTTCCAGGCACGGTGGGTACGGGCGAGGGCGGACTGGACGAGATCCTCGGCCAGGTGCTGGTCGCCGGTCAGCAGGTAGGCGGATCGCAGTAACGCGGGGGTACGAGTTCGGACGAACAGGTCGAACTCATTCAGGAGAGGGTCCACACGAGCCGGTCCTTGGGGTCAGGTGGTACATCAGCGTGACGCCTTCCGAGACGCCACCTGTGCACGCCATGGTTGCCGCCGCCGGTGACTCTTTCTCGACAGCCCTCGGCCGGGCGTCAGCAGTCGAAGACCGACCAGCAGATGTCGTTGCGCAGGCGCTGGTCGTCCAGGACCAGGTCGCGGATCTCCGCCGGGAGCTGGTCGCGCTGCCACCGGCACTCGTCGCGCCCGGCCGCCTCGCCAAGACCGGCGGGTGCCGCCGCGCGTACCGCCTTGATCGCGTACGCGGCGGCACCGAGTTCGTGGGCGGCCACGTGGGCCACGACGGCGGCCTGACCGGCGGCGTACGCGGCGTTGCGTGCCGCCCCGCGCAGGTCCCGGGCCGCACCCATGGCGTGACCGCCCGCCGCACGCGCCTCCATCATCCTGACCTCGCCCCGCACCCAGGCCCGGGCGTGCTCGATCGCCTCGCGTGGGCGGCTGTCCTCCGGCCGGACCGCCTCGAACAGGCCGAGGACGTGCTCGGCGCAGATGGCGGCCCAGAGCGCCAGCAGGTGGTGGTGCTCGTCGGTGAGAGTGCCGCCCCGGCGGATCGTCGTGAACCGGGGATCGCGGACCTTCGGCAGGATCACGACGCGGCCTCCGGCCCGGCGGTGCCCTGGCGCAGGTCGTGGTCCAGAGTGCTCATCAGCCGGGCGACCCGGCTGCCGCCGCCGGTCAGCGGCGGATAGCGGCGGAGCACGTCGACGAGCACCGGCGTGGCGAGCCGTCGGGACCGGTCCACCTGCGAATCCCCGACGGCCTCGTCGCCGCCGGCCTCCAGTTCGGCGACGCGCGCGGCGTTGGCGGCCGCCCGCAGGATGTGACCGACCTGGGTGGCCTTCGCGATGGGGTGCAGGTACGCGGCCGCGGCGGCGTCACCCGCGGCCCGGGCGGCCAGGCGCGCGGCCTCGGTGGGCGCGGACCGGGCGGCCCGGTGCGCGTCGAGGGACGTGACCCGCTGGAGTCTCGTCCGGGCGGCGCCGCGCGCGAACGTCCAGGCCGCGTCGACAGCCGCGCGGGGACGCGGGTCACCGGGAACCGCCCGCTCGTAGACCGGGAGCACGTCCTCCGCGTGCCGGACCGCGTACCGCGCCACCTCGCGCAGCTCGTCCGTCGTCAGGTCGAAGTCCCCGGGCGCTGTCATGTCGCGGGCATCGTATCGGTGATGCTGCGCCGGTACGGGCCCCAGCCGACGAACCGCTCGAACAGCTCGCGCGGGGTCGGCCCGTCCTGCGGGTTGAGGCGGAACAGGTCGTGGGTGGCCTCGTGGTAGAGCCCGGACAGGTAGACGGCCAGGTCGACGGGGTGGTCCGCGTACTCGACCTTGAGCAGCAGGCGGGCCTGCGCGCAGGGCCACGGTCCGCCGCAGGCGCGGCAGAGCCAGAGCGGCCGGATCGGCAGGTGGGCCGGGTGGTCCGGCGGGTAGGGGCGGGTGCTCACCTTCACGCCCGACGCCTGGCGTGCCTTCGTCCGGCTCAGCGGGCGCCGCGCGTCGAGCTGATCAGCACTGTGTGCTTGCGTACCCGGAAGGCGCCCTCGGCGTCGATGCGGGCCTCGATCGCGGCGCGGGCGGCCGCCTCCTGCGCGGCGGGCAGCGGCCCGATCATGCTGGCGACGTACGCGAGGATCGGCTCCGCGGCGGGCACCACCAGCTCGTCCGGGTAGCGCTCGACCGTCACGTCGTCGAAGTGGGCGGCGACCCGGGCCGGTGTCGTCTCGGCGGTCACGTCGTTCCGGTCGTGGAACCGGACAGCCAGGTCGGGGCGCCCGATCACCGCGCCGAGCGTGTTCAGCTCGGCCATGTGGTCGCGGCCGTTCACGGCGACGGCGAGCCGCCCGCCGGGGCGCAGCACCCGGGCGAACTCGCGCAGCGCGGCGTCCGGATCGTCCAGGTGGTAGAGCATGCTGTTGGCGATCACCGCGTCGGCGACGCCGGTGCGGAACGGCAGGTGCGTGGCGTCGCAGCGCAGCACCCGCGCGCCGGGCACCTCGCGCAGCCGCGCGCACATGGCGGGCGAGAAGTCGGTGAGGGTGAGTCGGCCGCGACGGCCGACCCGGCGCCACAGCTCGCCGGTGCCGGCGCCCACCTCCAGCACGTCGCCGGACAGCGGCAGCCGCTCGCCGAGCCAGGCGAACCAGTCCTGCGGGTTGGTGCCGTACGAGTGCAGCGCCATGCGGGCGGTCAGGTTGCCCGTCGTCGTCGCGTACTGGCTCACGGCGCGAGCCGAAGGAGTGGTGGTCATCCGCCGAACGTAGAGGAAGCGGTTCTCCGGGATCCCCGGTATTAAGCGTTGCTAGCTACCGGTACCTAGTGTTACTTTCTACTGGTACTCAGCGACGCTCAATAGCGAGGGAACGAGGACATGGCCAACCAGATGACGGAGATGCTGAAGGGCACCCTCGAAGGCATCGTCCTGGCGATCCTGGCCCGGCGATCCGCGTACGGCTACGAGATCACCGCCTGGCTGCGCGACCGCGGATTCTCGGACATCGCGGAAGGCACCATCTACGCGCTGCTCGTCCGCGTCGAGCAACGCGGTTTCGTGGACGTGGAGAAGGTTCCCTCCGAGAAGGGGCCCCCGCGGAAGGTGTATTCGATCAACGCAAAGGGGCGGGATCAGCTCGCCGAGTTCTGGCGGACGTGGAGCGTCCTCGCGGAACGCATCGACCACCTTCGTGACAACGACGACCGGCACGACCAAGGAGCATGAGCATGGCCGCGAAGTGGATCGAGACGCTCGTCGGATCGCTCGACCAGAAGAAGCAGTACAAGCGGCACATGGCCCGCATGGAGGCCCTGCCGGAACCCCATCGCAGCGCGGCCAAGGCGCTCCAGCGGTACTTCATGTACCAGGGCGGGATCGTCGACGGGAACACACTCGTCGCGATGCTCGGCGACTCCGTGGACCTCTGGGAGCGCGCGGTCGCCGACAACACGCCCGTCCGCGCGATCGTCGGTGACGACCCGGTCGAGTTCGCCGAGACGTTCGTGTCCGCGTACTCCGGGAGGCAGTGGATGGACAAGGAGCGCGAGCGCCTCCGGAAGGCGATCGACGCCGCCGCCGGCAACAGCGGGGAGGAACACTCATGACCACCGCGACGCGCGAACCCGCCATCCGGGTTCGGGGCATCACCAAGTCCTACAAGGACCTGCACGTGCTGCGGGGCGTCGACTTCGAGGTGACGGCCGGGAGCATCTTCGCTCTGCTCGGTTCGAACGGCGCCGGAAAGACCACGCTCGTGCGGATCCTGTCGACGCTGCTCAAGGCGGACACCGGCACCGCGGCCGTCCACGGCTTCGACGTCGCTTCGGCTCCCGCCGCGGTACGCGAGTCGATCAGCCTGACCGGCCAGTTCGCCGCCGTCGACGAAGTGCTCACCGGCCGGGAGAACCTGGTCCTGGTCGCGAAGCTCCGCCACCTGAGGAATCCGGGTGCGGTCGCCGACGACATGCTGGCCCGTTTCTCGCTCACCGACGCGGGGAACCGCCGGGCGGGGACGTACTCGGGCGGCATGCGCCGGCGGCTGGACATCGCGATGAGTCTCGTCGGCAACCCGCCGGTCGTGTTCCTCGACGAGCCGACCACCGGCCTCGACCCGCAGGCCCGCATCGAGGTCTGGCGGACAGTGCGGCAGCTCGCCGAGGACGGCACCACCATCCTGCTCACCACCCAGTACCTCGACGAGGCCGAGCAACTCGCCGACCGGATCGCGATCCTGCACGAGGGAACGATCATCCAGAACGGCACTCTCGCCGAGCTGAAGCGGCTCCTCCCGACCGCGAAGGTCGAGTACGTCGAGAAGCAGCCGACCCTTGAGGACGTCTTCCTCGCCCTCGTGGGCCACACCGCCAGGGCCGCCGACAAGGCAGCCGTGCCCGCAGGAGAGGAATCCCGATGACCATCCACGTCCTCAGCGACACCGGAACCCTCACCGGCCGTTCCCTGCGGCACATCCTCCGCAGCCCGGACACCATCATCACCACGGCGGTCACCCCCGTCGCGCTGATGCTGCTCTTCGTGTACGTGCTCGGTGGAGCCATCAACACCGGATCCGGCGAGTCGTACATCAACTACATGCTGCCGGGCATCCTCCTCATCACGATCGCGTCCGGCATCGCCTACACGGCGTACCGCCTGTTCCTCGACATGCAGGGCGGCATCTTCGAGCGCTTCCAGTCGATGCCGATCCCGCGGCCCTCAGTGCTCTGGGCGCATGTCCTGACCTCGCTCGTCGCCAACCTGGCCTCGCTCGTGATCGTCACAGGCGTCGCCCTGATCATGGGATTCCGGACGGGCGCATCGGTGGTCGGCTGGCTCGCCGCAGCCGGCATCCTGATCCTGTTCACCCTCGCCCTGACCTGGGTCGCCGTCATCGCGGGCCTGTCCGCCAAGACCGTCGACGGCGCGAGCGCCTTCAGCTACCCGCTGATCTTCCTGCCCTTCATCAGCTCGGCGTTCGTCCCCACCGACTCGATGCCCGGCCCGGTCGCCTGGTTCGCCGACAACCAGCCGGTGACATCGATCGTGAACACCCTCCGCGCGCTCTTCGCTCAGCAACCCGTCGGCAACGACGTCTGGGTCGCGCTCGCCTGGTGCGCCGGCCTGCTCCTGGCCGCCTACGCCGCCGCGACGGCGATCTACCGCACCAAGGTCAGCTAGCCGGCCGTGGGAGCCGGTCACCCGTCACAGGTAGAGGCAGAACGGGTGGCCGGCCGGGTCGAGGTGCACCCGGACGTCGTCCTGCGGCTGGAAGTCGGCCAGTGTCGCGCCCACCGACACCGCGTACGCCGAGGCGGCCTCCAGGTCGTCGACCTTGATGTCCAGGTGGGTCATCATCGGCGGGTCGCCGGGCCCGGCGGGCCATACCGGGCGCACGTAGGCCGGCTCGTCCTGGAAGGCCAGCCAGGTGCCGCCGTCCGGCGGAGCCAGCACCACCCAGTCGGACTCGTCCTCGCGACGGGACCAGCCGAGCAGCCGCTCGTAGAACGCGGCCAGGTCCTCTGCGGACGGCGCGTCCAGCACCGTGGTCGTCAGCTTCATCAGCGGTCGCTCAGCCATGCCGCATTCCTACCCGACCCCCGCGACGTTTGCTGGACCGTCCGCACCAGCTCGGCGGGGTGGCGGTATCGACACCAGTCGGATGCCGCCACCTCGCCGAGCTGGCGACGATCGATCCGACACGAGCGCGGAAAGGGATCGCCCGGTCGTCCGCTCGCGCCATAAGCTGCGCCAATGCTGCTGCGCATGTCGACCCTGCTGCTCCGGACCCTGCGCGAGGACCCGGCCGACGCGGAGGTTCCGAGCCACCGGCTGCTGCTGCGCGCCGGTTACGTCCGCCGGGCCGCGCCGGGCGGCTACACCTGGCTGCCGCTGGGCAAACTCGTGCTGGACCGGATCACCGCGATCGTGCGGGACGAGATGACCGGAATCGGCGACCAGGAGGTGCACTTCCCGGCGCTGCTCCCGGCCGAGCCGTACCGGACCAGCGGGCGGTGGACCGAGTACGGGGACGACATCTTCACGCTCGCCGACCGCAAGGGCGCCGAGCACCTGCTCGCGCCGACCCACGAGGAGCTGGCCGCGCTGCTGGTGAAGGACCTGTTCACCTCATACCGGGACTTCCCGGTGACGCTGTTCCAGATCCAGACCAAGTTCCGCGACGAGGCCCGGCCCCGGGCCGGTCTGCTGCGCGGGCGCGAGTTCCTGATGAAGGACGCCTACTCGTTCGACCTGGACGAGGCCGGGCTCCAGGCGGCGTACGACCGGCACCGGGCCGCCTACGAGCGCGTCTTCACCCGGCTCGGCCTGGACTTCACCACTGTCCACGCGATGTCCGGCGCGATGGGTGGGTCCGCCTCGGAGGAGTTCCTGGCCGCCACGCCGGTCGGCGAGGACACGTTCGTCGGCTGCACCGCCTGCGACTACGCGGCGAACACCGAGGCGGTGGTGACCCGCGCCCCGGCCGCCGGCGACCCCGACGCGTACCCGCCCGCCGAGGTGCACGACACCCCGGAGACGCCGACCATCGCTGCACTGGTCGAGCTGGCCGAGGCCCGGGAGCTGGGCGGGCGCACCGGCTGGACCGCCGCCGACACGTTGAAGAACGTGGTCCTCACCGTCCGACGGCCCGGCGCCGAACAGGGCGAACCGCTGGTGATCGGCCTGCCCGGTGACCGCGAGGTCGACCTCAAGCGGGTCGAGGCGGTGCTCGCCCCGGCCACGGTGGCGGTCTTCGAGGACTGGGACGCGCATTCGGAGCTGGTCCGCGGCTACATCGGCCCGCAGATCCTGGCCAAGCACGGCATCCGCTACCTGGTCGACCCCCGCGTGGTGCCCGGCACCTCCTGGCTGACCGGCGCGAACGAGCCGGGCCGGCACGCCACCGACGTGGTGTGCGGGCGCGACTTCGTACCGGACGGCACGATCGAGGCCGCCGAGGTGCGGCCCGGCGACAGCTGCCCGGCCTGCGCCGACGGCGAGCTGACCATCCGGCGGGGCATCGAGATCGGGCACATCTTCCAGCTCGGACGCCGGTACACCGACGCGTTCGCGGTCGACGTCCTCGGCCCCGAGGGCAAGCCGGTCCGGCCCACGATGGGCTGCTACGGCATCGGCGTGTCCCGGGCGGTCGCCGCAGTGGCCGAGCAGCACCACGACGACCGGGGGCTGGTCTGGCCCGCGGCGGTCGCGCCGTGCGACGTACACCTGATCGCCGCCGGGAAGGGGCCGCAGCTCGACGCGGCGCTCGACCTCGGCGGGCGCCTCGCCGCCGCCGGCCTGCGGGTGCTGGTCGACGACCGCACGCACGTGTCCGCCGGGGTGAAGTTCACCGACGCCGAGCTGATCGGCATCCCGCGCGCCGTCGTGGTCGGCCGCCGCCTGGCCGAGGGGTACGTGGAACTGCGCGACCGGGCCACCGGCGAGCGCACCGAGCTGCCGGTGGAGGCCATCGTGGAGCGCCTGCGCGACGAGGCGGGCGCGACGCGCCGCGACGGGGTGTAGCGAGCGCGCCACCGGGTACCGCAGACGGATCGACCAAAGCGTTCGGAGGCTCTCATGTTCCGCGTCAGTGACGTGATGACCAGGCAGGTGGTCTACCTCTCGGCGGAGACCCCGTTGGACGAGGCGGCCCGGGTGATGAAGGAGTCGGACATCGGCGACGTGGTGGTGACCGACGGCGCCACGCTCGCCGGCATGCTGACCGACCGCGACATCGTGGTCCGGGCGGTGGCCGAGCGTGCCGACCCCGGCACCACCACGATCGGCTCGATCATCACCCGCGAGGTGGTGATGATCGAACAGCACTGCACGGCGAACGAGGCGGCGGCGCTGATGCGCGAGCGCAACATCCGCCGGGTGCTGGTGTGCGACAGCGACCGCAAGCTCGTCGGCATCGTCTCCCTCGGTGACCTCGCCATGCAGCTCGACCCCCACTCGGCGCTCAGCGACATCAGCGAGGCCGCGCCGAACGTGTGAGCGCGGGCTCCGCACGTGCGGCGGGGCCCCGCTCGGCACCGCCGGGTGGCGACGCGCGGCGGCGGATAGCCTCGACCCATGCCCGAGATGCCGACCAAGCTGGCCGAGATCGTCGACGAGTTCGCCGCCGCGCCCCGCGACGTCGTTCTGGAGATGCTGCTGGAGTTCGCGGACGTGATCCCGCCCCTGCCCGAGGGTGTGAACCGGGAGGAACTGGAGCAGGTCCCCGAGTGCCAGACCGCGTTCTTCCTGCGCGCCGAGGTGAACGCGGACAAGACCGTGAGCACTGTGTTCGACTGCCCGCCGGAGGCGCCCACCACCCGGGCGTTCGCCGGCATCCTCGCCGAAGGGCTGGCCGGGGCGAGCGCCGAGGAGGTGCTCGCCGTACCGGACGACCTCTACCAGCGGATGGGCCTGGCGCAGGCGATCAGCCCGCTGCGCGTACGCGGCGGCACCGCCATCCTGGCCCGGCTCAAGCGCCAGGTCCGGGAACAGATCTCCTGACCCGCGGGTTGTCGCTGGTCATGGACATCGAGATCTACGCCGACGTGGTCTGCCCCTGGTGCTGGATCGGCAAGCGCCGGCTGGAACAGGCCCTGGAGTCGTACGACGGCGAGGTGAACGTCCGGTTCCGGCCGTTCCAGCTGGACCCGACTCCGGTCACCGAGCCGAAGCCGCTGCTGGAGGCGCTCGGCGACAAGTTCGGCGGGCGGGACAAGGCCGAGGGCATGGCCGCGCACGTGACGGGCGTCGCCGCGGGCGCGGGCCTGGACCTGCGGTTCGACCGGGCGGTGGCCGCGAACACGTTCGACGCGCACCGGCTGGTGCGTTTCGCCACCGAGCACGGGCGCTCCGCCGAGATGGTCGAGCGGCTCTACCGGGCGCACTTCCACGACGGCGTCGACGTCGGCTCGATCGACGCGCTCGTCACGCTGGCCGGCGAGGCCGGGCTGGACGAGACCGAGGCGCGGCAGTACCTGGAGTCGAACCTGGGCCGCCGGGAGGTCGCCGCCGACCTGAGCACCGCCCACCAGCTCGGCGTCTCCAGCGTGCCGACCTTCGTGCTGGCCGGAAAGTACGCGGTCACCGGCGCCCAGGAGCCGGAGACGCTGCTCGCCGCGCTGCGCGAGGTGGCGCAGCGCGAAGCGGCAGCCTGATGTTTCACGTGGAACAAGATCGATGCGGATGAGGACCTAGGCCGGCCTGGCCAGGTCCTCCACCACCCTCGCCCCGGGCAGCGCGCCGAGCGCCGGCCCGGGCAGGGCGATCTTGCTGTGCCGTACGCCCGAACCGATGATCACGTGCGGCGTGGCGATCACCCGGGAGTCGACGAGGATCGGCCAGTCCGCCGGCAGGCCGATCGGCGTGATGCCGCCGTACTCCATGCCGCTCGACTCGACCGCCTCGGCCATCGGCGCGAAGCTCGCCTTGCGCACGTCGAGCAGCTTGCGGACCACACCGTTGACGTCGGCGCGGGTGGTGGCGAGCACGACACAGGCCGCGTACCGGGTCTCGCCGCCGCGCTTGCCGGCGACCACCACGCAGTTGGCCGACTCCTCCAGCCCCACCCCGTACGCCTCGCAGAAGGCAGCGGTGTCGGCCAGGTCGGCGTCGATCGGAGCGACCAGTACGTCGTCCACGTCCACCGGGGCCTCGGCCGGCCAATCCTGCAGGGCCGCGGCGACCGGCGGAGCCAGCAGGTCGAGCCGGGTGCGGGCCGGCTCCGTCTTCAGCGTCCCCATCATGCCGCGATCCTCGCACCCGCCCGGCGGATCGACCGGCCGGACCCCGCCCCCGCCCTTCAGTTGGGATTGGTGAGGAACGCGTTCTCCTGCGCGAAGTCCCGGCTCTCGGTCGTGGTGAGCTGCCGGCGGCGCAGCACCTCGGGACGGTTCGCCTCGGCGTCCTCGATGCCGTGCCGGACGCCGACCCGGATCACGCCGTAGAGGAAGACGAAACCGAAGACGTACAGAACCACTGTGGCGACGAAGACCAGCATGCGGTCACCGTAGGCCGGTGCGGACCCGACCGTTTCTCATCTTCCGGCGGTTCCCCCGTACGTGTCCGCGAGGTGGTCGGCCCAGATCCGGACGCCGGTCGGCGTGGCGGTCGTGGTGAGGCCACCCGCCCGCAGCTCCCGTCCGAGCCGGCCGGGGATCCGGACCGGCAGCAGCGGACGGCGTACCCGGCGCGCCGCGAGCCAGGCGCGGGCCGCGTCGTCGTAGCGCAGCACCTCCGGTCCGCCGAAGTCCTCCACCCGGTTCGACGGTCCGGCCAGCAGCAGGACCGCGAGCCGGTCCGCCACCTCACCGGGGTCGACCGGCTGGGCGAGCACGGCCCGGTCCCCGATCACCGGGCCGAGGCGGCTCGCGCCGCTGAGCAGCCCTTCCAGGAACTCCGGGAACTGGGTCGCCCGCAACACGCTCCACGGCACCGGTCCGGCGGCCACCACCTGCTCGGCCGCGAGCTTGTGCCGGTAGTAGCCCAACGGCACCCGGTCGACGCCGACGATCGACACGAAGACCAGGTGACGCACCCCGGCGCGACCAGCCGCCACCGCGAGCCGGCGGGTGCCGAGCACGTCGATGTCGTGGGTGCGCCGCTGCGGCGACGAGGCCAGGTGCAGCACCGCGTCCACCCCGGCGACCGCCTCCGCCAGCCCGGCACCGGTGGCCAGGTCGGCGGTGACCCACTCGACCCCGTCCCCGGTACGCGGCCGGCGGCTGGCCGCCCGGAGCGTGAAGCCCTCGTCCCGCAGCCGCGGCACCGCCACCCGCCCGAGCCGCCCGGTCGCCCCGGTCACCAGCACCCGCATCGCCCACTCCTCCCGCCCACGCGCAACCGCCACACCGCGGCTCCCCGATGGGACGAAACGCCGACCCGGATCGTGACAGCCGCCCGCCCCCGCCCCTTTCACCCCGATCCTGCGCCCCCGAGGGCCACCTCGGCCCTGCCCTCCCTTTGTTGACCAAGGAGTTCGTGTCGGACGGAGGCTCGAAAACCGACCCGAACTCCTTGATCACCGGCAGAGGGTGGGTGGGGCAGGGGCGGGGGCGGGCGGGGCGGTCAGGGGGTGGGGCGGAGGACCACCCGGCCGGCCAGCAGCAGGCCCAGCAGGCCGCAGGCGGCTGCCACGGCCAGCGTGGTCGCGAAGCCGGCCGGGCCGGGGGACGCACCGGCGGCCAGGACCGCGCCGGTGAGCGCCAGCACTGTGGCGGCGGCGAGCGAGTCGCCCAGTTGCAGCGCGGAGCTGTTGCGGCCCTGCTCGGCCGGGGCGGACTGCTCCAGGGTGAGCACCGACAGCGACGGATAGAGCAGGCCCATGCCCAGCCCGGCCACCGACCAGCTCAGCACGGCCGGCAGCACCGGCAGTCCGGGCACCAGCGCCGACGCCACGCCCGCCGTACCGATCGTGATGCAGGCCAGCCCGGCCCGGGGCAGCGTCGCCGCCGAGCGGGGTGAGCCGATCCGCCCCTGGATCCACGAGCCGACCGACCAGGACAGCGCCCCGACGGTCAGCACCAGGCCGGCACCGGTGGGCGAGAAACCGCGCTCCCGGGACAGCATCAGCGGGATCACCACCTCGGCGGCCACGAACGCCGCCGACGCCAGCGCGCGCAGGCCGATCACCGTCGGCAGTCCCCGCGCCGCGCGCAGGAACCCGGCCGGCAGCAGGTGCGGCACGCAGACGAACAGCCCGGCCAGCGCCCCGGCGATCAGGGCGGCGGCGAGCACGCCGCGCTGCTGCCCCCCGTAGTGCAGCAGTGCGGCGCTCGCCCCCGCCCCGCAGGCCCAGCCGATCCGGGCCAGGGCACCCGCCGGCGGGCGGGTCGCCACGGTGGCGGTCAGCGCCCGCAGCCCCGGCTGGACCAGCAGCGCCGCCGGGATCGCCACCGCCGGCACCGCGAGGAACACCCACCGCCAGCCCAGATGTTCCACGATCAGTCCGGCCAGGGCCGGTCCGACCAGCGACGGCACCACCCAGGCCGCGGCGAACGCGGCGAAGATCCGCCGCCGCAACTGCTCCGGGTACGCCTGCCCGACGACCACGTAGAGCGCCACCGAGACCAGTCCGGAGCCGAAGCCCTGCACCACCCGCCCGACGACCAGCACCTCCATGGTCGTGGCGGCGCCGGCCACCACGAGCCCGGCGACGAACCAGACGACACCGTGCCACATGGCCGGGCGCGGCCCGCGCGCGTCGCACCAGATGCCGGAGGCGACCATCGCCACCACGCCGGAGGCGAAGGAACCGCCGAACGCCAGCGCGTACAGGCCGAGCCCGTCGAGGCTGCGCGCCACGGTCGGCATGGCGGTGCCCACCGCCAGCGCCTCGAACGCGAGCAGGGACACCAGGGCGACACTGCCCACCGTCATCGCCCGCAGGCGCGGCGACCAGAGGTCGACGGGTGGATCAGCCGGAACGGCGGTGGTGCTGGTCATGGCGTTCAGCCTCGGACCTCACCCCCGGTTGAGGTCAACTGTGGCGCGCGTCTCGTCGGCCGGGAACGGCGGGGCGATGCCCGGAAACTTCTGCCGTCGGGGTGGCATAACGGACGCCGCGCCGGGAAGTCGGGCCGCCGGGACGAGACCGGGAGGCGAGATGGCGTACGGCTGCGACACCTTCAACCGACTGCCCGGCCGTACGACTCGATGACCTCGCTGGGACGGTTCGCCGGCCTCCTGCTGTCGCCGACGGTCGTACCGGAGACCGCCGCGCGTGTCGCGCGTACCGTCGGTTCGGCCCTGCCCACTGATGCCGTGCCGGCCCGGGTCAGCGAGGTGGCGGGCAGCGTCGGTACGGCGGCGGCCCGGCTGGCCCGCCTCACCGGGCTGACCAGCCGCCGCGTGTGGTCGCAGGACGGCCGCCACCACATCGAGGTGCACGGCGTGTGCCAGGACGGCGGCGACCGGCTGGCCCGTCAGGTCGAGGCGGCGCTGGAGTCGATGCCGGGTGTCGCCTGGGCGCGGGTGAACGCGCCGTCGGGCCGGGTGGTGGTGGCGACCGGGGATCCGGCGCCGAAGCTGCGCGACCTGATCGCCACGGTGGCGCGCGTGGAGCAGACCTGCCCGTACGAGCCGGACCCGGAGATCGAACCGCCGCAGCCGCCCGAGGACGGCCCGCGTACCGCGCGGACGTTCGGCGCGCTGCTGTCCGACGTGCTCGGGTTGAGCATCTCCGCTGCCACCCGTGTCCTGCCGCTCACTCCCATTCCCGCCGAGGTGGCCGGTCTGCTCGGCGCTGTCGACCTGCACCCGAAGCTGCACGCGCTGGCCGGTCTGGGCATCCGCGCCGACCCGCGCGCCGAGGTGCTGTTCCCGCTGGCCGAGGCGGTGGTGCAGGGTCTCACCGGCGGCTGGGCGGGCATCGTGCTGGACGGCGCGCAGCGGGTCGTGCAGTGGGGTGAGGGCGCCGCTCAACTGAACGCATGGCGGCGGGCCGAGCCGCACCTGACCGGTGACCCGGAACGGGCTGTGGCCCGGGTGCCCGACGGCGAGCGGCCCTGCCCGGTGCCGGACGGGCAGCCCGAGCGGTACGCCAAGCGGGTGCTTCCGGCCGGCGCGGTCGCCGGGGCGGCGGCGCTGCCGGTGCTGGGGCCGAAGCGCGCAGCCGCGCTGGCGCTGTCCTCGCTGCCGAAGGCGCCCGGCTCCGGCCGGGAGGGGTACGGCGCCCAGCTCGGCCGGATGCTCGCCCGGCGCGGCGTGATCGCGATGGACCGCAGTGTGCTGCGTGAGCTGGACCGGATCGACACGGTGGTGCTCGACGCGGCGGTGCTCGGTTCGGACCGGGGCGTCCTGGCCGATCTCGCGCCGCTGGCCGACGCCGACACCGGGCAGGTCGCCGCGCGCGCGTTCGCGTTGTTCGACCCGGCCGAGCCGGACGCGGTTCGCGCCGCCGAGGGCTGGCGGATCGGCCCGCTGGACCGCCTCGGCGCCGACGATCCCGGCGACACCCCGGACAGCGCCCGGCTGCGCGCCGACGGTGGACGGCTGCTCGGGCTGGCGGAGAACGGCCGGCTCGCCGCCGTACTGCGGGTCGAGCCGGAGCCCGCGCCGGGCGTGGACGCGCTGGCGTCGGCCGCACGGCAGGCGGGCCTGCGGCTCGTGGTCGGCGGCGCGGACGACGGCCGGTACGACTTCGCGGACCTGCTCGTACCCGGTGGTGCCCGGCTCGCCGACGCGGTGCACGACCTGCAACGCGAGGGCGCCGTGGTGATGGTGGTCTCCGGTGAGCGGTCGGCGCTCGCCGCCTCGGACTGCGGCCTCGGCGTGTACGGCCCGGACGACCTGCCGCCGTGGGGCGCGCACCTGCTGGTCGGTGACGACCTGCGGGTACCGGCCCTGCTCGTCGACGCCGCCGGGGTGGCCCGCCGGATGACCGAGCAGAACGTCCGGATCTCGATGGCCGGCAGCGGGCTCGGCGCGCTCGCCGCATTCACCGCCGACCGGCGGCGGCTGCCCCGCCCAACGCTCGCCGCGGTGAACGGCGCGGCGGCGCTCGCGTTCGCGCACGGCGTGTTCCGGGCACACCGGCTGCCGGACCGGACCGGCGCACCGATGCCCGCGCTCACCGCCTGGCACCTGATGCCGGCGCAGACCGTCCTGGACCAGCTCGCCACCGACCCGTCCGGGCTTGCCGAGGACGAGGCGGCCCGTCGCCGGCGCGTCGAGGTCGGCGACGAGCACGGCCCGGCCGGGCTGCTCCGCGCGTTCGTGGAGGAGCTGTCCAACCCGCTCACCCCGGTGCTGGCCGCCGGTGCGGTGCTCTCCGCCGCGTTCGGCTCACTCGTCGACGCGGCACTGGTGGGCGGCGTGGTGGGCGGGTCCGCTCTGGTCGGCGCGGTGCACCAGCGCAACACCGAACGATCGCTCGCCGAGCTGCTGTCCCGCTCGGCGGTCACCGCCCGGGTGCTGCGCGACGGCACCGAGCGGGTGGTGCCCGCCGAGGAACTGGTACGCGGCGACGTGATCACGGTCAGCTCCGGGGACGCCGTACCGGCCGACTGCCGGGTGCTGACGAGCGACGGGCTGGAGGCGGACGAGTCGTCACTGACCGGCGAGTCGCTGCCGGTGGCGAAGAGCCCGGAACCGGTGGTGGCGGCGGCCATCGCCGAACGGCACTCGATGCTGTTCGAGGGCACCACTGTGGCCGCCGGGCACGGCACCGCAGTGGTGGTGGCCACCGGTGCGGAGACCGAGGCCGGGCGGAGCCTCGCCATGGCCCGGCAGGCCCCGCCCGCCAGTGGCGTGGAGGCGCGGCTCGGCAGGCTGACAAGCAGCGCCGTACCCCTTGCGGCCGCCTCGGCGATCGCTGTCGCAGGCGCAGGGCTGCTTCGGGGCGTACCCCTTGCCGAAACGGCGGCGACCGCCGCGAACCTGGCCGTGGCGTCGGTGCCGGAGGGGTTGCCGTTCCTGGTCAGCGCCGCGCAGCTGGCGGCGGCGCGGCGGCTGGCCGAGCACGGCGCCCTGGTCCGCAACCCCCGGACCATCGAGGCGCTGGGGCGCGTCGACGTGCTCTGCTTCGACAAGACCGGCACGCTCACCGAGGGGAAGCTGATGCTGGCCGGCGTGGGTACGGGCGACGGCCGGTACGCCGCGCTGGACGACCTGGACGAGCCGCTGCGGTCGACGCTGGCCGCCGCGGTGCGGGCCACCCCTGCTGCGGCGGATCCGGACGAGTTGCCGCAGCAGACCGACCGGGCGGTACGCCACGGCGCGGACACCGCCGGGGTGGACGAGCGGACCGGAGCGGCGGACTGGACCGCCACGGCCGGGCTGCCGTTCGAGCCGTCCCGCGGCTACAGCGCCGCTGTCGGGCGTGCCGCCGGCGGGCTGCTGCTGAGCGTGAAGGGCGCCCCCGAGTCGGTGCTGCCGCGCTGCGCGTCCCGCCGAACCGCCGAGGGTGACCGGCCGCTCGACGCGGCCGGACGCGAGGAGGTGCAGGCCATGCTGGCCGGGCGGGCCGGTGCCGGGCACCGCATCCTCGCCGTGGCCGAGTGCCAGGTCTCCACCGAGCAGGTGAGCGACGAGCAGGTCGACGGCCTGGTCTTCGTGGGTTTCCTGACGCTCGCCGACGGGGTGCGGGAGAGCGCCCGGCCGGCGGTGGCCCGGATCCGGGCCGCGGGTGTGCACACCGTCATGATCACCGGCGACCACCCGGCGACCGCCGAGGCGATCGCCGCCGCGATCAGCCCGGACGACGGCGGGCAGCGCGTCGTCACGGCCAGCGACCTGGACCGGCTGGACGACGCCGCGCTCGCCGAGCGCCTGATGGCCACCGACGTGGTGGCACGCTGCACGCCCGCCCACAAGGTACGGATCATCCAGGCGTTGCAGCGCCAGGACCGCACCGTCGCGATGACGGGTGACGGCGCCAACGACGCCCCGGCGATCCGGCTCGCCGACGTCGGTATCGCGCTCGGTCAACGCGGCACTCCCGCCGCCCGCGCCGCCGCCGACCTGGTGGTCACCGACGACCGGCTGGAGACGATCATCGCCACGCTCGTCGAGGGACGGGCCATGTGGTCGTCGGTACGGCACGCGCTGAGCATCCTGGTCGGCGGCAACCTCGGCGAGATCGCGTTCAGCGTGCTGACCGCCGCCGCGACCGGCCGGTCCGCCCTCAACGGCCGGCAACTGCTGCTGGTCAACCTGCTCACCGACCTGGCGCCCGCGCTCGCCATCGCGGTCCGGCCGCCCGCCGACGACAGCGCCGACCACCTGCTGCGGGAGGGGCCGGACTCCTCGCTCGGCGTCACCATGACCCGGGAGATCGGGCTGCGCGCGGCGTCGACCACGCTGGGCGCGACCGCCGGCTGGACGATCGCCAGGTGGACCGGCACCCAGCGGCGTGCCAGCACCGTCGCGCTCGCCTCGCTGATCGGCACCCAGCTCGGCCAGACAGTGCTGGCCGGCGGCACCAGCCCCAGCGTGCTCGCCGCCACCGCCGCGTCGGTCGGCGTGCTCGTGGCTGTGGTGCAGACGCCGGGCGTCAGCCAGTTCTTCGGCTGCACCCCGCTCGGCCCGGTGGGCTGGACCATCGCCACCGGGTCGGCACTCGGCGCGACGTTCGCCAACGGTGCGCTGACCAAGCTGGTCGACCGCCTGCCGCAGCCGGGTTCGCATCGGCGACCCGACGCCGGCCAGTCCTAGCGCCAGGTGGCGGCAGCCCGGCGCAGCCGGTCGTTTATCGCTCGGCCCACGCCGGTCTCCGGCACCGGCTCGGCGACGATCTCGGTCACCCCGGCCGCGTCGAGCCGGTGCAGCGCGTCGAACAGGCGCGCCGCCGCCGCCGTCACGTCGCCGTCGGGCGACAGGACCTCCACCGCCGCCCAGTCGCCGTCCGCCGGTGGCTCCCGGAAGGCCAGGAAGCCCCGCCGGCCGCCGCCGGGCTCGGCCGCCGCGCCCAACCGCAACGGGGTACGCGGGGCGTAGTGCGCGGCGAGCGTCCCGGGCGCGACCGGCTGGCCGGAGCTGCCCTGGCGCACCTCGACCGGGCCGACCGCCTCGACGAGCGCCTCGACCGGCAGCGCGCCCAGCCGCAGCACCACCGGCCGCTCACCGCGCGCGTCCACGATCGTCGACTCGATCCCGCATCGGGTGGGCCCGCCGTCGAGCACCACGTCCACCGCGCCGCCCAGCCCGGCCACCACGTGCTCGGCCCGGGTGGGGCTGAGCTGGCCGAACCGGTTCGCGCTCGGCGCCGCCACCGGCACTCCGGCGGCGGCGATCAGCGCCCGCGCCGACGGCTCGTCCGGTACGCGTACCGCCATGGTGTCCAGACCGGAGGTGACGATCGGCGGGATGATCTCCGGACGGTCCACGATCAGGGTGAGCGGGCCGGGCCAGAACCGCTTCGCCAGCTCGGCCACCGCCGCGGGCACCTCGCCCACCAGCGCGGCCAGGTCGGCGGCGTCGGCCAGGTGGCTGATCAGCGGGTCGAAGCTGGGCCGCGCCTTCGCCTCGAAGATCCGCGCCGCGGCCCGGGCGTCGAGCGCGTTGGCGCCCAGCCCGTAAACCGTCTCGGTGGGAAAGGCGACCAGCCCGCCGGCACGCAGGACGGCGGCTGCCTCGTCGATGCCGCGCTCGGCCGGCAGGACGCGCGGGGATCCGATGCTCACGCTTCCGACGCTAGTCTGCCCGGTTCGCCGTCCCGGCAAGACCCTGCCGTCACGTGGTGGGGCCGTCAGTCGCGTGGGTCGGTGGCGGGTTCCGTGTCGGGGAGCGTGGGCGCGTCGGTGGGGTAGAGGCCGGCGGCGAAGCCGTACACCTGGTCGCCGGCGCGGGGGATCTGCGCGAACCGCCGGGCCAGCGCCTGCACCTCCGCCCAGAACTCGCGGACGTCCTCGATCGGGATGCGCGCGTGCACGAGCGTGCACCGCAACTCGTCGGCGGCGTGCGCGGCCGCCGCTTCGGCTGCCGCCTCGGCGAGCCCGTTGATCCGGGACACCACCTGCTTGTCCTCGGCCCGGCTGAGCGCGCCGACGTAGTAGGTGCGGGCCACCCGCCCGTAGAACCGCTCCTCGATGGCGCGTACCCGGCGGGTCCGCACCACGCGCAGCAGACCGGCGTCGACCAGTTGGTTCACGTGGTACGCCACGCTGCTCTTCGGCCGGTCGACGGCGCGGGCCATCTCGTTGACAGTGGCGGCGCGCTCCAGGAGCAGTTCGAGCAGCGTGCTCCGCAGCGGGTCGGCGAGCGCACGCAACTGCTCCGGAGCGGTGACCACGAGCAGGTCGTCGAGGTCGTAGTCCGGGATTCGCTCATTGACCGACATTTCTCGACCGTTCTAAGATTCTGGTTCGTTCGACAACTCTGGTCTGACAACTCAGGAGTGTAGTGATGGCCGAGATCGTGCTCTTCCACCACATTCAAGGGCTCACGGACGGCGTCCGCGCGCTCGCCGGCTCCCTGCGGTCCGGTGGCCACACAGTCCACGCCCCCGACCTCTTCGACGGCGAACGGCCGGCCACCATCTCCGACGGCGCCGCGCTGATCAAGCGGATCGGCGGCGACGTCCTCGACCGGCGCGCCGACGCGCTCGTCGCCGGCCTGCCCGCCGGCCTCGTCTACGCGGGCGTCTCCTGGGGCGCCGCCATCGCCCAGCGGCTCGCCCAGACCCGGGCCGGCGCCCGGGCCGCCCTGCTCTACGAGGCCTGCCTGCCGGTGACCGGCGAGTGGGCGATCGGCCCGTGGCCCGACGGGGTGGCGGTGCAGGTGCACGGCATGGAGCGCGACCCGTTCTTCGGGCTCGAAGGCGACGTCGACGCCGCGCGCGAGCTGGTGTCGATCGTCGGTCCCGAGCGCGGCGAGCTGTACGTCTACCCCGGCGACCGGCACCTGTTCACCGACAGTTCGCTGCCCTCGTACGACGCCGAGGCCACAGCGCTGGTGGTGAGCCGCAGCCGCGAGCTGCTCGACCGGCTCGGTTGACGCCTACTCGTCACCGCGCAGCCGCGCCAACGCGGCCGCGTACTCGGCGTCGGTCAGCACTCCACGCTCGTACTGCCTGGTCAGCGCGTGGATGTCGCGCCGCTGCGTGGCGCTCGGAGCGGGCCGCCGGATCTGCCCCGGCGGGTCCAAATGGTCGGTGCGGACCGGATCCGGCGCCGGGCTCGCCGCCGCGCGCTGCTCCGGGGGTCGGGCGTTGCGATGGCACTCCCGCAGGTTCGCGAGGATCTCGTCGTAGTGCTCCGGCCAGGTGACCAGCCGGGTCAGCTCCAGGCGGAACGGCCGGACGACGGCGCCGGACTGGATCGGCGTCTGCACCGGCTCGCCGTCGATCCGCTCGATGACGATCGCGTCGCGTCCCACGTCCAGGCCCACGATCGAACCCGTACCGCTGTGTATCTCCGCAACCGACGCCCACGGCACTGTGGTCGTGCGGAGCAGCGAGCGCGAGCGTACGCCGACAGGGCTCACCCAGACGCCGAGCATCGCGCGGCGGACCGCGACGGCGAGGCCGACGGCGTTCCACACGCCGAGGAACACCGCATCCCGTCCCGGCATCCTGCCGCTTCTGACCTCGAACACGAGGAGCACGAAGAAGCCGACCGCCAGCACCGCCACGACCATGAAGCCGGAGGTGGTCAGGTCCAGCGAGTACGGGCGCCGCCACACCGTCATGCGGCCAGAGTGACCGATCGTGTCCAGCGGTTCCGCGCGGAGTCAACGACCTCTCGCCAACTTCACGACCTCGGCGAGGCTCGCGACCCGGTCGCACTCGTCGTCGGTCAACGTGTTGATGAGTGCCTTGGCGGCCTGGGCCTGGGGAGTCGTGGGCAGGGCGCCGGCCAGCAGGTCCGGCAGGACCAGCTCGTAGCCGACCCGCGCCCGGGTGAGTAGCGGTGGCGGCTGCGGGTCACCGCCGTGGCGACGCGCAGCGCGTGCTCGTTGCCGGGCGGCACGTGCGGGCGGTCGCGCTCCCGGGCGCCGAACCGCATCCGGTGGCGGAACTCGCACGTCTCGCACGTCGCCGGTCCGGCGGTCAGCCGTGCCCCGCAGTCGGGACAGGTCAGCCGGTCCACCGCGCCGTCCACGGTCCGCCAGTCGTACGCCCCGGGGTCGTCGACGACGAGCCAGGCCAGCTCGCTCTCCTCGGGCGAGCCCGGCGCCACGTCCAGCTCACCGCGCAGCCGCGCCCAGGCGTCCCGGATCTCGTCCTCCAGGCGCGCCACCGCGGCCGCCAGCGCCGGGCTACGCCACGGTCCGGCCACTGTCGACCCGCTACCGGTACTGTGCGATCTGGATCAGGTTGCCGCAGGTGTCGTCGAACACCGCCGTGGTCACCGGGCCCATGTCGACCGGCTCCTGGGTGAACAGCACGCCGAGGCCCCGCAGCCGGTCGTGCTCGGCGGCCACGTCGTCCACCGCGAACTGCGTCAGCGGTATCCCGTCGCCCGCGAGCGCCTCCTTGAACGCCTTGGCGGCCGGGTGCGCGTCGGGTTCCAGCAGCAGCTCCACGCCGTCCGGGGCGTCCGGCGAGACCACAGTCAGCCACCGGTACTCCCCGGTCGGCACGTCTGTCTTCTTCACGAAGCCCAGCACCTCGGTGTAGAAGCGCAGTGCCTTGTCCTGGTCGTCGACGTACACGCTGGTGAGGTTGATTCTCATGGGTTCTCCTGGGTGGGTGCGTCGGACCTGAGCCATCGCTCGGTGATGGACCGCAGCGGCCGGGTGTCGAGGTGGTGGAACTTGTAGCGACCCTGCCGCCGCGTGACGATCAGGCCGGCGGCCTCCAGGACGTCGAGGTGCTGGGAGATCGCCTGCCGGGACGAGCCGACCTGGTGCTTGGTGGCCAGCCGGCCGCAGATCTCGAACAGGGTCTGACCGTCGCGCTCGGTCAGCTCGTCGAGGATCAGGCGGCGGGTGGGATCGGCCAGCGCCTGGTACAGATCGCCCACGTCACCCACCATATGCAAGTAACAGCTTGCCTATCAAGAGGCTGTCTGCCAACGGAGGACGTCATGCCCGGATTCATCCTCACCGGCGCTCCCGGCTCCGGTAAGACCGCGATCCTGCGCCACCTGGAGGTCGACGGCCATCCCGTCGTGGAGGAGGCGGCGACCGACGTGATCGCGCTGCACCAGGCGCTCGGCCGGCCCGAACCGTGGCGGGAGCCGGACTTCGCCGAGCGGGTGCTGGCTCTCCAGCGGAGGCGTCGGCGCCGAGCCGAAGCGCACGCCGGGGAGATCATCTTCCACGACCGCTCACCCGTCTGCACGCTCGCGCTGTGCCGCCACCTGGGGTCGACGCCGCCGTCCGCCCTGCTGGACGAGGTCGAGCGCCTGACGACGGAACGCCGCCACTACGAGCGGACCGTCTTCTTCGTACGGAATCAGGGCTTCGTCGAGGCGACCGCCGCCCGCCGGATCAGCTTCGAGGAGTCGCTCGTCTTCGAGCGCGTCCACGAACTGACGTACCGCGACGCGGGATTCGACCTCGTCGAGGTGCCCGCGGGACCGCTCGCGACGCGGGTGGCCGCGATAAAGCAGGCGGTCGATCGTCTGCGCGCCGCTAGGGTGCGGACATGACGTTCCGCGTTGTCTCGCCGCCACCGGTCACCCGGTAACGACGCCGTTCACCGAACCCGGCTTTCGATCCAGAGCCCGGGTGCGTTCGCGGTGCCCGGGCGGCGACGACAACGGAGAATCCCGTGCGCAGAAATCTGCCCCCGACCGTGGGGCGAGGAACCCTGTACATCCTCCTGGCGGCGATCGCCTGGGGCACCGGCGGCGCCGCGGCGGCCGTCCTCTACGACACCAGCGGGTTGGGCCCCGTCGCCGTCTCCGTCTGGCGGTTCGCGGGCGGCGTCCTGCTGCTCGCCGCCGGACACCTGACACGTCGGCGACCATCCTCGCGTATCCGGGTCGTCAGCACCCGGCTGCGCCACAGGTGGCGGCAGGTCGTAACGACAGGCGTAGGTCTCGCCGTCTACCAGACGGCGTACTTCGCCGCAGTGGGGTACGCCGGTCTGGCCGTCGCCACCATGGTCACCCTGGGCGCCGGGCCGGTCCTCATCGCCCTCGGTTCACGCCTGGCCCTCGGCGAGCGACTCGGCCGATCCGGCGGAGTCACAGTCGTGACAGCACTCGTCGGCCTGGTCCTGCTGCTGGGCGGTGGTAGCGCCGGCAGCGCCCCGGCGCCGCTGCTGGGATTGGCCTGCGCGCTGCTGTCCGCGGCCGGGTACGCAGCCGTCACCCTGCTCAACCGGAAGCTCGGCCGAGACGGCGGCTGGCACACTCCGCTGCTGGGCGGATTCGCCGTCGGAATGATCTGCCTGCTTCCGCTGGCCCTGCTCGAAGGGATCCTGCCCACAGCCGGTGACACCCGTCAGACAGTGGGCCTGCTCGCCTTCCTCGCCGTGGCGCCCACCGCCGTGGCGTACACCCTGTTCTTCGCCGGGTTGGCCTCGGTCCGGGCGACCACCGCGTCGGTCATCGCGCTCGTGGAGCCGGTGACGGCGGCGCTCATCGCGGTGCTCCTGCTCGACGAACGGCTCACAGTGACCGCCGTTCTCGGGTCGATCGTGCTGCTCGCCGCGGTGGTCACGCTGATGCTCGGCGAACCCGGGCCGGCGCCGTCGTCGACTGCGGCGCTCAGGGACCGTGACGCCGACATGCGGAACCGCCGCCGGCCTCGACGAGCGAGGGCCGGCGGCGGTGTGGCGACGCGCCGTCCGGGGTGACGGATCAGCCGGCGAGCTGGCGCCGCACCGAGTCGGTGTCCATCAGGTACGACATGAACTTGAACTTGACGTCCTGGACCCCCTCCTGGGCGTTCTGGAGAACCTGTTCCACGCGTTCGGCCGCGACGGGCACGAGATCGTCTTCGTCTTCGACTGCCGGCTCGCCGACCAGTCCTCTACGAGCGGGATGCCGTCGGTGAGATACGCGACGACGCGGGCACGAAGGTGATGTGGCGGCCGCTGAACAGCTTCGACGCAGGGAGTCCGCTCTACCCCGTCGGCCTCGCCGAGCTGCTTCGCGGAGAAACCCGTTGTCGTAGGTAGTGCCGCCCGCCCACCATGGCCGCTGTGAGCCGAAGCCTCCGAACAGACCCCCGTTCGCGCCAGGCACTCCGGCGCGCGCCCCGGCTCGACCGGCTGCGGATCCACGTTCACGCACCGCGATCCGGATTCGCGCACCCGGCAAGCGGGCAAGACGTGCGCGACGTGCTGGAGACCCTCGGGCCCTGGGCGTGGTACGGGTTACGCGGCATCGAGCTGCGACAGAGGGAGGATTTCCGGCCCGGATTCGTCGTCTACGGCAGAACCAGGGTGCCGGGCGAGATCGTTCTCTACGAGCAACCGCTACCGGAGGCCGCGTCGATGCGGGACTTCATGCGGTTCGACGTACTGCTGCACGAGCTAGGGCATCACGTGCTCCAACACCGCAGCCGGAAGGTCGGCCGGGTGCAACGCCGATCAGATCATGAACGGTTCGCCGAGGCTTTCGTTGATCGATGGAAGCCGACTGCCGAGGCGGCACGCGACACAGCAGCATCGACAGCCGCTGATGATCCGGCGAAATGATGTGGTGGAGCCCAGGGGACTCGAACCCCTAACCCCTGCCTTGCAAAGGCAGTGCTCTGCCAGTTGAGCTAGGGCCCCGTGACGGCGTTCAGCGCAGGTCGGGCGCCGTGGTCGCCTCGTGCCACAGGGCGCGCTCGTCGTTCGAGGCCTTGACCTTCTTGGCCACGACGGCGGCCACACCGACGATGCCGGCCAGGATCAGGAGCTTCTTGAACATGTGCTTGACCCCTCGCGCTCGACTGTCGTCGGACGATGTGCGGTGGGGCTAGCTGGAATCGAACCAGCGACCTCAGAGTTATCAGCTCTGCGCTCTAACCGACTGAGCTATAGCCCCGCGTAGCGACGAGCTAGGTTAACCCATCGCCTCCACCGCGCCCAAATCGGGGGTCTGTGGTGGGAAGCACCCGCGCCACCTCGAACCTACCCGGACGCACGACGCCGGGGCGACCGCTTTACGCGGTGCCCCGGCGCCGGTCGATCAGTCCCGCTCGGCGAGCGTCAGCTCGATCCCGCCGACCAGGTCGGCGCAGACGTTGTAGACGAACGCGCTGAGCGTGGCCAGCGCGGTGAACAGCACGACGTTCACCAGGCCGATCAGCGCCGACGTCAGGATCACGCCCTTGGCGGTGATCCGGAAGCCGCCGCCACCCTGGCCGCCGCCGGCGTTCACCAGGTCGGTGAGGCTGTCGTTGACGCTCTTGAACACACCCATGGCGTCCAGCGCCAGGTAGAGCACCGACGTCGCCACGACGACCACGATGAAGAGCACCACCGACACCGCGAAGGCGAACTTCATCACCGACCACGGGTCGATCCGCTTCAGGTTCAGCCGGGCCCGTCGCGGTCCGCGCGACGCGGCCGAGCTGACCGAGGTACGCGCGGCGCGTACCGCCTCACCCACGCGCGCGGCGCCGACGGCTGCCGCGCCGCTGATGCCCGGCGGCAGGCCGCCGCCGTTGGCGGGCCGGGCCTGGGCGCTCGCGGCGCCGCTCGGGCGCGAGCCGTCGGGCGACGTCTTCGGGGCGGTGCCCAGGCCGGCACCGATCCGCGGCTGCGTGCCGGTCGTCCCGGTGGAGGCCCGGCCGGCGGCCGACGGGGTCTTGATCGGCTGGGTGCTCGTGGCGTTCGCGGGCTTGGCGGCCGGAGCGGCCAGACCGTCGGCCGATGTCGGCGCGTCGACCTTGGTCTCGGCCGAGTCCCGGGAACCGGAGTCCTCGGCCGGCTTGTCCGGAGGCGGGGCCATGCCGGGAGCCCGGGTGAACTTCGGGGCAGGCGCGTCGGCGGGAACCGTGGCCCGGCCCACAGCCGCGCGGCCGGTCGCTGGTGTGCCGCCCTGCGCGGCCTCCTCCTCGACCGGAGTGGCCGAGGTCCCCTTGTTCCCCGACTTCGCCTGTGTCTCCGTCATCAACTAGTCCTGTTCGTCAGGCTCGTCGGCATTGCGAGCAATCGCCACGATAGTCACGCCGTCCGGGAGGTCCATCAGCTTGACCCCCATTGTGTTCCGGTCACGCGTACGGCGTACAGGCTTCACCGGAGTCCGGATGACGCCGCCGTTGCTCGTGATGGCGAACAGCTCGTCCTCCGGATCGATCACGACCGCGCCGACCAGGCCACCGCGTCGCTCGGTGATCTTCGCGGTCAGCACGCCCTTACCTCCCCGGCCCTGGACCGGGTATTCCTCGATCGGGGTACGTTTCGCGTAACCCCCGTTCGTCGCGACCAGAACGTCCAGACCCTCTCGCACCACCTCGACGGCGAGCAACTCGTCCTCGCCGCTGAAGCGCATGCCGATCACACCGGAGGTGGCCCGGCCCATCGGACGCAGCGCCTCGTCGGTGGCGTTGAAGCGGATCGCCTGGGCGTTCTTCGACACGAGCAGCAGGTCGTCCTCAGCAGCGACCAGTACCGCACCGACCAGCTCGTCCTCATCGCGCAGGTTGATCGCAATGATGCCGCCGGAACGGTTGGAGTCGAACTCCTCGAGCCGCGTCTTCTTCACCAGGCCGTTCTTCGTGGCCAGTACCAGGTAGGGGGCCACCTGGTAGTTCGGGATTTCAATGATCTGCGCGATCTGCTCGTCGGGCTGGAACGCGAGCAGGTTGGCCACGTGCTGGCCCTTGGCCACCCTACTGGCCTCGGGAAGCTCGTACGCCTTCGCCCGGTAGACCCGACCCTTGTTCGTGAAGAACAGGATCCAGTCGTGGGTAGAGCATACGAAGAAGTGGCTGACGATGTCGTCCTGGCGGAGCGTCGCCCCGCTGACGCCCTTCCCGCCACGCCGCTGCGACCGGTAGAGATCGACCTTGGTCCGCTTCGCGTACCCGGTGCGGGTGATCGTCACCACCACGTCCTCGCGGGCGATGAGGTCCTCCATCGAGACCTCGCCGTCGAACGGGACGATCTTCGTACGCCGGTCGTCGCCCCACTTCGCGACGATCTCGCCCAGTTCCTCCGAGACGATCCGCCGCTGCCGCTCCGGCTTGGCCAGGATGTCCT
Organism: Micromonospora sp. CNZ297; assembly: GCF_007827625.1. Classification (NCBI taxonomy): domain Bacteria; kingdom Bacillati; phylum Actinomycetota; class Actinomycetes; order Micromonosporales; family Micromonosporaceae; genus Micromonospora; species Micromonospora sp. CNZ297. The sequence continues at coordinate 217,574 of NZ_VISU01000007.1, read as the reverse complement.
TGAGGTCGGCGATCTCCACTTCGAGCTTCGCCAGGTCGTCCAGGATCCGCTGCCGCTCCAGGGCGGCCAGCCGGCGCAGCTGCATGTCCAGGATCGCGGTCGCCTGGACCTCGTCGATGTCCAGCAGCCGGATCAGACCCTGCCGTGCGTCCTCCACAGTGGGCGAGCGCCGGATCAGGGCGATCACCTCGTCCAGCGCGTCCAGCGCCTTGGACAGACCGCGCAGGATGTGCGCCCGCTCCTCGGCCTTGCGCAGCCGGAACGCGGTCCGCCGCCGGATCACCTCGATCTGGTGCTCGACGTAGTAGCGGATGAACTGGGCCAGGTTCAGCGTGCGCGGCACGCCGTCGACGAGCGCCAGCATGTTGGCGCCGAACGTCTCCTGGAGCTGGGTGTGCTTGTAGAGGTTGTTCAGCACCACCTTGGCGACCGCGTCGCGCTTGAGCACGAGCACGATCCGCATGCCGGTACGTCCGGAGGACTCGTCGCGGATGTCGGCGATGCCGGCGAGCTTGCCCTCCTTGATCAGCTCGGCGATGCGCTCGGCGAGGTTGTCCGGGTTGACCTGGTACGGCAGCTCGCTTACCACGAGCGCCGGCCGGCCCCGCTTGTCCTCCTCGACCTCGACCACGGCGCGCATGCGGATCGAGCCGCGCCCGGTCCGGTACGCGTCCTGGATGCCCGCCTGACCGACGATCAGGCCGTGGGTCGGGAAGTCCGGGCCCTTGACGATCTCCAGGAGGGCTTCCAGCGTGGTGGCCTCGTCGGCCTCCGGATGCTCCAGGCACCACTGCACGGCCGCGCCGATCTCGCGCAGGTTGTGCGGCGGGATCTTGGTGGCCATGCCGACCGCGATGCCCTCGGAGCCGTTGATCAGCAGGTTCGGGATACGCGACGGCAGGATGGTGGGCTCCTTGGCCCGGCCGTCGTAGTTGTCCTGGAGGTCGACGGTGTCCTCGTCGATGTCCCGCAGCATCTCCATCGCCAGCGGGTCGAGCTTGCACTCGGTGTTGTGGCTGACGAAACCGTCGGAGACGAACGAGTGGTCCTCGGTGTCCACCCGGATGCTGTAGACCGGCTGCACACCGGCGTCGGTGACGTCGGTCACCCCGGCGTAGTAGAAGCGGCCGTCGACGAGCGGTTCGACCACGTCGAGGATGCCCGGCTCGGTGATCCGGGCGGCGATCTCGTCGCGGTCCCGCTCCCAGCGCTCGATCCGGTCCACGTTGTGCCGGCGCAGCCAGTCACGCTCGGTCCAGCGGCTCGCGCCGTGCTCGCGGACGAAGTCACCGACGAACGGCACGTGATCGCCGGAGAGCGCGGTGCTGCTCGCCGGCACCTGGGCCAGCTCGGATTCCAGCTTGGCCTGCTTGCGGCCGAGGAATCCGACGTGAGTGGCGAAGATCCGGGCGTCCCGCCGGTTGGTGACGACGACCTTGATCTCGCCGTTGTCGTACCGGCACTGCCGGCTGACCACGCCGGACTCCAGCAGCAGTTGCTGCACCTCGCGGGCCAGCCGCTCGCTGCGGGTCGAGTAGGAGACCTGGATCGTGTGGCGGGGCAGCAGCGACGACGAGCCGTCGCCCTCGAACAGCGCCTGGAGGAAGGCCCGCTTGACCGCGGCCGGTCCGCGCCAGACGAACTCCGGCACGAACTTGTCGGCGCTCCGCGCGCCCACCATCTCGCCGAGTACGCTCGCCCGCAGTGCGGCGAGGTTCTGTACATCGAGTTCGTGCAGCGTGCTGCCCGAGTCGATGACCCGCTCGGCGACGTACCGGGGGCCGCCGACCGCGAGGTCATAGGCGGTGAGGACCCGGACGAAGAACTCCCGGTCCACGTTGTTGAAGCCGGCTCGCTGCTCGGACACCCACCCCTCGGACACAAGCGCGCCCGCGAGCACGGCTGCCTCGACGTGCTCCAGCATCGGGTAGCCGATCTCGTCCGGCACGGTGCGCTGGAGGGCCACCCGGTCGCCCGGGGCGATCTCGGCAAGCAGCTTCCACAGCAGGGTCGGCACACCGGCCACGTTCACCAGGCAGAGCACCGGGTGGTTGTGGGTGCCGGTCAGCTCGTACCCCTCACGGGTGCGCAGCCGCAGCGTGGGGTGCTCGCCGGAGTGGAAGAACCTGCTGGCACGGACCAGGTCGCCGTTGCGGTCACGGACCTTGAGGTCGACGTCGGTCTCGCTGCTCGGCGCGGCGTCCGGCACGACGTCGCCGATCCGGACGGTGCCGTCGACGGTACGAACCCGAACATCTGCCGCAAGGCAGTACCGCATGGCGGCGGCCGGGTCGTTACCGGGCGAACCGAAGTTGCCGTTGCCGTCGACCAGCGGGTAGCGCAGCGACCACGGCTGCGCCATCCGGACCAGCGCGTCGTAGATGGCCGAGTCGCCGTGCGGGTGGAACTGGCCCATCACGTCGCCGACGACGCGGGAGCACTTCACGTACCCGCGGTCCGGCCGGTAGCCGGAGTCGAACATGGCGTAGAGGATCTTGCGGTGGACCGGCTTGAGCCCGTCCCGGACGTCCGGCAGGGCCCGCCCGACGATGACGCTCATCGCGTAGTCGAGGTACGAGCGCTGCATCTCGACCTCGAGGCCGACCGGCTCGATCCGGTCGTGCTGGACGACCGCCGCCAGTGGTTCCGGGGTCTCCGGCTCGTTCGGGGTGGACTCGGGAGTATCGGTCACTGTTAACCCTTATCAGACTCAGAGTCGTGGTCTCGCTGTGGATAACGGCTGTGGAAAGCGGCCAGACTGTGGATAACTCTGTGGATCGCCGGGCCGGCCGGTGGATCGCCGGCCGACCCGGGCGCGTCCGTCAGATGTCCAGGAACCGCACGTCCTTGGCGTTGCGCTGGATGAACGACCGGCGAGCCTCGACGTCCTCACCCATCAGGACGCTGAACAGCTCGTCCGCGGTGGCGGCGTCGTCGAGCGTGACCTGGCGCAGCGTACGCGTGGCCGGGTTCATCGTGGTCTCCCACAGCTCGGGGTAGTTCATCTCGCCGAGACCCTTGAACCGCTGGATGTCGTCCGGGCGGGCGTTGGGCTTCTTCTGCTGGCGCAGTGCGATCAGCCCGTCGCGTTCCCGGTCCGAGTACGCGTACTGGGCGTCGTCGCCCTTCTTGTTCCACTTGATCTTGTAGAGCGGCGGGGCGGCCAGGTAGACGTGCCCCAGCTCGACCAGCGGCCGCATGAACCGGAACAGCAGCGTGAGCAGCAGCGTCTGGATGTGCTGGCCGTCGACGTCGGCGTCGGCCATCAGCACGATCTTGTGGTAGCGCAGCTTCTCGATGTCGAAGTCGTCGTGGATGCCGGTGCCGAGCGCGGTGATCAGCGCCTGCACCTCGTTGTTCTTCAGCACCCGGTCGATCCGGGCCTTCTCCACGTTGAGGATCTTGCCGCGGATCGGCAGGATCGCCTGCGTACGCGGGTCGCGGCCCTGCTTGGCCGAACCGCCGGCCGAGTCGCCCTCGACGATGAAGACCTCGGACTCGCGCGGGTCGGTGGACTGGCAGTCGGCCAGCTTGCCGGGCATCGAGCCGGACTCCAGCAGCGACTTGCGCCGGGCGAGCTTGCGCGCCTGCTGGGCGGCGATCCGGGCCCGGGCCGCCTGGGAGGCCTTCTGGATGATGATCTTCGCCTCGGCCGGGTTGCGGTCGAACCAGTCGACGAGCGACTCGTTGCAGACCCGCTGCACGAAGCCCTTGACCGGGGTGTTGCCCAGCTTGGTCTTGGTCTGACCCTCGAACTGCGGATCGGTGAGCTTGACCGAGATGATCGCGGCCAGGCCCTCGCGGATGTCCTCACCGGAGAGGCGCTCGTCGCCCTTGAGCAGCTTCTTCTCGGCGCCGTAGCGGTTGACGACGCTCGTCAGCGCGGCCCGGAAGCCCTCCTCGTGGGTGCCGCCCTCGTGGGTGTTGATGTTGTTGGCGAAGGTGTAGACCGACTCGCCGTACGACTCGTTCCACTGCATGGCGATCTCGACCGACATGCCCGTCTCCTCGGCGCCGAACTCGACCACCGTCTTGTGGATCGGGCTCTTGGAGGCGTTGAGGTGCCGGACGAAGTCGGCGATGCCGCCCTCGTAGTGGAAGGTGACCTCGCGGGTCTTGCCGTCCTCGTCCTCCGGCACCCGCTCGTCGAGCAGGTGGATGGTGAGACCCCGGGTGAGGAAGGCCATCTCCTGGAGGCGCCGGTAGATCGTGTGGAAGTCGAAGTCGACGGTCTCGAAGACGTCCGGGTCGGGCCAGAAGGAGACAGCCGAACCGGTGCGGTCGGTCGCCTCGCCCTTCTCCAGCGGCGTCGGCTTGGAGTGGTGGTACTGCTGACGCCAGACGAAGCCGTCCTTGTGGATCTCCACGGCCATCCTGGTGGACAGCGCGTTCACCACGGAGACGCCGACGCCGTGCAGGCCGCCGGAGACGGCGTACGCCTTGCCGTCGAACTTGCCGCCCGCGTGCAGCACGGTCAGGGCGACCTCGACACCCGGCTTCTTCAGCTTGGGGTGCAGGTCGACCGGGAAGCCACGGCCGTTGTCGGTCACCCGGACACCGCCGTCGGCCAGCAGCACCACGTCGATGGTGTCGCAGTGCCCGGCCAGCGCCTCGTCCACCGCGTTGTCGACGACCTCCCACACCAGGTGGTGCAGACCGCGCTCGCCGGTGGACCCGATGTACATACCGGGCCGCTTCCGGACCGCTTCCAGGCCTTCGAGAACGGTGATGGACTCGGCACCGTACTTCTTGTTGTCCTCCGCTGCCACGCTCGGCCACTTTCTCGCACCGGCCGCGCGTGGGCGCGGGGCGCGGGTTCGGCGGACAGGACGCGACGTCGGCGCGCATGGACCGCCCCTGGGATCGCCAGGCTCGGATCATGTACGCCGGGCGCCGCGGTTGCCCGCGGATCGCGATCGGCTCGGACCCGATGCGGGACTATGATCGAGGGCTCATGCGGGCCCCTGTCCGTCGCTCCGTCTCGGGTCTTTCGTCTCGCCCTCAATCTTACTGTGCGGAGCCGACCAAACCGCCACTCGGCACCCTCTCCGGGGCGGCTGAGAATGCCGTAGCCGGACGAACCGCGTCGCCCACGACTCCCCCTACACGCCATTGGGGCGGTACCGCGCCACCGGCCACCGTGAGCCACGACGGTCATCCGACCGGTGATCGGCGGCTGCCCCGACCGGGGGTCGCGGCCGGGCCCGGCGTGCCGTAGCTTTTGCGGCGCCGCCGTTGCGGTCTTGATCTTTTGCGCCCGGAACCGGGACGATCGTCGGAGATGGTCCGAAAACGCTTGGTGAGAGGTGACGCCAGATGGGGCTGGACAACGTCGCGGTGCACTGGCCGCGGACCGGCCGCTTCTACGATCCGGTCGCGCCGGCTGAGTTCGTGGACTTCGGCGAGATCGTGGACATGCCCCGGATCTCCGCGCCGACCGCGGCGCTCGCCGAGCTGATCGCGAAGACCGGCACGGTACGCGCGACCGCGTACACCGAATTGGTCGATTTGATCCTCGGGCTGGAGAATGTGCTCTACGCCACGGAGAACGCGGTCGAGGACGAGGACCCGGTGATCGACCCGGACGGCTGCTCCTGGATCGCCGAGGGCGTGGAGAAGTTCGTCGCACGGCACCGGCCGTACGGCGAGCCGGTCACGTTCGAGTCGGTGAGCGAGGTGCTGCGCGCGCTGCTCGGCGACGGGCGGCTGGCCGAGCAGCAGCTCCGCTGGCTCGACAGCCGGCTCGACCGGCTGCGGGACGAGAGCGGCGATCCGCCGCAGTGGAACTTCACCTGCGCCGAGCTGAGCGTGCTGGCGGCCTTCTACCGGCGCTGCGCGGAGCGGGGCTTCGCGGTCTACGCCGACGCCTGACCGGGCGCCGCAGCGCCCGAAGAAGACGTGGCCTGGTTGGCTGCCGCGATCACCTCGGTCAGCGCCGTGTGCAGGTGCCGCAGGTCGGCCAGCGGCAGGCCGAGGCGCTGCACGATGGCCGGCGGGATCCGCTCGGCCTGCGCCCGCAGCGCCTGCCCCTCGGCGGTGAGCGAGACGGCCAGGCTGCGCTCGTCGGCGGCGTCGCGTTCCCGCCGGATGTAGCCGGCCGCCTCCAGCCGCTTGAGCAGCGGTGACAGCGTGCCCGGGTCGAGCTGGAGCAGCCGGCTCAGATCCCGGCCGGACAGCGGCGCGTGCTGCCAGAGCGCCAGCATCACCAGGTATTGCGGATGAGTGAGCCCCATCGGCTCCAGCAGCGGCCGGTAGACAGCGACGACGCTCCGGGCGGCGACTGAGAGCGCGAAGCAGACCTGCTGCTCCAGCGCCAGGGGGTCCTCCTCGATGCCGTCGGTCACCCGCGTCCTCCTCGTCGTCGTTGCGATCGTAGCAATGATTGGTGTACCAATGGTTTGCACACAAACAGAGAGGCGGCGGGATGAGCGACGACGAGCAGGTGGGCGACGCCTCCGGCAAGGGTGGCCGTCTGCTGGGCTGGGTGTTCCGCAACCTAGCCGGCCCGTCCCAGGTGCAGGGCGCGGTGCAGGGCGGCTCGAAGCTGGCCCGCGACGCGTGGAAGGAAGACCTGGAGCGCCGCAAGCAGTGGAGCCGCGAGCAGCGCGAACTCAAGCGCGCCCGGCGGGAGTCGCGGCGTTCGGGCGGTGTCGGTCAGCCGTAGGTGTCGCGAGGGCCGCGCCCGCGTACCCGTCGAGGGCCGCGCGACCACGACGGCGCCGCCGGCCCGTGGATGTGCAGCTTGCGCACCACGTTGTGGCCGACCTCGCGGGCGATCTGCTGCAACAGCGAGCCCGCCAGCAGGCGCAGCTGGGTCGCCCAGGCCGTCGAACGCGCCTCCACGGTCAGCTCGCCGTCCTCCAGCTTGACCGGGCGACTGTGCTGCGCGACCTCCGGGCCGACCACCTTCTCCCACGCGCCGAACACGGTCGCCTCGGCGGCCGGCTGCTGCCAGCCGCGCGCCTTCATCAGCTTGTCCAGCACCGCGCCGAGCGGCTGCGGGTCGCGCGGGTCCGGCCCCGGGCCGGAGTAGCCACGCAGCCGCTTCTCGCCGTCGCCGCGGACCGCGCCGCGCCGTCGCGGGGCCGCCGCCTGCCGCCGGGCCTTCGCCGCGTCGAGCACCGCCCGCGCCAGCTCCGGCCCGGCCGTGCCCTCCGGCAGCTTCGCGGCCGGCTCGCCGTCCGCGGGCTTCCCCGGGGTACGCGCGTCGCGTCCCGGCCCGAGCCGCGCGGGCGGGAGCTGCACCTCGTCATCCGGCACGTCGCACCGTCCTCTCGCCCACCGCGTACCGGGTGCCGCGCAGCGTCGCCGGCACGTCGTCGTCCACCGCGCAGGTGACCAGGAGCTGGCTCGCGCCGCCGACCAGCTCGGCCAGCCGCTCCCGCCGGCCGGTGTCCAGCTCGGCGAAGACGTCGTCGAGCACCAGCACCGGCTCGATCCCGTCGGCGCGCAGCAGGTCGTACCCGGCCAGCCGCAACGCCAGCGCGTACGACCAGGACTCGCCGTGGCTCGCGTACCCCTTGGCGGGCAGCGGGCCGAGCGTCAGCGCCAGGTCGTCGCGGTGCGGGCCGACGAGTGTGGTGCCGCGCTCGATCTCGGCGGCGCGGTTCGCGGTGAGCGCGGCGGCGAGCGCCTCCGCCAGCGCCGCGCGGTCGGCGCCGGGTTCGGGCAGCTCCACCGAGGGCCGGTACGCGATGCCCGCCGCGCCACGTCCGGCCGCCACCGCGTCGTACGCCTTCGCCACGTGCGGGGTCAGCGCGGCCACCAGCTCCAGGCGGCCGGCGAGCAGGTCCGCGCCGTGCTGCGCCAGATGCGCGTCCCACACGGCCAGCGTCGACAGGTCTCCGCCGCGTGTGCCGCCGGTCTTCCGAGCGAGGTACGACGTACGCAGCAGCGCGTTGCGTTGCTTGACCACACGCTCGTAGTCGGCACGGACACCGGCATAGCGGGGCTGGCGGGTGACCAGCAGGTCGTCCAGGTAGCGGCGGCGTTCAGCCGGGTCGCCGCGGACCAGTTCCAGGTCCTCCGGCGCGAACAGCACCAGGCGCAGCGCGCCGAGCACGTCCCGGGCGCGGCGGGCCGGGGACCGGCCGAGGCGGGCCCGGTTGGCCTTGCCCGGAACGATCTCCAGCTCGACCAGCAGCTCCCGGCCCTCGTGCACCACGGCGCACCGGATCACCGCCGAGGCGGCGCCCATCCGGACCAGCGGGGCGTCGGTGGCGACCCGGTGCGAATCCAGGGTCGCCACGTAACCCAGCGCCTCGACCAGGTTGGTCTTGCCGACGCCGTTGGCGCCGACGAGCACGTTCGGCCCCGGCTCCAGGTCGACGCCGACGCGCTCGTACGAGCGGAAGTCGACCAGTTCGAGCCGGCGGACGTACACAGCCTGTGGATACCGGTCAGCGCTTGTGGACGGCGTGGCCGCCGAACTGCTGGCGCAGCGCGGCGACGGCCTTCATCGCGGGCGAGTCGTCCTGCCGGGAGGCGAACCGGGCGAAGAGCGACGCGGTGATGACGTTGAGCGGTACGGCGAGCCGGACCGCCTCGTCCACGGTCCAGCGGCCCTCGCCGGTGTCCTCGGTGTAGCCGCTCAGCTCGGCCAGTTCCGGATCCTCGTCGAGTGCCCGGTCCAGCAGGTCGAGCAGCCAGGAGCGCACGACGGTGCCCTCGCGCCACGACTTGAACACGCCGGGGACGTTCGTCACCAGCTCCGAGGCCGCCAGCAGCTCGTAGCCCTCGGCGTAGGCGTGCATCAGGCCGTACTCGATGCCGTTGTGCACCATCTTGGCGTAGTGGCCGGCGCCGACCGGGCCGGCGTGCACGAAGCCGAACTCGCCCTCGGGCTTGAGCGACTCGAAGATCGGCATGAGCCGCTCGACGTGCTCCTGCGCCCCGCCGACCATCAGCGCGTACCCGTTCTGCCGGCCCCAGACGCCGCCGGAGACGCCGACGTCGATGTAGCCGATGCCCTGCTCGTTCAGCCGCTCGGCGCGCGGGGCGTCGTCGCTGAACCGGGAGTTGCCGCCGTCGATGATGATGTCACCCTCGCCGAGCACATCGGCGAGCTCGTCGATGGTGGCGTCGGTGACGCCGGCGGGAACCATGACCCACACCGCGCGGGGCGACTGGAGCTTCTCGGCAAGCTCGGCCAGGCTCGCGGCGTCGCTGATCTCCGGGTTGTGGTCGTAGCCGACCACCTCGTGCCCGGCGGCGCGCAACCGCTCCCGCATGTTGCCGCCCATGCGGCCGAGTCCTACCAGGCCGAGCTGCATCTGCTCCTACCTCCGTACGTCAGGGTCGTGCTGCCTGCGATCAGCGGGACACGCGGATCGGCATGATGAGGTACCGGTACCCCGGGATGACCTCGCCATCCTCGCCTGCCGGGGAGATGACCGCGGGCTTGAACGCGTCGACGAACCGGAGCAGGGCGTGCTGCGCGCCCAGGTTGGCCAGGCCGTCGATGAGGTACTGCGGGTTGAACCCGATGGTCAGCGGCTCGCCGCTGAAGGTGGCCTCCATGGCCTCGCTGGCCCGGGCCTCCTCGGTGCCGCCCGCCTCGACCACGAGACCGTCGGCGCTGAAGCTGAGCAGCACCGGGGTGGTGCGCTCGGCGACCAGCGCGACGCGCTTGACCACCTCGATGAGCGCGGCGACGGCGACGCGGGCCTCGGCGTTGTGGTCGGCCGGGAACAGCGAGCGCACCGGCGGGTAGTTGGCGCCGTCGAGCAGGCGGCTGGTGGTCCGGCGGGTGCCACCGGAGAAACCGATCATGCCCTCACCGGCGCCGCCGGAGGACAGCGCCATGGTGACGTGGCCACCGAGCGGGCCGAGCGCCTTCGCGGTGTCGTGCAGCGTACGGGCCGGCACCAGCGCGTTGAGGCTGATCTCCGGGTCGTCCGGGTTCCACTCCATCTCGCGCAGCGCGAGGCGGTAGCGGTCGGTCGCCAGCATGGCCATCGTGCTGCCGCTCAGCTCGATCCGTACGCCGGTCATCATCGGCAGCGTCTCGTCGCGGCCCGCGGCGACAGCCACCTGGGCCACGGCGGAGGCGAAGGCGGCGGCGTCGACGGTGCCCGCGCTCTCCGGCATCTCCGGCAGCGTCGGGTAGTCCTCCACCGGCATGGTGGGCAGCGTGAACCGGGCGCTGCCGCAGACCAGTTCGAGGTGGGCGCCGACGGCGGCGATGTCCACCGGCTTGGCCGGCAGGGCCTTGGTGATCTCGGCGAGCAGGCGGCCGGAGACCAGGGCGGCGCCGTCCGCGTCACCCTGCACCTCGACCGTCACCTGGCTGGAGACCTCGTAGTCGAAGCCGGAGACCTGCAGGTTGCCGTCGGTGACGCGGAGCATCACCCCGGCCAGCACCGGTACGGAGGGTCGGTTGGGCAGGCTCTTGGCGGTCCACGCGACCGCCTCGGCGAGCGCGTCGCGCTCCACTCGGAACTTCATCAATGCCTCCGCGTCGACGTCAGCGACAACTCTCTCATGCCGACCGCTGCCACCCGTCCCGCCCGACCGTGCGGGTACCCATCGCACCTTAAGGCGCTGGGACATCGGCTGTGCGCCCGACCCCGTGGATCCAGGTGCCCCGGGCGACTGCCGACGGCAGTGCTCCGGCCCGATCCACAGGAAGTCCAACGGTGATGATTGGTTTTTGTTGTTTAGAAGAGATAACTCATCGTCTTCATCGCACCTGTGCAAACTGTGGAGAACCGGCGTCCGCGCAGGTCAGACACGTTATCCACCGGTGGTTTGGCTGTGGAGAACCAGGGGTAAAACTCGTGTCCCGGTCCACAGCCCTCGCCGGCCGCCGGGTTTTCCACGGCTGTCCACCGGTTGTCCACCGGTAATCCACCGGTTTTCTCCCCAGCGCTGTGGACAACGCCGACAGGGTCGAGAGCCGTCATCCCCAGAACCTTCAACAGCTCGCCCACAGGCAGACCGTCGTCTGGGGATGACGACTGCGTTGTCCCCAGGCATCCACAGCGTCGTCCCCAGGAGTTGTCCACAGTCTGTGGGTAACCGGCCGGGTGCAAAGCGTGGTTGTCCACTGCCTGTGACACAGGGGCTGTGGACAACGGGTACGAGCTGTGGACGAGCACACGACAGATCCTGGGCCCTCCACCGGGTCGAGGGTCAACCGATCCCCGCTGTCGGCTACTTGCCACCCGCCCGAGCCCGCCGCGTCGGCGCCGAATTGGTCACGAGGTCACGCCGCCCCTCCCGCGATTCCGCCCGCCCCGCCCAGCCCTGCTCGGGTTGATCATGAAGTTGGCGGCATCTGGCGTCCGGTTTGTCGCCGCTAACCTCATGATCGACGCGAACGGTCGGCCGGTGAGGGTGGGGACCGTGGCTGCGTTCAGGTCACGCGTGAGGTGTGACGTTCAGCTCTGGCGAGATCTTGGTGGGAGACGGCCCCTATGAGGGCGCCAAGCTTCCAAGATCTGCGGGGACGTCCGCGGCGGGAGCGGTGAGGGAAAGAGGCAGCGCGAGGAGAGAGAGACGGTCAGGTGTTCTGCTTGATGCGGTTCGTCAGCTCGGCGATCTGGTTGTAGAGCGAGCGCCGCTCCGCCATCTGCTGGCGGATCTTGCGGTCCGCGTGCATCACCGTCGTGTGGTCCCGGCCGCCGAACGCCTGCCCGATCCGGGGCAGCGACAGGTCGGTCAGCTCGCGGCACAGGTACATGGCCACCTGACGCGCGTTCACCAGCACCCGGGAGCGGGAGTGGCCGCGCAGGTCCTCCAGGCTCACGCCGAAGTAGTCGGCCGTGGACACCATGATCTGGTCCGCGGTGATCTCCGGGCCGGCGCCGTCCGGGATGAAGTCCCGCAGCACCTCCTCGGCCAGCGACAGCTCGACCGAGGATCGGGTGAGGCTGGCGAAGGCGGTGACCCGGATCAGCGCCCCCTCCAGTTCGCGGATCGAGTTCGACACCCGGGACGCGATGAACTCCAGCACGTCCGGCGGGGCGAACAGCCGCTCCTGGGCCGCCTTCTTCTGCAGGATCGCGATCCGCGTCTCGAGGTCCGGCGGCTGGATGTCGGCGAGCAGGCCCCACTCGAACCGCGTACGCAGCCGGTCCTCCAGCGTCGCCAGCTGCTTCGGCGAGCGGTCGGACGTGATCACGATCTGCTTGTTGGCGTTGTGCAGGGTGTTGAAGGTGTGGAAGAACTCCTCCTGCGTCCGCTCCCGGTTCTCCAGGAACTGGATGTCGTCGATCAGGAGGATGTCCACGTCCCGGTAGCGGCGCTGGAACGCGCTCGTCTTGTCGTCGCGCAGCGAGTTGATGAAGTCGTTCGTGAACTCCTCGGTCGAGACGTACCGGACCGAGCGCGCGTTGCCGAGCGTCGTGGCGTAGTGCCCGATGGCGTGCAGCAGGTGGGTCTTGCCCAGCCCGGAGCTGCCGTAGATGAACAGCGGGTTGTACGCCTTCGCCGGCGACTCGGCCACCGCCACGCTCGCGGCGTGCGCGAACCGGTTGGACGAGCCGATGACGAAAGTTTCGAACATGTACTTCGGGTTGAGCCGGTTACCGCCGCTCTCCGTACCGCCGGGGAGCCTGCGATCGGCCTGGCCGCCGCCGCCCGGACGGTGGTGGTCGGCGCCACCCCGGCCGGGGCCGTTGTCGGTGGCGCCGTCGCGCGGCAGGCCGCGCATCGGCGCGGGGTCGGCGGGCGGACTCTCCCGGTATCGGGGCTCGTATCCGCCGGCGTCGGGCACGGGCGGCTCGATGCGGGTGCGCTCGTCGAAGGCGCGGCGCTCGGGCGCGGTGCGTACCGGCTCGGCGAACGCAGCGCTGAAGAGCGTGTCCTGCGCGTCCCGGCCGGCCGGAATGAGGTGCGGGCGGCCGCCGCCGTCGGCGGTCCGCTGGCGCGGCGCCGGCTCGTCGAGCGGCTGCTCCGGGCGCGGTTCGGCGTACCCGGCCTCGGCGTACCCGGGTTCCGGGCGCGGCGACGGGAAGGCGGACGCGGGCTGGTCGAAGCCGGGCAGCGGGGCGGCGGCGTCGTGCTCGGGCAGCGGCTCCGGGCCGCTGCGGTAGACAGTGCCGGCCGGGCGGGCGCTCGGGTCGTCGGAGACCCGCACGGTGACGGCCACCTGGATCGGCCGGCCGAGCCGGCGGCTCAACGCCTCGGTGATGGCCGGGCGGAGCCGGGACTCGATCACGTCCCGGGTGAAGGCGTCCGGCACCGAGAGCAGCGCCGTGTCCTCGACGATCGCCCGCAGCCGGGTGAGCCGGAGGTACGCCCGTTGCTGCGCGGAGATGATCTCGTCGGCGAGTTCGTCGGTGGTCGCCGTCCACACCGCGGCAAGGTCGGTCGCTCCGGTCACCGTCGTGCCACCCCCTCGCCTGCTCCTTCTCACGCCCGCCCGGACGGCTGACCGGTCGTCATCCACAAGTTATCCACAGCCTGTGTACCGACCGATTGTGGCCGCCCACCGGACGCGGGTCGGACCTGCCCCCCTCGATCCGGGGAGGCGTTGAAGCGGGTTCACCGTGCCGAACGATTCAACAGCGTGTCCGGTCTTGCCGATCGGCGACAAACCCCGGACCCCCGACGCCGACCGCAATCGCGCACGCTAACAGCGCGGACCCCACAGCATCAACCGGCGACACCCTGACGACCTCGGCAACATCAGTGAAAACCGCCCCTTCGGTCGCGCTTGCGCGCAGGTCGGACGCCCGAGTGTGACGTTTGACGGTCATTGCGCCCCTGCGTAGGCTGGAGCGGCTGCTCTCTCGCCCTCTGCTAGGGTGATTGATGCTTGCTGTCCGTGGCTGTCACCCCGCATCGCCGGGGAGCGTGTCGCGGCAGCGCCGATCGGAGGTCACCGACAGGTGATCTGGACCAGCACACGACCCCGGGCGATCCGCCGCGCGGGGCGTACGACAACGGAGAGCCTGACGTGAGCAAGCGCACCTACCAGCCGAACAACCGCCGGCGCGCGAAGACCCACGGCTTCCGGCTGCGCATGCGCACCCGTGCCGGCCGCGCCATCATCTCGACCCGTCGCTCCAAGGGCCGCGCCCGCCTGTCGGCCTGACGCCGACAGGTCCGGTCCGGGGACGTGGGCAGTCGTGCTGGCCGCCGCGCAACGACTGCGGCGCAGTAACGACTTCGCCGCAGCGGTTCGCGGTGGCCGACGCGTCGGCCGTGGCGCCGTCGTGGTCCACCTGACCCTCCCCGAGCCGATCGGCACCACCGCGACACTCTCGCCGGAGCCGGCGCGAAGCCTCGGTGCGGAGACCTCCGCACCGAGCCGCGCCGGCTTCGTCGTGTCCAAGGCCGTCGGCGGCGCTGTGGTCCGCAACAAGGTCCGCCGCCGGCTCCGGCATCTGGTCCGCGAGCGGCTGGGCGAGCTGCCCGCCGGCACCACCCTCGTGGTACGCGCGCTGCCTGCGGCCGCCGACGCGACGTACGCCCGGCTCGGGGCCGACCTGGACGCGGCCATCGCCGCCGCACGGGCCCCCCGGGGACGGCGGTCGCGGTGACCGGCCCGACGACGACTCCGTCGCCCACAACCGGTGCCCGCATGCTGCTGGCACCCATCATCGCGTACCGTCGGTGGATAAGTCCGGCACTGCCGGCCCGCTGCCGGTTCTACCCGTCGTGCAGTGCCTACGCCGTCGAGGCGGTGTCCCGGCACGGTGCGCTGCGGGGAGCCTGGCTGACGGTCCGTCGGCTGTCGCGCTGCCACCCCTTCCACCCTGGTGGACACGACCCGGTTCCGGAGCCGGGCGACCGCCGCCGTTCCGACGTGACTGGAGCCTGAGTGTTTAGTCTCGACTGGATCTACTACGCGATCTCGTGGATCCTGCTGACCTGGCACTCGGCCTGGGACGCCATCGGAGTTCCGGTCGGGGCCGTGATCGGTACGAACTGGGCCTGGATCCTCGCCATCGTCTTCCTGGTGGTGACGGTCCGGGTGATCCTGTTCCCGGTCTTCGTCAAGCAGATCAAGTCGCAGCGTGCCATGCAGGCGCTCCAGCCGAAGGTCAAGGAGCTCCAGGAGAAGCACAAGGGTGACCGGGAGACGCTCCAGAAGGAGATGATGGAGCTCTATCGGAAGGAAAAGGCCAACCCGCTCATGGGCTGCCTTCCGATGTTCCTCCAGATCCCGGTCTTCCTGGGCCTGTTCCACACGCTGCGCCGCCTCAGCCCCGACAACCAGGGCAAGACCCTGTACGGCTGGACCGTCGACCAGTTCAACAGCGCCTCCAACGCGACGCTGTTCACCGCGCCGATCTCCGGCAAGTTCGGCTCCACCGCTGACGAGCTGAGCCGGCTCGGAGCGAGCACCGGCACGGTCAAGGTGGTCGCCGGCATCCTGGTGATCATCATGATCGCCACCACCTACCTGACCAGCCGTCAGATGATCCTCAAGACCGGGTGGGCCGAGGACCCGCAGCAGCGCATGGTGCAGCGGCTGATGCTCTACGGCATCCCGCTGTCGCTGCTGATCTCGGGTGCGATCTTCCCGATCGGTGTGATCATCTACTGGGTCACCAACAACCTCTTCACGCTCGGCCAGCAGCAGTGGGTGCTGCGGAAGTTCCCGCCGCCGCCGACCGCGAAGAGCACCAGCGCCGCCAAGAGCACCTCCGGCAAGGGCCCCGTGCAGCCGGCCAAGGCCGGTGGCCTGTTCGGCCGCAAGGCGGCCCAGCCGCCGGCGAAGGCTCCGGCCGTCGCGCCGAAGGTGGCCGGCCCGAAGCCTGGCGCCAAGCCGGTCAACCCGAAGAAGGGTGGCAGCAAGCCCGCCAAGCGACAGGGCTGAGCCCACAGGGCCACCGTCGCGACGTCGGCGGTGGCCCGTTCCGGCCGCGTGCTGCCATCCGAGGAGTCGGCGCCGGGCCGGAATCGCCGCGCGGAGCGCGGACACGGGCGAAACTGGCCCGTACAGACGTGCCCGAGGGCACCCGGCGAACCTCCCGCCGGCCCCGGGAGACCAGCGGACCCCCGACGGTCCGGCCGAGCGAGTACGGAGATGAGACCCGTGACCGAGACCAGCATCCCCAGCGCCGACCAGTCCCTGGACGAGGAGACCCCCGTTACCGCCGCCACCGAGACCGAGGACGCCGTGGGCGAGGCCCGGGAGAAGAAGGCCCCGGCCGACAGCGACCTGTTCCGGCAGAGCGAGATCGCCGCCGACTACGTCGAGGGACTGCTGGACATCCTCGACTACGACGGCGACATCGACGAGCTGGTCTCCGGCGGCCGCCCCGTCGTCGAGGTCGTCGGCGGCCGGCTCCAGAACCTGGTCGGCCAGCGCGGCGCGACCCTGGAGGCGCTCCAGGAGCTGACCCGGCTGGCCGTGTTCCGTCAGACCGGCACCCCGAGCCGGCTGCTGCTCGACGTCGGCGGCTACCGGGCCGCCCGGCGCAAGGAATTGGCCGCCGTGGCGAAGAACGCGGTCGAGAAGGTCAAGGAGCACGGCGAGCCGGTGCGCCTGGAGCCGATGTCCGCGTTCGAGCGCAAGTGCGTGCACGACGTGGTGAACGCGATGAGCGGGGTGGAGAGCGAGTCCGAGGGCGTCGAGCCCAACCGCCGCATCGTCGTCCGGCCGGTGGCGGACTGAGGTCTGTGATCTCCGACGAGACGACGGCAGGAGCCGTGACCGGCCCGGGCGGTACGCCGCCCGGGCCGTCGGCTGCGCGCCCCGACAACACAGTCGACCCGGTCTTCTCCGATGACGACGGGCCGGCCGACCCGGCGTACCCGGGAAGGGCCGTGACCGACCCCGGCGAGCCCGCCTTCTCCGGCGAGCCGGCGGTGGTGACCGGGATCGAGCCCGCCGACCCGGCGGTGGACGTGACACCCGCCTTCTCCGGCGAGCAGGCGGCGGACGTGACGCCGGCCGACCCGGCCGCGGTGGCCGACCCGGTCTTCGCGGAGCCGTCGGCGGACGCACCGTCCCTCGTGGACGGTGACGACGTCCCCGACCCGGCGACGGCGACGCTGCCGCCCGAGCTGGCGGAGGCCGCCCGCGCGTTGTTCGATGACCGGCTCGACCTGGCCGCCGCGTACGCCGAACTACTCGCCACCGACGGCGTGGTCCGCGGCCTGATCGGCCCCCGCGAGACGCCGCGCCTCTGGGAGCGGCACCTGCTCAACTGTGCGGTGGTGGCGGAGCGGATCCCGGAGGGCGCCAGCGTGATCGACGTCGGCTCCGGTGCCGGGCTGCCCGGTCTGGTGCTGGCGATCGCGCGTCCCGACCTCACCGTGACGCTCGTCGAGCCGCTGGCCCGGCGGACCGCCTTCCTGATCGAGGCGGTACAGCGTCTCGGCCTGACCCGGGACGTCCGTGTGTTCCGTGGGCGGGCCGAGGAGGCGGCGGCCGGCTCGCGTGACCGGGAACCACTGAGCGCCGACATCGTGACTGCCCGCGCGGTGGCGCCGCTGGACCGGCTCGCCTCCTGGTGCCTGCCGCTCGTGGCCCCCGGCGGACGGCTGGTCGCGCTCAAGGGCGCCTCGGCGGCCGACGAGATCACCGAGCACACCGAGGCCGTGATCCGCCTCGGCGGCGCGACCCCGGAACTGCACCGCTGCGGCGAAGGGGTGATCGACCCCCCGGCGACTGTGGTCGAGGTGGTCCGGGAGCGCGTGATCAACCCGCGCCGTCCGAAGAAGCCGAAGCGGTCGCGTGGCGGTCGCCGCCGCGGCGACCGCTGAGCCGGTACGCCATTCCGCACGCCCGATCCGGTCGTTGGACCGGTGGGCGTGACGCGATCGATCGCAACCCGACATGGACCCACCGCGCCCGTCGGCCGTAGGCTGACCGCGCGTCGATAGTGTGGAACGGCGGTGCCGGGCGGCACCCGAACCTGACGGTTCCCGCCGAACCGACGGCGCCGTGCGAGGCGCGGACGCGATTCGACGGGTGCGGACCGACCATCCGGAGCGGGTAGGGATGACAGGTGCATGACGACGGCAGGTACGACGATCCACGGTTGACCGGACCAGGAGGCGAGCCCTCCGCCGACCCCGTTTCACGTGAAACCAACTACCAGGAGTGGACGGTGAACGAGCCCGGCGAACCGTCCTCCCCGTACCCGGCTCAGCCGTCCAAGCGACGGGAGCCGTCGGCCGGCGGGCCCGTGCGGCCCGTGTCGTCCGTGCCGGCGAACGTACCGCCGGCCCGCGACCCGCTCGACCCGGCCGACGGTCCGGTGAACGCACCGACTCCTCGCCCGCCCGCGGTGCGGGCGAACGCCGCGGTACCCACCCGCTACGAACCCCAGCCGCCCGTCTCGGCCGTGCCGTTCCAGGCCGTCCCCGAGGTCACAGCGGCGCCGTCCGACACGCCACAAGCGGACGGGTACGGGGACGAGGTAGACGCCAGCACGTACGTTTCACGTGAAACCCCGACGCGCGAAGAGGATGATCCACCGTTGGCTATGGAGGCGATGCGCGCCGTGCAGATCCTGAATCCCAGTGGCGAGGTCACCATGCCGCGCCCCGACCGGACCCGGGTGATGTGCGTCGCCAACCAGAAGGGCGGCGTGGGTAAGACGACCACCACCGTGAACCTCGCAGTGGCACTCGCGCTGCACGGCAACCGGGTGCTCGTGGTCGACCTTGATCCCCAGGGCAACGCCTCCACCGGTCTTAACGTGCCGCACCACACGGGCGTGCCCGACGTGTACGACTGCCTGATCGACAGTGTGCCGCTGGAGGAGGTGGCCCAGGCGGTCGAGGGCATCCCGAACCTGTGGTGCGTACCGGCCACGATCGACCTGGCCGGCGCCGAGATCGAGCTGGTCTCCGTGGTGGCCCGGGAGTCGCGCCTGGCGAGGGCCATCGCCGCGTACCCCGGCCACTTCGACTACGTCTTCATAGACTGTCCGCCGTCGCTCGGCCTGCTCACAGTCAACGCGCTCGTGGCCGCGCAGGAGGTGCTGATCCCGATCCAGTGTGAGTACTACGCGCTGGAGGGCCTCAACCAGCTGATCAACAACATCAACCTGGTTCGTCAGCACCTCAACCCGAAGCTCGAGGTCTCCACGATCCTGCTCACCATGTACGACAGGCGTACCCGGCTGGCCGACGCGGTGGAGCAGGACGTCCGGAACCACTTCGGCGACAAGGTGCTCCAGGCCGTCATCCCCCGCAACGTGCGTGTCTCCGAGGCACCGAGCTACGGCCAGTCGGTGATGACCTACGATCCCGGTTCGCGGGGGGCCACGAGTTACTTCGAGGCCGCCCAGGAGATCGCGGAGCGAGGCGTCAAGGAGCCGGTGAGCCGGAATGCGTAGTGCGGAGATGTCGCTGGGAGGCGTCGCATGAAGAACCGTCCCCGCGGCGGACTGGGCCGAGGGCTCGGCGCCCTCATCCCCACCGGACCGGTACCGGGCGCCGAACCGGCTGCCACCGAACCGGAATCGTCGGCCACTGCCGCGTCGCCGTCGACTCCGGTCGCCGGCGCGACCGCCGCCATCACCGGCGGCGTCGGGGGTACCCCGCCTCCGGCAGTCGAGCCCGAGCCCCAGCTGAGCCCGGTGCCCGGCGCCCGCTTCGCGGAGATCCCGGTCGACGCGATCGTGCCGAACCCGAAGCAGCCCCGGCACGTCTTCGACGAGGAGGCGCTGGAGGAACTGAAGACCTCGATCCAGGAGGTCGGCTTCCTCCAGCCGATCGTGGTCCGCCAGCTCGACCCCGAGAAGTTCGAACTCGTGATGGGTGAGCGGCGCTGGCGTGCCGCCCAGGCGGTCGGCCGGGAGACCATCCCCGCCATCGTCCGGGACACCAAGGACGACGCGATGCTCCGGGACGCGCTCCTGGAGAACATCCACCGCGCCAACCTCAACCCGCTCGAAGAGGCGGCGGCGTACCAGCAACTCCTTGAGGAGTTCGGTGCCACGCACGAGGAACTGGCCCGGCGGATCGGCCGCAGCCGCCCGCAGATCTCCAACACCATCCGGCTGATGAACCTGCCACCCGCCGTGCAGCGCCGGGTCGCCGCCGGTGTCCTCTCCGCCGGCCACGCCCGGGCACTGCTCAGCCTGGACAACGCCGAGGCGCAGGAGGCACTCGCCGAGCGGATCGTTCGCGAGGGCATCACGGTCCGCGGCGCCGAGGAACTGGTGCACCTGGCGCTCACCGAGGAGCCGGCGAAGTCGGCCGCCGCCAAGCGTCGGCCGAAGCCGCACGCCCCGGCGCTCACCGATCTCGCGGACCGTCTCTCGGACCGGTTCGACACCCGGGTGAAGGTCGACATCGGCCGCAGCAAGGGCAAGATCACGATCGAGTTCGCCACCGTCGACGACCTGGAGCGGATCGTCGGCATCATCGGCGTGGGCGAGGACGGGCAGCCCGAGGCGTAGCCCTTTTCTCCGGTGTCGATCCGGCCGCATCCCGACGAGGGGATGCGGCCGGATCTGTGTCCGGGTCGGTTCGGTGCCGTTCGTCGGGCATGGCGGTTCGTTGGGTCACGGCTACTCGGTCGACGGGGACCGGCCCCTCCGAAGCCGATGCCGTCTCCGACGAGGGGCCGGGCCGTCTGGTGCCGGTGGTGCTCACCGATGCCCTAGCGTCCTTCCGCGCTGATGCGGTCGAAGCGGGAGCATCCTGGGTCGCATCGGCTGTTGGGGCTGTCGTGCCTCGCCCGTCGTTTCACGTGAAACGGGGGCAGGCGACTGGGTGGTGGCGGTGAATCTGCTATCCGCGTTACTGATCGGCGGCAGGCCGCGCGCCCGAGCGCTGAAGGGCTGAGTACGCGAGGGCCGAGTGCCAAAGGTTCCGAAAGAGCCGCCGTTCGGCGTTGACGAGTCGGTCCGCGCCCACTCCGCTGAGTCTGGCAGGAGGGCTGGCGGCGACGGCTCAGACGGAATCCGTTGCTTGGTGACCCGCTCGTTCCGCGTGACGCACCCGTCTAGCCGCCGGCTGGTGCCGCCCACCGATCGCACGCACGCGAACCGGTTCTCCGCCGGGAAGCCATTCGGGCCGCCGGGCTGCCGGGCCGTCGGGCTGCCGGGCCGTCGGGCTGCCGGGCTGCCGGGCCGTCGGGCTGCCGGGCTGCCGAGCCGCCATGCCCGGGCCAGCGTGCCGGCGTGCCCCGGGCTGGCGTGCCGACTGTCCCGGGTTGGCGTGTCGACTGTCCCGGGCGGCAAGCCCTGAGCTAGGGCAAGGGCGATCGGAGGATGACCATGCTGACGGGCCAGAGGGTTGAGCACGCCCGGCCGTGACGACCGCGCAAGAGCCGTCCTGCCGACCCCTATCCGATCAGCGCCTGTGAGCGATCCAGGCGCATTGAGCCGCGCCCCGCCGAACCGGGGAGCACCTGAGCGAGGGTCGCTGAGCCGAGCAGTGCCGAACCGAACACTGCCGAACCGGGGAGTGTCGAACCGGCGAGCGGCCGAGTCGGGAGCGCCGAGTCGGGAGCGCCGAGCCGGGAGCGCCTGTCGCGAGGAGCCCGGCCAGCGGGCCGAGCTGTGCGGCCCGGCTCAGCATCCCTGGGCCGAATGATGCTGACTCGTTCGCGCCGCCGTCGATGACCCGGCATCGCTCTCCGGGCCGGCCGGGTGGTCGCACGACTCCAGGGCGGTGGCGAGCCCAATCAGCGGTCGAGCGGCAAACCCGAGGCCCGTGCGGCCAGCTCGGGCTCGGCCTGTCGGCTCAGACGCGCTTGCTGTTTCACGTGAAACGCGGCGACCAACCCGACCCTCATCCGATCGAGTCCCGGCTGTGCCGGGTACAAGCGATGCGGCGCGGTGCCGGCCATAAGCCGAGCGGTGGTCGGCGCGGCTTGGTATCCGCGCAGCCCGGCCCGCTCCCAACGAACAACCGCCGGATGGCTCGCCTCGCGACTCCTCTGTCGCCGTCGCCCCGAGGCGCCTCGTTCGATCCGCCGCACCCGCCGCGGACGCAGTCACGGAACAAGGTCAGTCGACGCCAGCGAGCCGAGCGACCGCGCCGAGATGCGGGCCGACGCGTCCGCCGTTTCACGTGAAACACGCACGAGAAGAAGCCGTCGGCACCCGGTGCGGATCGTTCACCGGATCGTTGGAAGAACGGGCCCAGACGCACCCCGAGTTATCCACAGCGGTTGTCCACAGGCACTCCCCGTTTCACGTGAAACAAAGCGAGGAAACCCTTGCTGAGCAGTGCATGACGCGCTGTGCTGGTGATCTCGGCAGCCTGTGGACAACGCGGTGGACAACCGGTGGGCGGCCAGTGGAACAGGTAGGGACAGGCGTCGCCAACTCGGTTAGGGTCAGCGTCGTGCCGGACACCCCTCCCTCAGTTCCCGACTTCACCCAGTGGCCGTCCTTCCCCTTCGAGGGCGATCTCCGCGTCAAGCAACTCGACGAGCCCGTACCGTTCGAACCTCCCCGCCGCGGCGAGGCGGACCGGGAGTGCACCGCCTGCAACGCGCCCGACGAGGCGTACATCTGGGTCGGTGAGCGGTGGCGCGTCCGCGCCATGGACCGGCCCACCGGCCTGCCGATGGTCCTGATCCTGGAGTCCCGTTCCCACCTGGATCTGGGCGACCTGCCGAACCTGCTCGCCGCCGAACTGGGCGTGATGACCGTCCGCCTGGAGCGGGCCGTCCGCTCGCTCGACGGAGTGGCCCGCGTCCACGTGAACCGGTGGGGCGACGGCTCGGCGCACCTGCACCTGTGGTTCCTGGCCCGGCCGTACGGGCGACTGCAGCTGCGGGGCACGTTCCTGTCGCTGTGGGACTCGATCCTGCCCCCGATCTCCGAGGAGAAGTGGCGGGAGAACCTCGCCATGGTGGCCGCGTGGCTCGCCGAGTTCGGCGGCCGCCCGTTGGCCGAGCCGCCGCGCATCCACTGGCAGGCGCCGTCGAGCCTCTCCCCGACCTCGCCCGCGAACGCCGCTGAGGAGCCCGAGGACGAGGCCGTGTCGGTGATCGAGGCAGCGGACGAGATCCCCGAGTCCGACGCGGCAGCGGGCCTCTCAGACCCCTCGG
Organism: Micromonospora sp. CNZ297; assembly: GCF_007827625.1. NCBI lineage: Bacteria > Bacillati > Actinomycetota > Actinomycetes > Micromonosporales > Micromonosporaceae > Micromonospora > Micromonospora sp. CNZ297. Next base: position 194,647 of record NZ_VISU01000007.1, on the reverse strand, counting down.
CGGGCCCGTCGGAGCCCGACCCGGTCCCGCAGGCCGGCCCTGCACCGGAACACGCAGGGGACAGTGCCCCGGACAGCGAAGACGAGGACGAGGCCGGGCCGGACGACGCCGGGCCGGACGACGCCGCGGACGACCGGCCGGACGCAGCGCGTACCCGGGAGAGCTGAGGTCAGCGACGCCGTGCGGCGGCCCGGGTCACGAGCGTGCCGAGGACCCGGCCGAAGTCCAGCCCGGCGGCCTGGATCGCCAGCGGGAGGAGCGACGTCTCGGTCATGCCCGGTGAGACGTTGACCTCCAGCACGTGCGGGTCGCCTCCGGCGTCGACGATCAGGTCGACCCGGGACACGTCGCGCAGCCCGAGCGCGGTGTGCGCGGCGAGCGCCACCTCGGTCACCCGGGCGGTCGTCGCGGCGTCGAGCCGGGCCGGCGCGTGCCAGGTGGTGCGCCCGGCGGTGTAGCGGGCCGCGTAGTCGTAGACGCCGTTGCGCGGCACGATCTCGACCGGGGGCAGGGCCTGCGGGCCCTTGCCGAGGTCGAGCACGGAGACCGCCACGTCCATCCCGGGGACGTAGCGCTCCACGAGCGCGGTCTGGTCGTACGCGAAACAACCCACCATCGCGGCCGGCAGCGACGCCGCCTCCCGGACCACGGCGGCGCCCAGTCCGGAACCGCCCTGCGCGGGCTTGACCATCAGCGGCAGCCCGAGGCGGTCGACGATCCGGTCCAGGACGGCCACCGCGCCCAACTCGGAGAAACGGTCGTGCGGCAGCGCCACCCAGTCGGGTGTGGGGATACCCGCCTCGCGCAGCACCGCCTTGGCGGACGGCTTGTCCCAGGCGAGGCGGGACGACCGGGCGTCGCAGCCGACGTAGGGCACGTCCCAGAGGTCGAGTACGCCGCGCAGCGAGCCGTCCTCGCCGGTGGCGCCGTGCAGGGCGATCACCACGGCGTCCGGCGGGTCGGCGGTCAGGGCGGGCAGCAACGCCACGTCGGCGTCGCGCAGTTCCGCGTCGACGCCGACGGCACGCAGCGCGTCGAGCACCCGGCGGCCCGACCGCAGTGAGACGTCCCGCTCGTAGGAGAGGCCGCCCGCGAGTACGAGCACGTGCAGCTCGTCGGCGGTGGATCCGGTCACGGGAGGCGGTGCGGCGGGGCTGTCGGACATGCGGGCATCATGCCAAGTCGGGACCGGGCGCGTCCGAGCCGCCCTGGCGACGGCGGGGTCCGGCGCCGCCGACCGCGCCGAAGACCTTGCGCATGGCGATCTCCTGCTCCATCACCCCGGCGAGCCGGCGGACGCCTTCGCGGATCCGCTCCGGCGTCGGGAAGGAGAAGTTGAGCCGCATGTTCCCGGTGCCGGTGCCGTCGGCGTAGAAGCCGGTCCCCGGCACGTACGCGACGCGGGCGGCCACGGCGCGCGGCATCATCGCCTTGGAGTCGAGCCCGTCGGGCAGCGTCGCCCAGACGAACAGGCCGCCCCGCGGTGTGGTCCAGGTGGTGCCCTCCGGCATCAGGTCGGCCATCGCGTCGAGCAACGCGTCCCGGCGCTCGCGGTAGACCTCGCGGTAGACCTTGAGCTGCTGCCGCCAGGGCATGGTGCCGAGGTACGTCGAGACGGCCGACTGCGCGTAGGCGCTCGGGCAGAGGATCTGCGCCTCGCTGGCGATGACCAGCTTGTCGCGGACCGCGTGCGGGGCCAGGATCCAGCCCACCCGCAGGCCCGGCGCGAACGTCTTGGAGAACGTGCTCAGGTAGAAGACCCCGTCGCGCCGCCGGGCCCGCAGCGGCCTGGGCGCCTCACCCTCGAAACCGAGCTGACCGTACGGGTCGTCCTCCACCACGAGCAGCCCTGCGCGCTCGCAGATGTCGAGCACCCGTTCGCGCCGCTCCTCGCTCAGCGTCACACCGGCGGGGTTCTGGTAGGTGGGGATGGTGTAGAGGAACTTCACCCGCCGGCCTGCTCGGGCCAGGTCGGCGATGGCCGTCTCCAGCGCCTCCGGGATGAGCCCCTCGTCGTCCATCGGCACGTGGGCCACCTGGGCCTGGGCGGCCTGGAACACCCCGAGCGCGCCGACGTACGTCGGGCCCTCGGCGAGCACCACGTCACCCGGATCCAGGAAGAGACGAGCGACCAGGTCGAGGGCCTGCTGGCCGCCGACCGTGACCACCACGTCCTCCGGTGAGGCGCCGCAGGAGGCGTCGATCCCGGACAGGGACATCACCTCGCAGATCCGCTCGCGCAGCTCCGGGGTGCCCTGGCCGATGCCGTACTGGAGGGTGGTGGCGCCGTGCTCGGAGCCGAGCCGGCCGAGCATCTCGCCGACCGCGTCGAGCGGCAGCGCCGCGATGTAGGGGGCCCCACCGGCGAGCGAGACGACCTCCGGCCGGCTGGCCACCGCGAAGAGTGCCCGGATCTCCGAGGCGGTCATTCCGCGGACGCGCCGGGCGTACCGGTCGGTGTAGTCGTCGAGCGTCGTGCCGGTCATGGACATCACCTCGATCGGGTGTCGGCGGGGCTGCCGCCCGGTGTGGTACCCGCGATGCCGACATCCATTGGCGGCGGGGGCCGGTTGGTCGATCGTAGTCCCCGGTGACGGTCGCGGCACCGGCCGTGTGGACACGTCCACATCCCGGACCCGCCGTCGGCCGTCCGGGCGAGGGCTCGCGCGTTCACTCCCGTACCGCCGGAGGGGGGCGTACGATCGCTCGTCGGGAGCAGGAGGGCGCGGGACTCACCGGCGCTCCGAGCCTAGTGGTGGGGTGCGCTCATGTCGCGACGTCTGGTCAGCCTGACCCTGGACACGCTGGAGGACCTGCCTCGATCCTGCCGGAGCTGCGTCTACTGGGAGCTGGATCCGGTCTCCGCCGAGCGGGCCTGCGCGGCAGGCGACCCGGGCCTGGAGAAGGAGGCGTGGGTCTCCCAGACGCTGCTGGAGTGGGGTTCCTGCGGCAAGCTCGTCTACGTCGACGGCATGCCGGCCGGTTTCGTCATGTACGCCCCACCGGCGTACGTCCCGCGCTCGATGGCGTTTCCCACCTCACCTGTCTCGGCGGACGCGGCTCTGCTGATGACGGCGCACGTGGTGCCCGCCTTCGCCGACGGCGGCCTGGGCCGGATGCTGGTGCAGGGCGTGGCCCGCGACCTGACCAAGCGCGGCATCAAGGCGATCGAGGCGTTCGGCGACGCCAAGTTCGGCGACGACGCGGACGACCCGGCCCGCGCGTGCGTGGCACCCGCCGACTTCTTCCTCTCGGTGGGCTTCAAGACGGTCCGGCCGCACCCGCGCTACCCCCGCCTGCGGCTGGAGTTGCGGACGGCGCTGAGCTGGAAGTCGGACGTCGAGTACGCGCTGGAGAAGCTGCTCGGCTCGATGAGCCCGGAGACGCTGCTGCGGCCGGTCCGCCCGGCACCCGCCACCCGCTCGACGAGCTGAGCCGCGGGTCAGTCGACGACGGTGCCGGCGGCCACGATCGCCCGCAGTTCGCTCACGTCGATCGAGCCGGTCGGCACGTCCCGCTCGATCGGCAGGTACATCCGCTGCACGCCGGCCACGATGGCCTCGACCACCCGGTCCCGGAAGCGCGGGTCGACGAGCCGCGCCCGGTCGTCCGGTGAGGTGAGGTAGCCGACCTCGACGCGTACCGCGGGCATCCGGGTGAGCCGGAGCAGCTCCCATGCCTTGGCGTGGGTACGGCAGTCGCGCAGCCCGGTGCGGGCCACGATCTCCCGCTGCACGAGCCCGGCCAGGCGCTCGCCGGTCGCCGACGTGACGCCGTTGTCGGTGCCGTAGTGGTAGGTGGCCACACCCTCTGCCTCCGGGTTGGCGTGCCCGTCGGTGTGCAGGGAGATGAACACGTCGGCGCCGAGCGAGTTGGCGAGCTGGGCCCGGTCCGCGTCCGGCAGGCAGTCGTCGGGCGACGGACCCCGGGTGAGCTGCACCCGTACGCCGGCGGCGGCGAGCCGCCCTTCCAGCCGGCTGGCGAGGTCGTGCACGAGGTCCGCCTCGCTCCAGCGCAGCGTGCCGTCGGGCACCACCACGCCCGGGTCGGTGCCCCCGTGCCCCGGGTCGATCACCACGGTCCGCCCGATGAGCGTCGGCCCGGCCTGCCGGATGGCGTCGGACTCGCGCAGCCACTGCGGGCGCCCGCCGACCACCTTGCGGCCGAGGCGGCGCAGCGCGTTGACGGTGTGCGGCCCGCACGAGCCGTCCGGTTTCAGGCCCATCTCCCGCTGGAACTGCGCCACCGCGCGGGAGGTGCGGATGCCGTAGATGGCGTCGGCGCGGCCCACGTCGTACCCCATCTCCAGCAGGCGTTCCTGGAGCGAGCGGACGTCCTCGCCGGTCAGCGGCTCGGGGACGGCGTGGTAGAGCGCGCGGGCCCCGAACCGCCAGCGGGCCGCGTCGAGCGCCCGCCAGGTCTCGGCGCCCACCCGCCCGTCGACGCTGAGGCCGCGGGACTGCTGGAAGGCCCGTACCGCGCGTTCGGTCTGTGCGTCGTAGTCGTCTCCTCCGGCCTCGGCGGGAAGAAGTTCCAGGCTGGCGAGGACGGTACGGATCTCGGCCACCGCCGGTCCCTGGTCACCGGGTCGGATCGGACGCACGACGACCCCCTCTGCACGGACGTTGGCGGACCGGAACTCCGACGGATGCTTACGGAGCGTACCGTGGGCGATACCCGGCGGGTTCGTGTTCATGCAGGTCAGGAAAGCCGCAACCCCCGCCACCGGGCGTGGTGACGGGGGTTGCGGCGGTGCCGGTACGGCTCAGAGCGCCGACTCGATGAGCTTGACCAGCTCGCCCTTCGGCTTGGCGCCGGCGATCGACTGCACGGGCTGGCCGTTCTTGAAGATGGTCAGCGTCGGCACCGACATCACCCGGTAGGCGCGGGCCGTCTCCGGGTTCTCGTCGATGTTGAGCTTGACGATGGTGACCTGGTCCTTCATCTCGCCCGCGATCTCCTCCAGCAGCGGCGAGACCTTGCGGCAGGGGCCGCACCACTCCGCCCAGAAGTCGACCAGAACCGGCTTGTCGGACTGCAGCACGTCACTGACGAAGCTGGCGTCCGTGACCGCCTTGGTTGCTCCCACTATGAACTCTCCTCCTCCGAACCTTGCTCGTGGAACTCTCAGCCCTGAATGGTGGCGATGAACCGCTCGGCGTCCAGCGCGGCGGCGCAGCCGGTGCCGGCCGCCGTGATGGCCTGCCGGTAGGTGTGGTCGACGAGGTCACCCGCCGCGAACACGCCGGGCACGCTGGTACGGGTGCTGGGGGCCTGCACCTTCACGTACCCCTCGTCGTCCAGCTCGACCTGACCGCGGAACAGCTCGCTGCGCGGGTCGTGCCCGATCGCCACGAAGACGCCCGTGACGTCGAGCACCTTGCTCTCGCCGGTGTGCACATTGCGCACCCGTACGCCGTTGACCTTGCCGTCGTCGCCGAGGATCTCCTCGACCACGGAGTTCCACTCGACCTTGATCTTCTCGTTGCCCAGCGCCCGGTCCGCCATGATCTTGCTGGCGCGGAACGAGTCGCGGCGGTGGATGATCGTCACCGACTCGGCGAAGCGGGTGAGGAAGCTCGCCTCCTCCATCGCCGAGTCGCCGCCGCCGACCACCACGATGTGCTGGTTGCGGAAGAAGAAGCCGTCACAGGTGGCGCAGGACGACACACCGTGGCCGAGGTATTCCTGCTCACCCGGCACACCCAGCGGACGCCAGGCCGAACCGGTGGAGAGGATGACGGCGTGCGCGCGGTACGCGGTCTCGCCCACCCACACGGTGCTCACCGCGTCGGAGCCGATCTCGCCGGTGTCCTTCAGCTCGACCCGCGTCACGTCGTCGGTGAGGAACTCGGCGCCGAAGCGCTCGGCCTGCTTGCGCATGTTGTCCATCAGCTCGGGGCCGAGGATGCCGTCCGCGAAGCCGGGGAAGTTCTCCACCTCGGTGGTGGTCATCAGCGCGCCACCCGACTGCACGCCCTCGATCACCAGGGGCTTCAGGTTGGCGCGGGCGGCGTAGACCGCCGCCGTGTAGCCGGCCGGACCGGAGCCGATGATGATCAGGTTGCGGACCTCGTCCACTGCCGTCTCCCGATGTGTGTGTTCGTCACCGGTCGCACCGATGTCGATCCCGAGTGCCGACGGCTCAGGGGCGCCGGCGCCTGACTTGCAGAACGTCATCGTACGAAGCGGGGATTCCCGAGCCGGTCATCCGGTGGGTCAGGTCACGTGGCGGGACAAGCGTCGTGACCGCGTTTTCACCCTACCCGCGTCCGGAACCGCGTGTCCGCGCCGGACCCGGGTACTCCGCACTCCGGCCCGCTCACCCAGCCCCAGCGGGCGCCGCCCGCGTCCGCGAACGTCACCACGAGCGCCGGTGCGCCCTGGAACCGGGCGTAGTCGACCATGTTCACGGTGAGCGGCCCGGAACCGTGCTCGACCCCGATCGCGGTGAGGCACGCGGCGAGCGTCTCCGGGCGGGTCAGCCGGTCCACCCCGCCGAGGGCGTCGAGGCGGTACTGATCGGGGGACAGGGGCGTCTCCGCGCCGTCCTTCGCCGCGCCGGACGGACCGGCCATGTCTCCGGTGATCGACTTCGCTCCGGCGGGCGCCCGGGCGCCGGCGAGGCGTTCCGGTGTCCAGTCGGTGCCGCTGCGCACTGCCGGTCCGGTGGTCCGGTACGGCGCGCCGGCCATCGGCGCCGCCTCCCGGGCCGCCTGGTCGGCCGTACCGCTGTCGCCCGGGTCGGCCAGCCGGCCGACACCGAGCCCCACCGCGGCGACCGAGGCCGCGGCCAGGGCCACCGGCCCGGCGATGCGGGCCCAGCGCCGGGGACGACGACCGGGGCCGCTGTGCCGTTCGGGACGGGGTGCCGTGCCGGGTGGCCGGCTCGCGCCGCCGGACTGCGCCGGCACGAGCGGCGTACCGTCGCGCAGCGCGGGGCCGGCGCCGGCGAGCGCCGCGGTGATCCGGTCGGCCACCGCCTGCGGCATCTCCGGCGCGGGGGCCGCGGCCCAGCCGGCCAGGTCGGCGCCGACCAGGTCGATCGCGTCGGCGAGATTCTCGTACGCGGCACGCCACGTCGGGTCCTGCTCGACCAGCCGTGCCACTGTCGCCTGCTCGGGGGTGCCGTCCAGCGCCCCGCCGAGGTAGTCGGCGAGCAGGTCGTGGTCGACCTCGCTGAACTCCCGGGAAGTCACGGCTCCTCCTGGCTGACGGCCTGACGGGACGCTCCCGACGAGGATCCGACGCCCTCGGGGCGTCTGCGGTTCCCGGAGGTGAGCCGCGGCACGTCGGCGGCCGGTGCGTCGGTGCCGGTACGCAGGTGCCCGAGCAGCACGGCGAGGCGGGCCCGGCCTCTGGCGCACCGGCTCTTGACCGTGCCCTCGGCGACCCCGAGCATGGCGGCGACCTCGGCCACCGGGTAGCCCTGCACGTCGACCAGGACCAGCGCGGCCCGCTGTTCGGCGGGCAGTGCCGCGAGCGCCTGCCGGACCACGAGCGCGGTGTCGTGATCGTGGGCCGGCGCGGCCGGTTCCGGACCGCCGGTGTGCCGGCCCGGTTCGCCGTCGGTGTGCACGCCGTCGGGCAGCGGGACGGTGGCGTGGGTCTGCCGCCGCCGGATCCGGTCCAGGCAGGCGTTCACCACGATGCGGTGCAGCCAGGTGGTGACCGCCGAGTCGCCCCGGAACCGGGCCGCGGCACGGTGCGCCGACAGCATGGCGTCCTGGAGGGCGTCGGCGGCCTCCTCGCGGTCGCCGATCGTCCGCAGCGCGACCGCCCAGAGGCGGTCCCGGTGCCGTCGGAACAGCTCGGTGAAGGCGTCCCGGTCGCCTGCCGCGTGTGCCCGGAGCAGCTCCAGGTCGGAGCGGCCGGGCTGCGCGCCGTCGCGTTCCGCCATCACCACATCCGGCGGAGGTGGCGCGGCGGGGACGGCGGCCGGGTCACGAGCCCTGGACCACGATCTCCTGGACGCCGAGCTTCCAGCTGTTGCCGCTGTCCTTCGCCGGCAGCTTGGTGATCCAGAACAGCAGGTACTGGTATTTCTGGTCCGGCTCGAAGGCGTTGAAGATCATCTTGGTGCCGCCGTCCTCGTTCGCCGGCCCGATCAGCGTCGAGTAGGCGTTGACGAGCTGCTTGTCGCCGGAGGAGCTGGACGGGAAGTCGCCGCGGGCGCCGGTACGCAGCTCCACGGTGGCACCGGTGGCCGAGAGCGTCGCCTCCAGCTGCTTGACCGTGTGCGGGGCGCCCAGGTCGATCCAGACACCCATGCCCTTCTTGAGACCGCCGAACTTGCCGTTGTTGCGGTAGCTGTTGGTCTCCCAGCCCTCGTCGTCGTTCCCGTCGATCACCTTCTCGGCGTTGCGCACCTCGGCGCGGTCGCCGTCCGGGTCGATGATCCGTACGTCCTGGATGGTGAGCTTGCGGACCTGCGCGGCGGGCTCGGCGCCGCCCCCGGTGGCCGGCGCGCTGTTCGACGGCTGGGCGACCGGCTCCTTGTCGCCGTCGTCGCCACCGCCGAGCGCGTTGATGCCGATGAGCAGCCCGACCAGGGCGACCGCCAGCAGACCGGCGATGCCGATGGCGACCTTGCGACCGCCGGCCGCGGCCAGCGGTGAGGGTTCCTCGCCGGGCTCGGCGGTGAAACGCAGCGGACCGGCCTGCTCCAGGAACTGCTCGTCGGCGGGGATGTCGAGCCGGCTCAGCTCGGCGGCCAGCACGTCCGACGACGGCGGAGGGATCTCCGCGTCGAGCAGGTCCATGGTGAGGTCGTCGAGGTAGGCCGGCACACCGGCGCGCATCTGCCGTGGCGCGGCGATGGCGCCGCCGGCGTCCCGGACGGCGTCCGGCAGTGCGGCGCGGCCGTGCCCGGCGGTGGCGCCGTGCAGCGGGGCCTCGCCGTGCGGCCAGTGCCCGGTCAGGGCGAAGTAGAGCACCCCGCCGACCGCGCGCAGGTCGTTCTCCTGGCTGTCCGCGCCGTCGGTACGCGCGTCGGCGAGCACCACGCGGCCGTCGTCGCTGATCATGACGGTGCCGGGGTGGAGGTTGCCGTGCACCATGCCGGTGGCGTGCACGGCGGCGAGGGCGCTCGCGACGGCGTTGCCGATCGCGGTGGCCCGGGCCGGGTCCAGCGGCCCGTCGGCGGCGACCAGCTCGCGCAGCGACTGCCCGTCGACCCACTCGCGGACCACGTAGGCCCGGTCGTCCTCGTCGATCGCGTCGTAGACGCCGACCAGGTTGGGGTGGATGACGCGGCTCGCGGCGACCGCGGCCTGAAGCATCTCGGTGGCGGAGTCGCCACCCGGGTAGCGGAGGACCACGGCGACGGGACGGCGGAGCACCACGTCGACACCGCGCCAGACCAGCCGGCCCGCGCTGTCGTTGTTGATGTGCTCGACCAGTTCGTACCGCTCCGCGAGCAGCTCACCGACAGTGGGAGCACCGAAGGTCACGACCGCAGGAGAGGTCTCCTCCGCTTCCTGACCCTCGCCGACCTGGGTCACCCGTCCTCCCTCGGTGATCGCGTCGATCGATGGACCCGTGCTGCTGGGCATGTGGCTTCCCGCTCTGCCTTCGGTGGAACGGCCGGCGGTCTCGACACCCGCGCCGATCCCGGTCGTACCCGTCGAGAGCGACCTTACCCGGGATGCCCGGTTCTCCGACATGTCATCTTCCCGCTGTGACCGGCCGGAAGGCCAGTCGCCACGGGCCCCGGCCGGGTCGCCCGCCCACCCGGCGGGCGAGCCGGACACGCACCGTCAATCTAAAGGTTGGCGGCAACGAGGCGGCACAGGGGCGTACCGGTGCGGAGACGGGGAGGTTTTCCCCGCCCCGGCCTGCGCTCCCTCGTCCGTACGGTTGGTTGTCCACAGGCCGAGAGGCCCATTGGACGGCGGAATTCCAAGTTATCCACAGCCGTATCCCCAGCCTGGTGATCCTCGTTCACCGTCGGTCACCTAGGGGGTCAACGCCCGAGGCGCCGCCGGACCATCCCGACCACCTCGGTGATCTCGCCGATCCGCAGCACCATGGCGAGCCCGAGATAGGTCGCGCCGATCGCCGCGCCGCCGATCACCAACTGGACCGCCGCGGCGAGCCAGCTCAGGCTCGCCGGGTTGCCGGGGAGCACGGCCACCACGAGCACGCCGACGAGCGCGGCGCCGAGCGCCGCCACGACCACCCGGCCGAGCGTCCGCATGATCCCGCCCAGTCCGATCCGGCCCACCCGGGGCCGCAGCAGCATCGCCGAGATGATCGCCGCCGCCAGGTACGACACGGCGTTGCCGAGCATCATCCCGGCGGCCGCGAACGTGTTCGAGAAGAGCAGGAACAGGCCCACCTGGAGCAGGACGCGCAGCGCCACCACCGGGATGTTGATCAGAGCCGGGGTACGGGTGTCCGGCAGCGCGTAGAACGCGAAGGTGAAGAGCTGGCTCACCGCGAACGGCACCAGGCCCAGCGCCGCCACGAGCAGCACGGTCGAGGTGGCCACCGCGTTGTCGCCGGTGAACGCGCCGTACCGGAAGACCACCACCGAGATCGGGGCGGCCAGCACCGCGTAGCAGACCGCGATGGGCGCGAGCACCGCGGTGACCATCCGGGTGCCGCGGGACAGGTCGGCGGTGACGTCGTGGAACCGGTTCTCGGCCGCCGCCGCGCTCATCCGGGGCATCAGCGCCGTGATGATCGAGACCGCGATGATGCCGTGCGCCATCATCAGCAGCAGGAAGACGTTGTTGTAGATCAGCAGGCCGGCGTTCTCGCCGTCCCCGCCGCTGGCCCGGTTGAGCAGGTTGACCACCACGAAGAGGCCGAGCTGGTTGACCGCGACGTAGCAGAACATCCAGGCGCCGAGCCGGGCCAGCTCGCGCAGCCCCAGCTCGCGGAAGTCGAACCGCGCCTTCCACCGGAAGCCGACCTTGCGCAGCGCGGGCAGCAGGCCGATCGCCTGCACCGCCACGCCCAGCAGCGTGCCGCCGCCGACCAGCAGGATCCGGTCCCAGCCCACCTCGTCGGGCCGGAGGCCGGTCGCGCCGAAGACGACGATGTACAGGCCGAACGTGCCGATCGACACGAGGTTGTTGAGGATCGGCGCCCACATCGGGGCGGCGAAGTGCCCCCTGGTGTTCAGCACCGCGGCGATCAGCGCGCTGATGCCGGTGAAGAACAGCATCGGCAGCATCAGGTACGACAGCCGGGTGACGAGCTTGGTGTACGCCGGATCGTCGCCGCCGGCCGCGTACACGGCGGTCAGCACCGGGGCCAGCAGCACCGCGATCAGCGCGGTCGCGGCGAGCGCCAGTACCGCGAGCGTCAGCAGGCGCTGCGCGTACGCCTCGCCCCGGTCCGCGTCGATCTTGCGGCGGCGCACCAGCACCGGCACCAGGACGCTCGTCAGCACGCCGCCGAGCAGGAACTCGTACACCTGGTTGGGCAGGAACTGGGCGGTGGTGAACGCGTCGCCGACCATCGTGCCGAGCGCGGCGCCGATCATCAGGTTGCGGATGAACCCCGTACCCCGGCTCACCAGGCTGCCGATCGCCATCACCGCGCTGTTCGCCGCGGCGCTGGTCTCGGCGACCACCTCCTGCGGCGGTGCGACGGCCTCGACGCCGGGCTGGTTCAGGGGCTCGGCCGAGATGAAGGTGGCGCCGTCGTCCGGCGGCAGGCCGCCGCCGTGCGCGTTCGCGCTGCGGTAGAGCCCGCCGCTCATCTGCCAGCCTCCAGGGGGTACGTGGCGATCGGGCCCGGCCGGCCCCGCCCAACCGGAACCTTAGTCAACCCGGACCCGTTACCCGCGCCCGGCGCGGTCGATCCACCTCCGGCCCGATAGGCTGGCGATCCCATGTCCGAAGCCTCCGCCTCCCACGCCGCCGACCGCCGCGAACTGACCGCCGCGCAGCGCAACGCCGTCGCCGAACTGCTCCGAGTCTCACCGGTCGCCGACGAGCTGGGCCGGCGCTTCGCCCAGGCCGGTCACGAACTGCACCTGGTGGGCGGATCCGTCCGCGACGCGCTGCTCGGGCGGCTCGGCAACGACCTCGACTTCTGCACCGACGCCCACCCGGACGAGACCATCAAGGTCATCCGCGGCTGGGCCGAGTCGATCTGGGAGACCGGACGCGAGTTCGGCACCATCGCCTGCCAGCGCGACGGCCTCAACCTGGAGATCACCACGTTCCGCGCGGAGGTCTACGACCAGGTCAGCCGCAACCCGGTGGTGCAGTACGGCACCAGCCTGACCGAGGACCTCAAGCGCCGCGACTTCACAGTCAACGCGATGGCGGTCAGTCTTCCGGACCACCGGTTCACCGACCCGTACGGCGGACTGGCCGATCTGGCCGCCAAGATCATTCGTACCCCGGGAACGCCGCAGGAGTCGTTCCGCGACGACCCGCTGCGGATGCTGCGCGCGGCCCGGTTCGCCGCGCAGCTCCGCTTCGCCGTCCACCCGGACGTTCGCGCGGCGATGACCGAGATGGCTGCGGACCTGGACCGGATCACCGCCGAGCGGATCCGGGACGAGTTCACCAAGCTCCTCTGCGGCGCCGACCCGATCACCGGGCTGCGCCTGCTCGTCGACACCGGGCTGGCCGAGCGCTTCCTGCCCGAGCTGACCGGGCTGAAGCTCACCATCGACGAGCACGCCCAGCACAAGGACGTCTACGAGCACACGCTCACGGTGGTCAGCAACGCCATGTCGATGGAGTCCGACGGTTGCGACTTCGTGCTGCGGATGGCCGCGCTCATGCACGACATCGGCAAGCCCGCCACCAAGGCGGTCGGCGCGGACGGCCGGGTCAGCTTCCACCACCACGAGGTGGTCGGTGCCCGGCTGACCAAGAACCGGATGAAGGCGCTGCGCTACTCCAAGGAGATCACCTCCCAGGTGGTCAAGCTGGTCGGGCTGCACCTGCGCTTCTACGGGTACGGCCGGGGCGAGTGGACCGACTCGGCGGTACGCCGGTACGTCACCGACGCCGGTGACCTGCTGTCCCGGCTGCACAAGCTGACCCGCTCCGACTGCACCACCCGCAACCGGCGCAAGGCCGCCCAGCTCGCGGCCGACTACGACGCGCTGGAGGAGCGGATCGCCCGGATCGCGGCCGAGGAGGACCTGGCCCGGGTCCGCCCCGACCTGGACGGCAACGCGATCATGGAGCTGCTCGGCGTACCACCGGGGCCGGTGGTCGGTCGCGCCTGGCAGTACCTCAAGGAGCTGCGGCTGGAACGCGGGCCGCTGGACCGCGACGAGGCCGAGGCGGAGCTGCTGCGCTGGGCGCGCGACGAGGGCATCACCGGCTGAGGCCGGCGCCGCGGATCTGACGACGATACGCCGGCGTGTCGACCGAACGGTTGACCCGCTCCGGTCGATGTCTCCCGCATGATGAGTCATCGGCAGCCGCCGAATCGACAGATGCGGCTGTTCTGATTCATCCGCCCGTCCGATCCGGACGGTCGCTGGACACGGGGAGACAATTCGTGACACGTCGTGGCGGCTTGCGCCGCTCCGCCCTCGTGGGGCTCGCCCTCACCAGCGCCACCTCCATCCTCTGCGCCACCGTCGCCGGGCCGGCCCTCGCCGACCCGAAGCGACCGTCGGTCCGTGGCGCCGGCACGGCCGAGGCGGTGCCCGGCCGCTACATCGTGGTCCTCAAGAAGGGCAAGACCACCCCGGCCAAGGTGAAGTCCGCCGCGTCCGCGCTGGCCGGCGAGCACGGCGGCACCGTCCGCCGGGTCTTCGGCAAGGCGCTGAACGGCTACTCGGCCACCATGGACGCCCGGCAGGCCGCGCGGCTCGCCGCCGACCCGGACGTCGAGTACGTCCAGCAGGTCCAGCGCTGGAGCACCGCCGGCACCCAGACCACCCCGCCGTGGGGCCTGGACCGCATCGACCAGCTCAAGACCCGGACCGACGGCAGGTACACCTACCCGTCGACCGGCGCCGGGGTGACCGCGTACGTGATCGACACCGGCATCGACATCGACCACCAGGACTTCGGCGGGCGCGCCCGCAACGGCTACGACGCGGTCGAGCAGGACGACGTCGCGCAGGACTGCGACGGGCACGGCACGCACGTGGCGGGCACGATCGGCGGTACGACGTACGGCGTCGCGAAGGCCGTCGACCTGGTCGCCGTCCGGGTCCTCGACTGCTCCGGCCAGGGCGACACCGAGCAGGTGATCGCCGGCATCGAGTGGGTCACCACGAACGCCACCGGCCCGTCCGTGGCGAACATGAGCCTCGGCGTCGACCGCGTCGACCAGGCGGTCAACGACGCGGTCGCCCGCTCGATCGCCTCCGGCATCACCTACGCGGTAGCGGCCGGCAACAGCATGCAGGACGCCTGCGGCTCCTCGCCGGCGAGCGTGCCCGCCGCCATCACCGTCGGGGCCACCGACCGGGTCGACATGCGCGCCTGGTTCTCCAACTACGGCCGCTGCCTGGACCTGTTCGCCCCCGGCACCGGCATCGTCTCGGCCAAGGCCGGCACCAGCGCCGGCTCGGAGTCGATGAACGGCACCTCGATGGCGTCCCCGCACGTGGCGGGCGCCGCCGCGCTGCTCCTGGAGGAGCACCCGGGCTGGTCGCCGCAGCAGGTGCGCGACTCGGTCGTGACCACCGGCATCGGCGGCGTGGTGCACGACATCATGGGCTCCACCGACCGGCTGCTGCACATCGGCTCGGCCGTGACGGCCCGCGGCTCGTACGGGCTCAAGGCCCGCGTCAACGGCCGCTACGTCACCGCGGAGAGCGCCGGGACGAAGCCGCTGATCGCCCGGGGCACCTCGATCGGCGCCTGGGAGAAGTACGACGTGGTCGACGCCGGCGGAGGCCTGTTCGGCCTGCGGGCGCGGGTCACGAACAAGTTCGTCACGGCGGAGAGCGCCGGGGCGAAGCCGCTGATCGCCCGCTCGGCCACCATCGGCGCGTGGGAGAAGTTCCAGATCGTCGACAACACCGACGGCACGATCAGCCTGAAGGCGGCGATCAACGGCAAGTACGTCACCGCGCCGAGCGCCACCTCCCCGCTGATCGCGAGCAAGACCGCGATCGGCACCGCCGAGAAGTTCGACTTCGACGCCCCGGCACCCCTCGTGAGCATCAAGTCGGTGGCCAGTGGCAAGTTCGTGACGGCGGAGAACGCCGGGGCGAAGCCGCTGATCGCCCGCTCGGCGACCGTCGGCGCCTGGGAGAAGTACGAGCTGGTGAACGTGGGTGACGGCTACGGCACCTTCGGTCTGAAGGCCCAGATCAACGGCAAGTTCGTGACGGCGGAGAGCGCCGGGGCGAAGCCGCTGATCGCGCGGGGCGCCTCGATCGGCGCGTGGGAGGGGATGTCGTTCCTCGACTACAACGCCGACGGCTCGGTCTACCTGTACGCGAACATCAACGAGAAGGCGGTCACCGCCGGCAGCGCCGGCACCAGCCAGCTCATCGCGAGCCGGACCATCGACTGGAACAGCCCGACCCTCGGCCTGGGCGCGGGCGAGAAGTTCGTCGTCGCCGTGCTCTGATCCGTACCACCGCACGACGCCCGCCGGCTCCCGAGGGGAACCGGCGGGCGTCCGTCGTCACGGGGTGACCGTGGTGCCGTCCACTGTGGTCTTGCCGTTGTGCTGGGCGCTGCTGCCCAGCCGCGCCAGCAGCCCGGCCAGGTCGATGCCGGTCAGGTCGCTGCCGAGCTGGAGGCCCTGTGCGACGTTGCCGGCCACGGACTTGGTCAGCGACGACGCGCCGTCGGTGGAGATCACCGTCATCTTGTCGATCGCGCCGATCGGGGCGCTGGCCGCGCCGACCACCTCGGGCAGCACCTTGACCAGCAGGTCCAGCACGGCCGCCTCGCCGTACGCGGCGAACGCCTCGGCCTTGCGGGCCATCGCGTCGGCCTCGGCCTGACCCTTGGCCAGGATGGCCGCGGCCTCGGCCTGGCCCTCTCGCTCGACCGCCTCGGCGATCGCGGAACGACGGCGCTGCTCGGCCTCGCCCTCCTTGGCACCCTCGATCGCGTTAGCCTCGGCCAGCGCGGCCCGGCGGGCCCGCTCGCCCTCACCGGTGAGGCGGGCCTGCTCGGCGGAGGCTTGCGCGGCGGCGATGGTGGCCTGCCGCTGCGCGTCGGCGTTGAGCACCGCCGCGTTGCGGGCCGCCTCGGCCTCCTGCTCGACCTTGTACCGGGCCGCGTCGGCCGGCTTGCGCACCTCGGTGTCGAGCTGGCGCTGCTTCAGCTCGGCGTTGCGCTCGGCCACCTTCTGCTGCTCGGAGAGGATCGCCTGGTCCCGCTCGGCCTGCGCGAGCGGCCCGGCCGCCGCCGACTTCGCCTTCGCCGCGTCGATCTCGGCCTGGATGCCGGCCTGCTTGAGCGCCAGGTTCCGGTTCGCCTCGGCGATCGCCTCCTCGGCGAGCAGCCGCTCCTGCTCGGCCTGCTGCCGGGCCCGCGCCTCGGCGATGGCCGCGTCCTTGAGCACCCGGGCCGCCTCCGGCCGGCCCAGGTCCTGGAGGTAGGAGCCCTCGGCCGAGATGTCCTGGAGCTGGAACGTGTCGAGCACCAGGCCCTGGTTGGTCATCGAGTGCTCGGCCTCCTCGGCGACCGCGCTGGCGAACGCCGCCCGGTCCCGGATGATCTCCTCGACGGTGAGCCGCCCGACGATCGAGCGCAGCGCGCCGGCGAGCACCTCGCGGGTGAAGTTGTCGATCTCCTCCTGCTGGTTCAGGAAGCGCTGGGCGGCGGCGCGGATCGCGTCCTCGGTGCCGCCGACCTTCACGATCGCCACGCCGTGCAGCTCGGTGCGGATGCCCTGCTTGCTCACCGCGCCGCGGATGCTGACGTCGATCCGGCGGCTGGACAGGTCGAGCGACTGGAGCTTCTGCACCACCGGCAGCACGAAGACCGAGGCGCCGAGCACGACCTTCTGGCCGGACATGTCTGTGGAGCGGGCTCCGTCGGCGGACTGGGTGGTGCGGCCCTTGCGGCCGGTGACGATGAACGCCTGGTTCGGCCCGGCCACCTTGATCCGGGACAACACGAAGAGGACGAGGACGACGGCGAGGAGGACCGCGCCGCCGATGGCGACGAGCAGGGGCATGGGCGTTCCCGTCTGTGTGGTGGTGTCAGTAGGTCTCGACGTGCACGCTGGTCTCGCTCAGTGCTTCGACCACGAAGATCCGGGTGCCGACCGCGATCGGCCCGTCGGCGCGGGCGTTGAGCTTCACCGGCTGGCCGGCGAGGCGTACCCGCACCTCGCCGTAGCCGCCGCTGGGGATCGGCGTCACCACCAGGCCGATCGCGCCGGCCAGGTGGTCGCGGGTGGGTGTGGCGTCCGTGCGCATGTTGCGGGCCGCACGGCTCAGCCGCGCCGCCAGCCAGCCGGTGGGCACGGCGGCGAGCGCGCCGCCGGCCACCGCCGCCGCGATCATTCCGGGGGTACGACCCCCGAGCAGCTCGTTGACGATCGCGCCGCCGAAACCGAACGCCCCGGTGAACCCGGCGGCCGCCTCCAGCGACACCGGCCCGTCGACGTCCGGCTGGCCGAGGTGGAGCACTCCCGAGCCGAGCAGGGCGAGGGTCAGCACGCCGACACCGATCCCGCCGATGATCAGGAAGATGAGCGTCCCGGTGGCCATGACCTGCACGGTATCGACGCCGTGCAACATCGACTTCGCTCAGCGGTCGTCCAGCCCGCCCTCAGGGAACCGGCCGGGGAGAATGTCGGCGTGGGCGCGACAATGGGTGGCATGCGCTGGACCGTGCTCGACTCCCCGATCGGCGAGTTCTCCGTCGGCACCGACGACGACGCGGTGCGCGGCGCGCACTTCGGCCGGGTGGACGGGGCGGCCGGCGAACCCGGCGACGCGGTGGCCCGGCTGGCGGTGGCGGAGCTGCGGGCGTACTTCGCCGGTGAGCTGACCGAGTTCACCGTGCCGGTGTCGGCACCCCGGGGCTCCGAGTTCGAGCGCGCCGTGTGGCGGGAGATGACCCGCATCCCGTACGGGGAGACGAAGACCTACGGCGAGGTGGCGAAGGCGGTCGGAGACCCCGGAGGCGCCCGGGCGGTCGGGGTGGCCTGCAACCGTAATCCGGTGCCGGTGATCGTGCCCTGTCACCGGATCGTCGGCGCGGGCGGCAAGCTGGTCGGCTTCGGTGGCGGGCTGCCGCGCAAGGTGACGCTGCTGGAGCTGGAGGCGTCGGTGGCCCTGCGGCGAGCCTGGTCCTGACGTACGCGAAGAAGGAAGGCCGGGTCCGCGCGGACCCGGCCTTCCTTCTTGTGCGTGTCAGCGCGTCAGCGCTCGATCTCGCCGGCGATGAACGCCTCGACGGCAGCGTGCGCGTCGTGGTCGGCGTACTGCTCCGGCGGGGACTTCATGAAGTACGAGGAGGCGGAGAGGATCGGGCCACCGATCTTCCGGTCCAGCGCGATCTTCGCGGCGCGGACGGCGTCGATGATGACACCGGCCGAGTTCGGCGAGTCCCACACCTCGAGCTTCAGCTCCGCGTTGAGCGGGGTGTCACCGAAGGAGCGGCCCTCCAGGCGGATGTACGCCCACTTGCGGTCGTCGAGCCACGGCACGTGGTCGGACGGGCCGATGTGCACGTCGCTCTTGCTCATCTCGTGCGGGATCTGGGAGGTAACCGACTGGGTCTTCGAGATCTTCTTCGAGACCAGGCGGTTGCGCTCCAGCATGTTCATGAAGTCCATGTTGCCGCCGAAGTTGAGCTGGTACGTGCGCAGCAGCTCGACCCCGCGGTCCTCGAAGAGCTTCGCCAGGGCGCGGTGCACGATGGTGGCACCGACCTGGCTCTTGATGTCGTCACCGACGATCGGCAGGCCGGCGTCGGTGAACTTCTTCGCCCACTCCGGGTCGGAGGCGATGAAGACCGGCAGGGCGTTCACGAACGCGCAGCCGGCGTCGATCGCGGCCTGGGCGTAGAACTTGTCGGCCTCCTCGGAGCCCACCGGGAGGTAGGAGACGACCACGTCGACCTGCGCGTCGCGCAGCGCCTGCGCCACGTCGACCGGCTTGGCGTCCGACTCCTCGACGATCTCGCGGTAGTACTGGCCGAGACCGTCGAAGGTCGGGCCGCGCTGCACGGTGACGCCGGTCGGCGGCACGTCGCACAGCTTGATCGTGTTGTTCTCGCTGGCGACGATCGCCTCCGCGAGGTCCATGCCCACCTTCTTGGCGTCCACGTCGAACGCCGCGACGAACTTCACGTCCGAGACGTGGTAGTCGCCGAAGGTGACGTGCATGAGACCCGGGACGCGGTCGTTCGGGTCGGCGTTCCGGTAGTACTCCACGCCCTGTACGAGGGACGAGGCGCAGTTACCCACACCGACGATGGCGACGCGGACGGAGCCCATAGCGTCTGCCTCCTTCTTCTTCATCACGGCCGCTCTTTCCTGGACGTTCCAGGCGTGGGCGGGCTGTCGTTGTCTCCTCGGCCACCGGCCGTCCCGGGTCGCGGGTCGGCGGGGGCCCGGCCGGAGCGCTCGTTGGCGATGAGCTCCTCCAGCCAGCGGACCTCGCGCTCACAGGCGTCGAGCCCGTGGCGCTGCAGTTCCAGGGTGTACGCGTCGAGGCGCTCGGCTGCCCGGCCGAGCACGTCACGAAGACCTTCGCGACGTTCCTCGATCTTGCGGCGACGACCTTCCAGGATCCGGAGCCGGGTGGCCTGGTCGGTCCGGGCGAAGAACGCGAAGTGCACGCCGAAGCCCGTGTCGTCGTACGTCTCGGGTCCAGCCTGCGCTATGAGCTGGGCGAAGCGTTCCTTGCCCTCCGCGGTAATGGTGTAGACCACCCGACCGCGTCGGCTGGTCAGCGCGGGAACCTCCTCGGCAGTCGCGGGTGTCTCGGCGGCTTCGGCGATCCATCCCGCCGCCTGCAGCCGACGCAGGGTCGGGTAGAGCGAGCCGTAGCTGATCGCCGCCCGGATGGCACCGAGCTTGGCGGTCAGCTCCTTGCGCAGCTCGTAGCCGTGCATCGACGCCTCCTGCAGGAGGCCGAGGATGGCGAGCTCGAGCACGGGCCATCCCCTCTTTCCCCCTGCGCGGAGCGCTAACCACCGCGATGTATCGAACCGATACATCGCACGTTAGCGGAGAGGTGAGGATGGGGCAAACCCCTGCTTACGCGACGCGATCATCACGCATCGTGACCATGGTCGCCTGGGTTCGCGGGAGCGCGTACCCTTTGCCGCATGCGTACGCAGCGCCAGGTCGTCGACTACTCGCTTCAGAAGCGAGCTGTGCTGCGTGAACTGCTCGCCGGGCGGATCGGCACGTACGACGTCTGCGACGCCTCGCCGTACCTGAAGAACGCTGCTCGCTTCCACGGCGAGCCGACCGACCACCGCTGCCCGATCTGCCGCAGCGAGAACCTGATCCACGTCCACTACATTTACGGTGACGAACTCAAGCAGTCGGCCGGCCAGGCGCGTACCCGGGCCGAGTTGCCCGTCCTGGCCATGACGCTGCGTGAGTTCCAGGTGTTCGTGGTGGAGGTCTGCCCCGGCTGCGACTGGAACCATCTCGTCGAGCAGTTCCTGCTCGGCCGGGACGGTCTCGCTGGCGAGGCGGAGGACGCGGACGAGTCGGTCGCGGCCAACGGCTCCACCCCTCGGCGAAGGCGAGAGGCGCAACGGTGAACGCGGCTGTCCCGATCGCTGCCGGCCCATTCCCCGGGCGGCAGGATCGACAGCCTTTACGCGTAATTGGTCCGAATAGATCGGATTTGACGGGCGATCGCTGGCACGGCCGGCGGGTAACGTCCCGTGTTCCAGCTCACGGCAACCCGGTGGCGGCGCCCCCGCGCCCCACCGCGACCGGCAGGGTGTGAGGAATGAACTACGGCGATCCCAGTTCTTCGCGTGGGCGGGCCCAGATCCCGGGCCCGAACGGCGACCCCGGTTCCGAAGGGAGCCGGGGCGGGAACGGTTGGTCCGGCGCGGCTGAGGGCGGCGCCTCGGCGCGCGCCTCCGCGACACCGTACGGCGCGGGCGGCCGGGCCTCGGTCGGTGGCGCTCCGGCGCCGCGCGGGGCGGCAGGCTCGGCCTCGGTCGGCCGGGCCGGCGCGGGCGGCCGGGCCTCGGTGCCCGTCTCGCCGGCACCCGGCGTCTCCGGACGCGCGGGCGCCGGCCGGGCGTCGGTGCCCGTCTCCCCGGCCGCTCCGGCCGGACGCGCCTCGGTGGGCGCGGCGAGCGTCGGCGCGGCTGGCCCCGGCGGGCGTGCGAGCGTGGGCGCACGCGCGAGCGTCGGCGCGGCGGCCGTCGGTGGCCGCGCCCGGGTGCCCGGCGCCTCCGGCGGCGGCCCCGGTGGTCCCGGCGGTCCGGCCGGCCCCGGCCGGCGTGGCCGCGGCGAGGACCCGGCGCGGGCGAAGAAGCGCCGCCGGATCAACATGCTGATCGCCGGCTTCGCCGTGTTCATCATGCTCGCCGGCATCGGCGTGGTGAGTTTCACCTGGTACTCCACCAAGGTGGTGCTCCCGGAGGACACCATCCCGCCGCTGTCCACCACCATCTACGACTCGACCGGCAAGCAGGCCATCGCCCGGATCGGCGACCAGAACCGCCAGCTGGTCACCATCGACCAGATCCCGGAGCACGTCCAGC
Source organism: Micromonospora sp. CNZ297 (assembly GCF_007827625.1). Taxonomy (NCBI): domain Bacteria; kingdom Bacillati; phylum Actinomycetota; class Actinomycetes; order Micromonosporales; family Micromonosporaceae; genus Micromonospora; species Micromonospora sp. CNZ297. The sequence goes on along the minus strand of NZ_VISU01000007.1, from coordinate 173,042 downwards.
ACGCGGTCGCCGCGGCGGAGGACCGGAACTTCTACAAGCACTCCGGTGTGGACTACAAGGGCATCGCCCGCGCCGCGTGGAACAACCTCACCGGCGGCGACAAGCAGGGCGCCTCGACCATCACCCAGCAGTACGCGCGCAACGCGTTCGAGAACTTGAACCAGGACACGTACGGCCGCAAGGTGAAGGAGGCGATCCTCGCCTCCAAGCTGAACGACAAGTACGACAAGCGCGTGATCATGCAGCACTACCTGAACGTCATCTACTTCGGCCGTGGCGCGTACGGCATCCAGGCGGCGGCGCGGACCTACTTCGGCAAGGACGTCAAGAGCCTGACCGTGGCCGAGGCCGCGGTGCTCGCCGCGCTGATCAAGCAGCCGGAGCCGAGCGCCACCCACCAGGGCTACGACCCGGCGATCAACCCGACCGCCGCGCTGGACCGGTGGAACTACGTGATCAACGGCATGATCACGGAGAAGTGGCTGGACGCGCCGAACACGCCGCAGCACCCCACCGAGTACCCGACGAACATCGCGAAGCCGTCGAAGAACAGCGGCGGCGGCTTCGGCATCGACACCCCGTACGGCAACATCGTCAACTACGTCTCGCAGGAACTGCGCGAGATGAAGCTCTGCACCGACAACGAGGCCGAGGCGACCGAGAAGAAGCCGCTGTGCTCGAAGGCGCTGAGCCGGGGTGGCTACAAGATCACCACCACCATCAACCAGAAGATGCAGGAGGCGGCGCTCGCCGCGGCCCAGCGGGCCAAGAAGGGCTCCGAACTCGCCGGCCAGCCGCCGAACCTGATGGCCGCCGTGGTGGCCATCGACCCGAAGACCGGCCGGGTGCTCGCCTACTACGGCGGCGACAACGGCACCGGCACCGACTACGCCGGGAAGAACGTCGACAACGGCGTGGTCAGCGGCGGTCACTCGCCGGGCTCGAGCTTCAAGATCTACACGCTCGCCGCCGCCCTGAAGGAAGGCATCTCGCTCAAGTCCCGGTGGAAGGGATCGGCGTTCACGCCGAAGGGCACCAAGTTCAAGGTCAGCAACGCCGGCGCCGACCGGGTCACCTGCGGTGACTCCTGCACGCTCGAGCAGTCGACGCTGAAGTCGCTGAACGTGCCGTTCTACTACATCACCGAGCAGATCGGCCCGGACAAGGTGCTCGACATGGCCAAGCAGGCCGGCGTCACCACCATGTGGCAGACCGACACCAACCCGGCCAAGGCGCACGACCTGACCAAGGCCGACCCGAAGGACCTGGCGCCGTCGCCGTTCTTCCACGTCGTCGGCTACGGCCAGTACCCGATCACGGTGCTCGACCACGCCAACGGCGTCGCCACGTTCGCCAACCAGGGCGTCTACCACAAGGCGCACTTCGTGAAGCTGGTGCAGAAGCAGAACCCGGACACCGGCAAGTGGGACACGGTCGGCGGGGAGAAGCTCAAGGGGCAGCAGCGGATCGACAAGGACATCGTCGCCGACGTGACGTCCGTGCTGAAGCAGTACCCGGGCCAGATCAACAAGCGCCTCGAGGAGGGCCGGCAGGTCGCCGAGAAGACCGGCACCTGGGAACTCGGTGACAAGACCACCCGCAACGGCGATGCCTGGATGATCGGCTACACGCCGCAGCTCGCCACAGCCGTCTGGGTCGGAAACGTCAAGGACCGCAAGGCGATCAAGTACAAGGACGGCCGGGACATCAGCGGCGCCCGGATGCCGGGTGACATCTTCCAGCGCTTCATGAACGACGCGCTCAAGGGCAAGGACAAGGAAGAGTTCCCGCCCGCCGCGAACGTCGGCGACGACGAGGCCGGCAACGGCGAGGCGCCGCCGCCGACGAACGAGCCCGGCCAGCCGGGCGGCCCGAACTGCGACCCGCTGGGTCTGTTCTGCCCCGGCGGCACGCCCGGTGGCGGCAACCCCGGCGGCGGCGACCAGGGTGGCAACAACCCCGGCGGGGGTGGGCTCCCCGGAGGCGGCGGACGCCCCGGTGGTGGCGGTGGCGGCGGTGGGCTGCTGCCGAGCACACCACCGACACGGCAGAACTGACGCGTACCACCTGACGGCGGCGGCCGGACCCGAGCGGTCCGGCCGCCGCCGCGTTTCGCGTACCGGAATTTCTCCGCGCGCGACGGGACGGCGACCCCCGGTGTACGGCAGGATGCCTCTCCATGAGCACCCAGTCGCCCGCAGGCATCGATGAGCCCGGCGCGTCCGAGGCGGCGCCACGATCCGCAGAGACGGTGGACCACCCGTCCCGCTCGGACTGGTTCGTCCGGGGCGCCTCCGGTCTGATCGGCGGGCCGCTCGGCGACCACGCCGCCACCCTGGACCGGCCCGCCGGCCGGGAGAGCCGGTTCTGGACCGCCGGCCGGATCGTGCTGGCGCTGGTGTGCCTGACGCTGGCCCTGCACTGGGTGCAGAAGTCGCCCTGCCAGGACGGCGCCTGGCAGAACAACGTCCAGTACACCCGGATGTGCTACACCGACGTGCTGGCGCTCTACTACGCCGAAGGGCTCAACGAGGGCAAGGTGCCCTACGCCGACCACCCGGTGGAGTACCCGGTGCTGACCGGGTACTTCATGGGCGCGCTCGGCCTGCCGGTGCACGCCCTCGGCGCCGACAACCCCGCCATCAACCAGGGTCAGTGGTTCTACAACCTGAACGCGCTGGTGCTCGGCGCGCTCGCGGTCGCCACCGTCGCCGTGATCCTCAGCCTGCGCCGACGACGACCCTGGGACGCCGCGTTGTTCGCGCTCTCCCCGGCGCTGGTGCTCACCGCCACCGTCAACTGGGATCTGCTCGCCATCGGCCTGGCCGCGTTCGGCCTGCTGGCCTGGGCGCGCGCCCGGCCCGACCGGTACGCGCTGCTGCTGCCCGGACTGGCCGGCGTCCTCATCGGACTGGGCGGCGCGGCCAAGATGTGGCCGCTGTTCATCCTCGGCCCGATCCTGGTCCTCGCGTTGCGCGCCGGGAAACTGCTGGCCGGGCTCGTCGCCACGGCGACCGCGCTGGTGACGCTCGTGGCCGTGAACCTGCCGGTGGCGATCCCGTACCGGGAGAACTGGGAACGCTTCTTCGACCTGAACACCACGCGCCCCATCGACTGGGGCACGCTCTGGTACATCGGCCGCTACCTGGACGGCCGGATCAGCCCGTCCTCACCCGGCCAGCTCGGGCCCTTCGAGTGGCTCAACGCGAACATCCCCACCCTCAACTGGCTGTCGTACCTGCTCTTCGGCCTGGCCTGCCTCGGCGTGGCCGGGCTGGCGCTGCTGGCGCCGCGCCGCCCCCGGCTGGCCCAGCTCGCCTTCCTGGTGGTCGCCGCGTTCCTCATCTTCAGCAAGGTGTGGTCCCAGCAGTTCGTGCTCTGGCTGCTGCCGCTCGCGGTGCTCGCCCGGCCGCGCTGGGGCGCGTTCCTGGCCTGGCAGGTCGCCGAGGTCGGCTACTTCGCCGCGTTCTACGGCGAACTGCTCGGCACGGCCATGTCCCGGCCGGTCTTCCCCGAGGGCGTCTTCGTGCTGGCGTCGAGCCTGCGCCTGATCACCGTGGCGGTGCTCTGCGGATTCGTCATCCGGGACATCATGCGGCCCGAACTGGACGTCGTCCGGCACACCTACGCCGACGACCCGGACGGCGGGGTGCTCGACGGCGCGCCCGACGCGCCCTGGCATCAGCGCTGGCGGGCGCGCGCCGCCGAACGGCCCGCCGAACCCGTTCCGGTGTGACCGAGACGGTCGTGTTCCGGTCTACAGCCGGAACACGACCGCCTCGCCGACCTGCTCCCGCGTCACGCCCAGCGCGTCGACCGGCCGGTCGAGCATCCCCTCCCACGGGGTGCCCTCCAGCTCGTCGCGCAACACGACCACGTTCTTCACGCCGATCTGCCGCAGGTAGTCGACGCTCGCGTAGTCCGGGAAGCTGACTGTCGCCTCGCGGATCTGGGCCTGCGAACGCGGCGTGAAACCGCTGCCGCCGTTGACCATCGGCTGGAACCGGTCGGTGGACCACAGCATCACCGGCTGATCGAGGTTCTGGCTGCTCGGCAGCACCAGCATCGGGCCGTCCACAGTTCGCATCGCCGCCGGCTGCCGCGGCACCACCGGCTGCGGCGTGGCGTTCAGCCCTTCCACGAGCACCAGCGCCAGCGGCAGCAGCGTGGCCAGGCGCAGCCACGGGCCCGGCCACGGCGGCACCCGCTCGGCGGCCAGCTCGCGTACCCGCATGCAGAACGCGGTGACCGCGCCGGCCGCGAGCAGACCCAGCAGCAGCGTGGCCCAGAGCATCATCCGGCCCGGCGTGCGCAGCCCGCTCCAGCCCGGCACGTAGTCGAACAACGGCACGTAGGTGAACCGGCCGCCGAAGAACCGGGTGCCCATCGCCAGCGCCATCGTCACCAGCACGCCGGCGAGCAGAAAGATCCGGTGCCGGACCCGCCAGACCGAGAAGAACAGACCACCGGCGGCGAGCGCGTAGAGCACGAAGCCCGGCAGCAGCGTCATCTCCGGATGCCAGGGCAGCACGGCACGGGCACCCTCGTGCAGCCCGCCCCAGACCCGGGACTCGGCCGGCGCGGTGAAGAACCCGCTCGCCGGCGGCGAGTAGAGCCCGATGTCGCCGAGCGTCCGTTCCGCGTTCGGGTGCAGCTCGGCCACCTTGAAGTACGGCACCGCCAGCGCCGCGCCCACCGCGGCGAAGGCGAGCCCGCCGAACACGTCGGCCAGGAACAGCCGCCGCCCGAACGGACGCTTCACCCGGCGCCGTCGCACGAACCACAGCACCACCGCGACCAGAACGGTCCCGGCCAGCATGTACGCGAACGGCAGCCCGATACCGAACCCCAGGCTGAGCTGCCACGCGGCCACCAGCCACCCGGCGAACGCCCAGCCCGCGTGCCGGCGGCGCGGCCGGTAGCCGTACCGCAGCGACCAGCCGTGACCCCGCGCCAGCATGGCCAGCGCCAGCGGGATGCCGCCGTTGGAGAGGATGTGCAGGTGCCCCGCCTGGGCCAGCAGCCACGGCGCGTAGGCGAAGCTCGCCCCGGCCACCGCGCCGCCGATGCGGCCCGCGCCGAGCTGCCGGGCCAGCACGTACGCGCCGAACGCGGCGAGCGCGTGCGCCAGCACGAACATGATGTTGTAGCGCAGCACGGCGTGCTCCGGGCCGACCCCGATCAGGCCGGCCGGGGCGTACCCGAGGAGCGTGTCGGAGAACGCGAAGCTCCAGTTCTCCGGATAGAACGTGTTCGCGTGCCACAGCATCGCCGGGTCGGTCCGCAGGATGTGGCCGGACCACGCCATCTGCCACGCCTGCAGGCTCGGATCCCAGTAGTCCTGCGGCAGCGTGTGCCGCGGATAGCGCAACGTGGGCCAGGTCATCGCCGCGGCCAGCGCCAGTGCGGCGACGGCGGCGAGCGTCCACTCGTGCACCAGGAACCGGCCGACCGCGCGGACGGCCCGGCGGGCCCGGCCGAGCACCGGCTCCGGCGCGGGCCCGAACGCGGACCAGGGATCGGCGGCCTCGCCGTCGGCCGTACCCGTTGTGTTCTCGTCTCCGGCGTCGGCCTTGTCGGCGGCGGTTCCGCCGTCGCCGCCGTTCGTCCGGGCGTCGTGGGCGTCGCCCTCGGCGGCGGCCTCGTCCCGGGCCTCGGCCTTCTTTCCGGCGGTGTCGTCCGTGCCGGATCCGCCCCCGGCGGTCCCACCCTCGCCGGGCGGGGCCGTCCCGGTCGCGTCGTCCGGCCGGTCCGGTGCGGTCGCGTCGCCGTCCGGACGGGGCTCGGCGCCGGACCGGCGGCCGGTCGTGCCGGACTGCTCGGTCGTCACGCCGCCGCGCCCAACTGCCCGCGCAGGAACGCGATGTCGGCGGTCTGGCCCTCGATGCCGCCGGGGGTCTCCACGATCACCGGTGCGCCGGCCGCGCGGATCACCGCCACCAGCAGCTCCGGATCGATGGTGCCGCCGGTCAGGTTGTCGTGCCGGTCCTGGCCGGAGTTGAACGCGCCCTTGGAGTTGTTCGCGTGGATCAGGTCGATCCGGCCGGTGATCGCCTTCACCCGGTCGACCAGGCCCAGCAGTTCCTCGCCGCCCGCGTACGCGTGGCAGGTGTCCAGGCAGAAGCCGACCTCGTGGTCGCCGAGCGCGTCCCAGAGCCGGGCCAGCGAGTCGAGGTGCCGGGCGCAGGCGTTGTCACCGCCGGCGGTGTTCTCGATCAGCACCGGCAGCGGGAAGCCGCCCGAGTCCGCCGCGTACGCGAAGGTCTTGCGCCAGTTGTCGAAGCCGACCGCGACGTCGTGGCCGGCGTTGACGTGGCCGCCGTGCACGATCAGCCCTCTGGCCCCGACGTCCGCCGCGGCGGACGCGTGGGCGAGCAGCAGCTTGCGGCTGGGAATGCGGATCCGGTTGTTGAGCGTGGCCACGTTGATCACGTACGGCGCGTGCACGTAGAGGTCGACGTCGGCGGAACGCAGGCGCTCGGCGTCCTCGCGCGGCTTCGGGGCCTTCCAGCCCTGCGGGTCGGCCAGGAAGAACTGGACCGCCTCGGCCTGCCGGGCGGCCGCCTCGGCCAGCGGGTCGGTCGGGTCGACGTGGGCTCCGATTCGCATGCAGGGCAGCCTACGTCGCGCCTGCGACGGTCGGCGCGCTCGCGGGAGGCGCCCGGCGGGTCGGCCGCGTCACCACCCGGCCCGGCGGTCGTTGTCCGAGGTGGGATCGATGGTCGACGCTCCGCCCGCACGTGGTCCACAGCACGGACGGGCGAGGGTGGACCCCCGGAAACGGGACGCCCCGCCGTGCGGCCCGGCACTGCGGGGCGGGATCCGCTCGTCATCCCGGTACGGGAGGCCAGCAGTAGGACCAATTCCTCCATTTACCCCAAGTGGTGACGAGAGCCATTGTATGGTCAGACCAGGTGACAACACGATAAAGCTCCGCGGGGCGTCTTCGATCCAACCTCATCGGTGTGGTCGTTCCTCCCCAGGTCCCACCCAAGGAATGCGGACGGGACGCCCCGCGGTCCCGTGGACAGGGGTCCACCTGCCGGCTCGCCGGAGGTGGGCCCCTGTCGCCGCACCCGGCACACCGGGACCACCGGCCCGGCCATGATCGTCCGGACCGGCTATCCTGGTCCGGTTGTCCGTGTGTCCGGCCGGGTTCCCCCGGCACCGGCGCGGGCAACGACGCACGACCTCCTGCCACGGAAGGACCGTGGCCGCTTAGCCCACAGGAGGTGAGCACGTCTTGCGTCATTACGAAGTCATGGTGATCCTCGACCCCAGCCTCGAGGAGCGCACCGTCGCCCCGTCGCTCGACACGTACCTGAACGTGATCCGGACCGCGGGTGGCTCGGTGGAGAAGACCGACGTGTGGGGCCGCCGGCGCCTCGCGTACGAGATCAACAAGAAGGCCGAGGGCATCTACGCCGTCATCGACCTCCAGGCGACGCCGGAGGCCGTTGGCGAGCTGGACCGTCAGCTCCGACTCAACGAGTCGGTGCTGCGCACCAAGGTCATCCGCCCGGAGATGCGCTGAGCATCTAGACCCGGCACGTCCGGATCACAAGCCTCATCCACGCTGTCGTACGGCTCTGAGAGCCTGACGGCACAAAGATGAGTGCGCGAGGAGATGGTCATGGCAGGAGACACCACCATCACGGTCATCGGCAACCTGACCGATGACCCCGAGTTGCGATTCACCCCCTCCGGTGCGGCGGTCGCCAAGTTCCGGGTCGCTTCGACGCCCCGCTTCATGGACAAGGCCTCCGGCGAGTGGAAGGACGGCGAGCCGCTGTTCCTCTCGTGCACGGTCTGGCGCCAGGCCGCCGAGAACGTCGCCGAGTCGCTGCAGCGCGGCGCTCGCGTGATCGTGTCCGGCCGACTGCGCCAGCGGTCGTACGAGACCCGCGAGGGTGAGAAGCGCACCGTCATCGAGCTGGAGGTCGACGAGATCGGCCCGTCGCTGCGCTACGCCACGGCGAAGGTGCAGAAGATGTCCCGCTCCGGTGGCGGTGGCGGCGGCTTCGGTGGTGGTGGCGGCCAGGGCGGCGGCGGAGGCAACTTCGACGACCCCTGGGCCTCTGCTGCCCCCGCCCCCTCCCGCGGTGGTTCGGGCGGCAACTTCGACGAGGAGCCTCCGTTCTGATGGCGCCGAGCGCCCGCGATCGCAAACCAGGAGCACGAGCAATGGCTAAGGCTGCGGCCCTTCGCAAGCCGAAGAAGAAGGTGAACCCGCTCGACAAGGACGGGATCACCTACATCGATTACAAGGACACCGCGCTGCTGCGCAAGTTCATCTCCGACCGCGGCAAGATCCGCGCTCGACGGGTGACCGGCGTGACCTCGCAGCAGCAGCGGCAGATCGCCCGTGCGGTCAAGAACGCCCGCGAGATGGCGCTCCTGCCGTACACGGCCACGACCCGCTGAGAGGAGGCACGGACATGAAGATCATCCTCACTCAGGAGGTGTCCGGCCTCGGCTCTCCGGGCGACATCGTCGAGGTCAAGGACGGCTTCGGCCGTAACTACCTGCTGCCGCAGGGCTTCGCGATCGCCTGGACCAAGGGCGCGGAGAAGCAGGTCACGGTCATCAAGCGGGCCCGCTCGGCCCGCGAGATCCGCGACCTGGGCCACGCCACCGAGGTCAAGACCCAGATCGAGGGTCTGAAGGTCAACCTGAAGGCCCGCGCCGGCGACGGCGGGCGGCTCTTCGGCTCGGTCACCCCGGCCGAGATCGTCGACGCCGTCAAGGCCGCCGGCGGCCCGACCCTGGACCGCCGCCGGCTGGAGCTGCCCGGCCACATCAAGGCGCTCGGCTCCTACCCGGTCAGCATCCGGCTGCACCCCGAGGTGACCGCCAAGTTCGACCTGAACGTGGTCAAGGGCTGACACCCGAAGCACGACGCGAAAGGCCCGCACCGGTCGCCGGTGCGGGCCTTTCCGCATCCCCGCCGCTCAGCCGAGCGGATTGCCGGTCACCGCGCTGATCACCACGGTGGACAGCCCACCACCCACCACCGCGGCCGCCAGCGCCACTGTCGCCGACCGCCACGTCGTCCCGACCTGCCGCAGCAGCACCGCCACCACCAGACTGCTCACCATCGCCAGCCCGAACCGCGGCGCCGCCGACACCAACGACTCCAGCGCGTGCGCACGCGGCGAGTCACAACCACCGCCGGTGATGTCCGTGACGCACCCCGCCGGAGGCTGCCCGCTCAGGAACAGCAGGCCGACCACGAGCAGCACCGCCGGAACCAGATAGCAGGCCGCCGTGTAGACCAGCGGTCGCAACGGACCACCCGGATCCGGGTCCAGCAGGTCGTCCTCCAGCCGGCGACCCCACGAACCGCCGCCGATCGTCTCCACCCGCCGCCGCAACGTCGACGCCGCCGGCTCCACCGGGCGACGACGAGGCGCGGTACGCGGCCGCGGCGCCGAGTACGCCACCGCGGGCGAACGCGGAGCCGTCGACGGTGTCTCCATCCACCGGGGGTCGTCACCGGAGAGCCGGGTGCCCGACCAGAACGCCTCGGCTCGCGCCGGCGACGCCCAGCCCTCCCGCACCGGCGGCGCCGAACGGTCCCACGGATCGGCCTCCGCGTACCGGTCGTCGGTGTCCCGCACCGGCTCCAGGAAACCGGTGTCGGTGAACCGGTCCCACTCACCCGTGTGCTCCGTACGATCCCACCGGCTCTCCGCCCGCTCCCAGCGGCTCGCGGGCACCGGCCGGTCCCAGGCGTGCACGCCCGACGCGTCCCACGGATCGACGGCGGGCGGCTCCACCGGCTCACGCTCGACGCTCCGGCGGCGCTGCCACGGATCCGCCGCCGGCCGCGACCGCGCCGACTCCGATGGCGTCGCCCGCGACCAGGCCGGCTCCGACTCGGACGCCGTCGCCCGTCCCCAGGCCGGCTCCGACTCCGCTGCCGTCGACGTCGGCCGGCCCGCGTCCGACGCCGCCGCCGGCCACTCGGCATCCGTCCCCGAGCGGGACCACGCGCCGTCCGAGGCCGCCGGCCGCGACCATGCGGAGTCCGACCCCGCCGGCGGCGGCCAGGAGGAACCCGACGCCGACCGGCGACGCCGACCCGCCGGCCGTTCACCGTCCGATCCGGCCGGCCCCTCGCTCGTACCCGCCGACTCCGGCAGCCCGGACCAGGTCACCTGCGGCCGGCGCGTCGCCGCCCGGCGCGGGCGACTCCGGGGTGCCGCCCCCGACACCGGCTCGTCGTCCTCGTCCGCCCGCCGGTTGCCCACGTACCCCCGCTCCTGCGGGGCGTCCATCGTCCACTCGGCGGTGTGGTCCGACAACGGACCCGCACCGATCGCGCGCAGATCCCGCCGACCGGCACCTGAGGCCGGCGCCTCCACCTCGTCGTCGTCGGGTGCGGCATGCCGCCCGCCGCCGTCCGCGCGACTCACCCCGGACTCCAGCGCCCAACGGGGAAGGTACGTCTCCACCGGCTCGTCCTGGCCGCGCTCGATCGCCCGCCGCCGGCTCGCCGTGCGGTAGCCCTCCGGCGCGTACGAGTCGACCCGGCGCGGCCCGGCGGGCTCGTCCCAGGAACCGCTCGGCCGTCGCTCGCGCGGGCTGTCCTCCCCGCTTCCCCAGTCCCGGTGTCTCACGGCCGGAGCGTGACCTCTCTCAACCCGAAAGTAAACCCGCTGTCCCAGGTGTCGCCGTTTCGCAGCGATAGTACGGGACGAACGACGACAAAGCTCGGCCGGAAATCTTCCGTCCACAGGGTGGGGATAGAAAAAGCCCAGGTCAGAGGCGATAAGCCCGGAATTCCCCATCACTTTTCCACACCCCTGTGCACACCCTGCGCACATGCCTGTCCCCAGGCGTCCACAGGTTGTCCCGAGGCTCATCCACCGGCCTTGTTGAGCGGTTGACCTCGGGTTCCGTATCGTGGTCCACCGACCGCCGGGCGATGACCCCCGATCGACCGGAGGGTCGGCGGAGAGTTGTCATACCCCGGCGATACAGCTGGACTCGATCCGACGCAGCGAGGGGGGAACCCGTGTCGGTCACCGACGAGACGCGTGCGGAACGGACCGGGGGATCATCGCCCGAGCCGCCGCCGCGCGAATCTGCGTTCGAGAAGACACCACCCCAGGACGTCGCCGCCGAGCAGTGCGTACTCGGCGGCATGCTGCTGTCCAAGGACGCCATCGCGGACGTCGTGGAGATCCTGAAGACAAACGACTTCTACCGCCCGGTCCACGCCACCATCTTCGACGCGATCCTGGACATCTACGGTCGCGGCGAACCCGCCGACCCGATCACCGTGGCGGCCGCGCTCGCCGACTCCGGTGACCTCGCCCGGATCGGCGGCGCCCCCTACCTGCACACGCTGATCGCCAGCGTGCCCACCGCCGCGAACGCCGCGTACTACGCCCGGATCGTCGGCGAACGAGCGGTGCTCCGCCGGCTGGTCGAGGCCGGCACCCGGATCGTGCAGCTCGGCTACGGCACCGGCCCGAGCGGCAGCCGCGACGTCGACGACATCGTCGACCTCGCCCAGCAGGCCGTGTACGAGATCACCGAGAAGCGCGTCAGCGAGGACTTCGCCGTCCTGGCCGACATGCTCCAGCCGACGCTGGACGAGATCGAGGCGGTCGGCGCCCAGGGCGGGGTGATGACCGGTGTGCCGACCGGGTTCACCGACCTCGACCGCCTGCTGAACGGCCTGCACGCCGGCCAGCTCATCATCGTGGCCGGCCGGCCTGGTCTCGGTAAGGCGCTCGCACTCGACACCCCGCTGCCCACCCCACAGGGCTGGACCACCATGGGTGAGGTGCGCGTCGGCGAGCAGCTCCTCGCCGCGGACGGCATCCCGACGACGATCACCAACGTCTTCGACGTGATGTACGACCGCCCCTGCTACGAGGTCGAGTTCTCCGACGGAAGCGTCATCGTGGCGGACGCCGAGCACCTGTGGAAGACCACCACCCGGGCCAGCCGACGCCAGCCGGAGGCACGTCGGCGGCACCACTGGGCCGAGCCGGCGTTGGCGAAGGTACGGGCGGCCGAGGTGGCTGCATCCGCCGAACCGCACCGCCTGGTCACTCTCGCCGAAACCCTGGAACAGGTCGGTCCGGAATTCCGCAACGTGCTTCACACGGTGGCGCAGACAGTGGGTTCCAACGGCCGGGTCGCCCGCCCGGTGACCTGGGCCGGCAAGACACGCAACTGGACGGCTCCGGGCTACCCGGTGGGCGCGTTGATCTCCGGCCTCCGTGCACGCGCGGAACGACCGGTGAACGCCGGCAGCCGCGCCGAGCATGACGGGATCGTCACGACGGCGCAGATCGCGGCCACGCTACGTACCGAGACGGCCGACCGCCGTCTCAACCACGCCGTGCGGAACTGCGCGCCGCTCCGACTTCCAGAACGCGACCTGACCGTCCCGCCGTACACCCTCGGGGTGTGGCTCGGCGACGGGCACACCGGGGCCAGCCGCTTCACCACCGCGGACGCGGAGATGCTCGACCTCGTGGCCCAGGACGGCTTCCTGGTGCGCCCGAGTGGGCCCATGGTCTACAGCGTGCATCTGCCCACGCCGGGCAGGACGGCGGACCGCACCTGCGTCGACTGCGGCGGCTCCACCCGTGCCCTGCGGGAGAACCCCGCAACCCGCCGCTGCGCCGAGTGCCACGAGCGGAACGGCTCCTTCCTGGCCCTGCTCCGCCGGGTCGGTGTGGCCTACGACAAGCACATTCCGGACGACTATCTACGCGCCTCCGAAACCCAGCGCCGGGCGTTGCTCGCCGGTCTCATGGACACCGACGGCACGGTGGCGCCGACCGGGAACCTGCAGTACACGTCCACCTCGCGGCGCTTGATCGACGGCGTACGGGAACTCGTCGTCAGCCTGGGCTATCGGTGCACCATGACCGAGCGCAAGGTGCGCGGCCGTACCGAGGAATCGTCGATCGAGTACACGCTGAACTTCTCCACCCCGGACACGGTCTTCCGGCTGGACCGGAAGCGGACCGCCCATGCGGCCCGGCGCCGGACGTCCTCGGACGTCCGCTCCCACTCGCGGTTCATCGTGGACGTCCGTCCGGTGCCGAGCGTTCCGGTGCGCTGTGTGACCGTCGACAATCCCGACCATCTGTATCTGGCGGGCCGCTCGATGATCCCGACGCACAACAGCACGGCAAGTATGGACTTCGCCCGAAATGCAGCTATCCGCGCCAACCAGGCGTCGGCGATCTTCTCGCTGGAAATGAGCAAGGTCGAGATCGTCATGCGACTCCTCTCGGCCGAGGCGCGCGTGCCCCTGCACGTCCTGCGCAGTGGCCAGCTCTCCGACGACGACTGGACCAAGCTGGCCCGCTGCATGGGTGAGATCAGCGAGGCGCCGCTCTTCGTCGACGACACGCCGAGCATGAACCTCATGGAGATCCGGGCGAAGGCGCGACGGCTCAAGCAGAAGCACGACCTGAAGCTGATCGTCGTCGACTATCTCCAGCTGATGACCTCGCCGAAGCGCACCGAGAGCCGGCAGCAGGAGGTCGCGGACCTGTCCCGTGGCCTGAAGCTGCTGGCCAAGGAGGTCGAATGCCCGGTGATCGCGGTGAGTCAGCTGAACCGTGGCCCCGAGCAGCGCACCGACAAGCGACCCCAGCTTTCCGACCTGCGTGAATCGGGCTGCCTGACCGCGGATACGAGACTTATCAGGGCCGACGACAACTCGGAGATCACCCTCGGGGCGCTTCTTGCTGGGAACGTCAGGGACATTCCGGTCTGGGCCCTCGATGAAGGTCTCCGCTACACCCCCCGGACGCTCACGCACGCATTCCCCAGTGGGACGCGGGAGGTGTTCCGGATGACCCTCGCCTCCGGGAAACAGGTGGAGGCGACTGCCAACCATCCTTTCCTCACGTTCGGCGGGTGGGTGCCACTGGAGGAACTCACGGTTGGAACGCGGCTCGCCGCGCCTCGGCACATTCCGCCGCCGCTGAACATCCAGCCGTGGGCCGAGTCGGCGGTGGTCATGCTGGCACACCTCCTCGGGGACGGCTCGTTCGTCCGCCGGCAGCCGATCCGCTACGCCAGTTGTGACGAGGCCAACCTGGCGGCCGTGACTGAGGCCGCGACGCACTTCGGGATCACGGCTGTGCGAGACGACTACCCGGCTGCCCGAGTGACCACGCTCCGGCTACCGGCACCATTCCGGCTCGCTCGCGGGCGGCGGAATCCGATCGCCGAGTGGCTGGACGGGTTGGGGCTGTTCGGGCTGCGGTCCCACGAGAAGTTCGTACCTCAAGCGGTGTTCGGTCTGCCCAAGGAGCAGATCACCCTCTTCCTTCGGCACCTCTGGGCCACCGACGGGTCCGTGACCGTCAACAAGTCCGGCCGAGGCGGACGGGTCTACTTCTCCTCCACGTCGCGGCGCATGCTGGAGGACATCTCACGCCTGCTGCTTCGCTACGGAATCTCGGCTCGACTGCGGCAGGTACCGGTCGCCCGACACCGGCCGCAGTACACCCTGGACATCTCCGGCCGAGACGACCAGCTCCGCTTCCTTCGGGAAATCGGTGTGCACGGTGAGCGCGCCAACAGCTGCGCGGCGCTGCTGGTGATTCTCGAATCCGTCATCAGTAACCCGAACGTGGACACCGTTCCCAGGGAGGTGTGGTCACGGGTTCGGGAGGTCCTGGCGGAGCGCAAAATGAGCCACCGGGAGTTCGCGGCGGCGGTCGGAACCCAGTTCTCCGGCAGCGCGATGTGGAAGCGTGCACCCAGCCGGTGCCGTCTCGCCAAGGTGGCCGCGGTGCTGGACTCTGCGGATCTCGACCTGCACGCCACGAACGACATCTTCTGGGACGAGATCGTCTCGATCGAGTCAGTCGGCGAGAAGGACGTTTACGACGCCACGGTGCTCGGCACGCACAACTTCATCGCCAACGGGATCGCCGCGCACAACTCGATCGAGCAGGATGCGGACGTTGTCATTCTTCTGCACCGCGACGACTACTACGACAAGGAGTCGCCGCGAGCGGGCGAAGCGGACTTTATTGTTGCAAAGCACAGAAATGGTCCTACCGACACGGTCACTGTAGCGGCCCAGCTGCACCTGTCGCGCTTCGTCGACATGGCCATCGTCTGAGCGACGTCAGCCGAGCAGCGGGAACCAGCCGGCGGCCTCGCCCAGTTCCAGCCGGTCCCGGTCGGTGAGCGGCACCCGCCCGGCGGCCTTCAGCAGGTAGTCGTGGTCGTCCCAGCCGGCCGGCCGGACCGCGTCGTCGCTGAGCAGGCCGTCCATCGTGGTCACCGCTACCCGCGTCGGGTCCGCCGCCGGCCGCGGCGCGTCCGGCAGGTCCACCACCAGGTCCAGGTGATGGATGACCGCCTCGGTGGTCAGGGTGGCGAGCAGATGGGGTACGCGCAGCACGTGCCCCTGTGTCGTCACGTACCCGTCGGGGTCGGCCGCGGTGGCCGCGCGGACGGCGGCGGGCGCGGTGTCGGCCCAGAGGCGGACCACGCCTGTGGGCCTGTCGAAGGCGGCGGCGGAGCGGCGTGCCCACCAGGCGTGCCCGGCGCTCACGTCGTCGTCGCCGGGGGTGAACGCGCGCCAGTAGCTGACGTCGTCCACGTCGGCCGGTCCGGGTGCGGGGCTGGCCAGGGCGACGAGTGCGCGCTGGGCGTCGCAGAGCACGTGGAAGAGCAGGTCGGCGACGACCCAGCCGCGGCACCGGGTGGGCCGTTGCAGGCCGGCGTCGTCGAGCGGGGTGACGACGGCGGTGATGCCGTCGTACGCCTGGGCCAGCGCCTCGTGCTGCCGGATCGGGCTCATGCCGAGCAGCCTGCCACGGTGCGGTAGGCGCGGCACGCCGACGAGCGCGCCGGGTCGATGCGGTGCATCGGCCCGGCGTGCGCGTTGCCGGCGGTCAGTCGAACAGTTCGCCGAGGAAGCCGTGCTTCTTCTTGCGCCGGTAGTGGCCGTGGTAGCCGTGGTGCTGCTGACCGTGGCCGTACGCGGGCTGCGCGTAGCCGTGGCCGGGCGGCGGCGGAGGGGGCGGGGGGACGGCGCCGTAGCCGGGCTGGTGCGGCGCGGCGGCGGGCGGGGGCGGCGGAGGTGGCGGGTAGCCGGCACCGGACGGCGCGGGCTGCTGCGGGGCGCCGCCGTGCTGCCGGTTCCAGTTGGCCTCGGCATCGAACAGCTTTTCCAGCTCGCCGCGGTCGAGGAAGATGCCCCGGCATTCGCCGCACTGGTCGATGACTACTCCGCTGCGCTCGTACTGGCGCATTTCTCCGCGGCACTTGGGACAGGTCATCTGCATGACAACGACGGTACCGGGTGTTTTCACGCAGTGGCGGTCAGCGCCTGCGTGACCTCGTCGTCGGAGACCTCGTGGAAGTCCTCGTAGTACGCCCCGACGGCGGCGAAGTCGGGCGGGAGTTGGCAGCTCACGACCGTGTCGGCGTCGGCGGCGAGCATGTCGTACGCCTGCTCGGATCCGACCGGGACGGCGACCAGGACGCGGACGGCGCCGAGGTGGCGGGCGACCTGGACGGCGGCGCGGGCGGTGGCGCCGGTGGCGAGGCCGTCGTCCACGATGACGGCGGTGCGCCCGGTGAGGTCGAGCGGTGGGCGGCCGCCGCGGTAGCGCTGTTCGCGGCGTTCCAGTTCGGCCTGTTCGCGGCGGCGGACCTGGGCCCTGTCGTTCTCGCTGATCCGGCCGGCGACCATCTCGTTGAGGACCTGCACGCCGCCGGGGCCGAGCGCGCCGTACGCGACCTCGGGTGCCCAGGGCACGCCGAGCTTGCGGACGACGAGGACGTCCAGTGGTGCGCCGAGCCGGTCGGCGACCACCCGGGCGACGGGTACACCGCCGCGTACCAGGCCGAGCACGATGACGCCGGGCCGGCCGGCGAGGTCGGTGAGTCGTTCGGCGAGTTCGCGTCCCGCCTCGGCCCGGTCGCGGTAGGTGGTCATCCCTCAGGTGTACGCCTTCCGGCCGGATGGCGCGGGGCGGTTGCCGGGAATGCCGCCCTGTCGTCCGGTCGGGTGAGCGCCAGCGCGGGGGCGAGGACGAGCAGGGCTGCCGGGTAGAGCAGGTACCCGAAGCGGGTGGAGGGCATCAGCAGGATCGCGGCGAGCAGTCCGTACCCGCAGATGATGGCCGTGGCGGCGGCGGTGCGGGGCGGACGGCGCAGCAGCCGGACGGCGATGGCTCCTCCGGCGGCGACGAGCAGCGCGGCGGCGACGGCGCGGCCGGCCGGGAGTGTCTCGGCGATGAGGTGCCCGGGGAACGGCGACTGGGCGGGGCTGGTGACGAGGCCGTGGCCGAGCGGGAAGCGCAGCACGTTCTCGACGAGGGCGTCGCGGTCGACGAGGAGTACCGGGATCAGGGCGAGGACGGGTAGGCCGATGGCGCCGAGGGCGGTGCGGGTCGCGGACCGGCGGGTGGCGGCCCAGCAGATCAGCACGACGGCGACCGGCCAGGCGAAGAGCTTCAGGGCACCGGCGGCGCCGACCGCGAGGCCGGCCCGGCCGGGTCGGCCGGCGGCGGCGAGCGCGAGGGCGAGCAGGCAGAGCGCGAGTACGGGGAGGTCGTCGCCGCCGGTGGCGAGGGTGAGCGCGCAGACGGGCAGGACTGTGGCGGCCTGGACGGCGCGCAGGACGGCGGCGTCGCGGCGGGGTGCGCCCGGGCCGCCACTTGCGCGCAGCGTGGCGACGAGGGCGACGAGGGTGAGCGCGGTGACCACGGCGAACCAGACGCGGGAGTCGGTCCACCAGGCGTCGACGGCGGCACGGGGCAGCCCGAACAGCGCCATACCGGGCTGGTAGGGGGTGTAGCCGAGGAGTTGCTCGCCGGGGGGCAGGGCGGCGATGGCGTCGGGTCCGAGGTAGGGGGTGCCGTGCTCGGCGAGGCGGGCTCCGGCGTGTTCGACGACGATCACCTCCTCCTGGGCCCGGTCGGTGCGTCCGCCGGCGCGTTCGACGCTCTGCGTGACGATCGGCAGCAGCGCGGTGGCGGCCCAGGTGAGACCGGCGACGGTCCAGCGTGCGGGCAGGCCGGCCAGGGGGGTGCCGGGGTCGCGGCGGCGGGCGAGCAGCTGGGTGGTCGCGGCGAGCGTGGCGAGCGCGTACCCGATGGTGGCGACGGCGCCCCAGGCGCGGTGCGGCGGGAGGGTGGAGGTGGCGGCGGTGATCGCGGCGAAGACGGTGGCGGCGGCGTAGAGGCCCAGGTCGAGGGCGAGGCCGCCGGCGGCGGTGTCGAGTGCCGACCAGCGGCGGGAGACGGGGGTTGCCGGGTCGGCTTGGGCGGTCACGCGGGCCAGTGTGGCAGACCGGCGGGGTGGCCCGGCCGGGTCAGGGTTGCCGGGCGTCGGTGGCGGCGGGGGATGACGGGCGGGTGCGGCCGGTGCGGCGGCCGGGGAGGCGGATGACGGCGCCGGCGTCGTGCAGCGCGGGTGCGAGCGCGCCGGTCCGGCCGCCGTGGCCGCGCTGGAGGGCGGCGAGGAGCGCGGCTGCGGGCAGTGGCCGGGCGAACAGGTGGCCCTGCCCGGCGGCGCAGCCGAGTTCCCAGAGCGCGCGGCGTTGCGGTTCGCTCTCCACGCCCTCGGCGACCACGGTGAGGTCGAGGCTGCGGCCGAGGTCGAGGGTGGAGCGGATCACGGCGGCGGCTTCGGGCGCGGTCTCCATGGCGCCGACGAAACTGCGGTCGATCTTCAATTCGTGTACGGGGATGCGGGAGAGCAGGGAGAGCGACGAGTATCCGGTGCCGAAGTCGTCGAGCGCGAGCCGGACGCCGGAGTCACGCAGCCGGCTGAGGACGCGGTCGACGACGTCGAGCTGGCTGAGCGTGAGCGTCTCGGTCAGTTCCAGCACGAGCCGGTCCGGCGGGAGGTCGTGGGCGCGTAGCCGGGCCAGCACGGCGCCGGGGAAGCGGGCGTCGAGCAGGCTGCGCGGGGACACGTTCACCGAGACGGGCAGGTCGAAGCCGGCGTCGCGCCAGGAGCCGGCGGCGATGAGGGCCTGGTCGAGGATCGCCTCGGCGAACGCGGGGAGCAGCCCGGAGCGTTCCACCGCTTCGAGGAAGCGCAGCGGGTCGATGAGCCCGTGGGTGGGGTGGTGCCAGCGGGCGAGTGCCTCCGCGCCGATCACCTCGCCGCTGCCCAGGTCGACGATGGGCTGGAAGTTGACGGTGAACTCGTGGTCGGCGACGGCGCGGGGCAGTTCGCCGCCGAGGGTGAGCCGGCTCAGGTCGGCGGTGTCGCGGGCCGGTGCGTAGGTGGCGACCCGTTGGCCGGCGCGTTTGGCCTGGTACATGGCCACGTCGGCGCGGCGCAGCAGTTCGGCCATGCCGCCGGTGGCGGGGGCGACGGCGATGCCGCCGCTGGCCTCCACGCTGATCCGCATGCCGTCGAGGTCGAGCGGGTCGTGCAGCGCCGCGAGCAGGGCCTCGGCGCGGTGGGCGGCGACGGCCGGCGCGGGCAGGCCGCGCAGGAGTACGGCGAACTCGTCGCCGCCGAGCCGGGCGACCAGGTCGTCGGGGCGGGCCGCGCCGCGGAGGCGTTCGGCGACCTGGATCAGCACCTGGTCGCCGGCGCCGTGCCCGAGGGTGTCGTTGACTTCCTTGAAGTGGTTGAGGTCGATCAGCACCAGGGCGGTGACGCCGTCGGCGTGCCGGCTGGTGAGCTGGGCGCTGCCCTCGTCGAGCAGGTGCCGCCGGTTGGACAGGCTGGTGAGGGCGTCGTGGGTGGCGGCGTAGGCGTGGTCCTCGGCGATGCGGGCGAGTTCGGCGTACGCCTGGGCGTTGCGGACCGCGGTGCAGAGGGCGGAGGCGAAGGTACGCAGGGTGTACTGCTCGCGTTCGGAGAGTTCGACCGGGCCGGCGAACCGCAGCCGCAGCACGCCTACGTCGTCGGTGCGGTCGTGGCCCTCCAGCGGGACCGGCATGACCTGACCGTCGACGGCGCTGGGCCGGGGGGCTGTTCCGTCGTACGCGATGTCCGTGCCGTTGCCCCGGACGGTGCGTTCGCCGTCGCGTAGCTCGATCTCGACCTCGTCGGCGGAGAAGAGTTCGCTGGCCTCGGTGACCGCTGTGGTGAGCACCTGGTCGAGGTCGACCACGTTGAGGGCGTCGGTGGCGCGGGCCAGGCGCTGCCATGCCTGCTGCTCGGTGCGGGTGCGGATGCGGCTGGAGTAGGCCAGGTGCAGGCTGAGCACCAGCGCCGGTACGGCGAGCAGCAGGCGGGGGTCGACCCGCAGGATGAGCACGGTGCTGGCGGCCACCAGGAAACGCAGGCCGAAACCGGCGATCCGCAGGTCGAGGTCGTCGCGGAACTGCTGGAGGATCGGTGTGCGGGAGGCGAGCGCGATGACCGGGATCGCGAGGACGTCATCGAGGACCGCAGCCACCAGGTAGACGAACCCCAGCAGGACGACGATGCCGAGTGGCTCCCGAGGCGGCCAGGCGCTTCCCAGCAGCAGGGTGGCGACAGTGGCTCCGCCGGCCACCAGTGTGTGCTTCGCGATGGCGAATGCCACCTTGATGGGGGCCAGGCGGGTGACTGATCCGCACGCCACGCCGATCCCGGTGGCCAGGACGACCCACGAGGGCGGAGCGACGGCGAGGCCGATGACGATCGCGGTCTCGACCCAGGCGAAGTAAAAGGTGGTGGAGCGGATCCGCAGACGGGTCTTGATGACGGTGGCCAGGGTCACCGTCACGACGAGAGCTGTGACGGTGACGAAGTCACGTACGGAGTCAGGGTGTTGTGTACGGGCGGAGTAGATCGCGGTGAGGGCGACGATCGTCGCCCCCGCGACCAACGTGTAGACGATCCCGCGCAGGTGTGGGTCGACAGCCGTTCGGCTTTCCGTGGTTCGGCTCAACCCGAGTCACCCGCCGCTCACCGTCGGTATGCGATGAGCGGCAGCCTACCGCTTCACCCGGGTCCGGGAAACTCATCCCCATTCGGTGCTGCGCATTGTGCTGCCCTCCTCGGATATCGCTTCGGGGCGGAATGGTCACGGACTGAAGTCGTTACTTCGATCCGCTGCCGCTCATTGCCGCCGGCGCCCTGTGCCTTCTTTGCGCGTATCCGCGCCTTGCTGACTGAAGGCAGATTAGGGGATATTCGAGTTGGTCTGAAAGAATTAATGTCGGTATGCGCAATATAAGTAACTATTGCGGGTTAAATGACGTTCTGTCCATGGCCTGCTTGCGGAGCGAAGCCGACTGTCTCCTTTAGGTACCCGGGCCGTCGCTGAGCGCATCGAATAGCGCGATACCACTCGGTCCGTGTGTAGCGTCGCTGCGGCGGCGAAACATTACAACCGTGCTTCGGGTGACTTCGGCAGACGTGTCGGACGACGGCGGCGACCAGCGCCTGAGCCCGGGGCGACGCCTCTGTGACGAATCGATTACGCTGTCGCTTCGTGGTGGGCGGGTGCCCACTGAGGCTGGAACAGCAGCATGGAAATCCGGGTTCTCGGGGGCTTGGCGGCGCGACTCGGCGCCGTGGATCTTCCGCTTGGAACGCCCAAGCAGCAGTTGGTGTTCGCGCTACTCGTCGCGCGGGCCAACCGGCTGGTCACGGTTCATGACCTGGTGGACGAGCTGTGGCCGGACGCTCCACCACGGTCGGCGATCGCAAACGTCCGGACCTACGCCGCCAATCTGCGGCGGAGTCTCGGCTCGGGTGCGGACGACGAAGCGAGGATCGTCCGTGAACCGGGCGGCTATCGACTTCTCATCGACGAGAAGCTGATCGATCTGCATCGACTGAACGTGCGCTCGCGCCGCGCCCGGGAGTTGATGCGGGAGGGGCGGTCGGCGCAGGCCGTCCCGGTGCTCGTCGAGGTGGTCGGCGCGGCGGCCCCACTGCTCGCAGGGTTGGCGCTGGGGCCGGCACTCACCGTTCAGCGCGAGGCCGTGAGTCAGGAACGGCAGGCGGCGCTGGAACTGTTGACAGAGGCATATCTCAACCTCGGGCGCCCCGAATCAGCGGTGTCGTTACTGCGTGACCACGTCTCGCATCAGCCGCTGCGCGAGCGGGCGCAGTGTCTCCTGATGCGCGCGCTCATCCAGACCGGCGACGCAGGGGGCGCCCTGGCCGTCTACCGCGCCACTCGCGAGGCGTTGTCCGATCAGCTCGGGGTGCCACCCAGCGCGGAGATGGAACGACTTCGTGTGGCGGCCACCCGGGCGCGACGCCGGATTCCGGAATCGGCGCGCGAGGTGGAGACGATCCGGAGTGGTGCTCATAAGCGCAATTGGTTGCCGCGGACGGTGATGGATTTCGTCGGCCGGGAGGAAATGGTCGATCGATTGTTGTGCGAAGTGCGGGAGGCATCCGGGCAGGGTCCGACGATCCGGGTGATCGACGGCATGGCGGGCTGCGGCAAGACGACCCTCGCCCTGCATGTGGCCTCCCGGTCGGCCGAGCGCTTCCCCGACGGGCAACTTTTCGTCGACCTGCGGGGACACAGCACGCGAACACGGATGCGGCCCACGGTGGCCCTGGACACGCTGCTTCACCAACTGGGTGTGCCGGCCGGCCGGATACCGCTGGAACTGCCCGGCCGGCAGGAGATGTGGCGGCGCGAACTGGCCGCGCGTTCGGTGCTGGTGGTGCTCGACAACGCCGCCGACAGCCGGCAGGTCGAGCCGCTGCTACCCGTCTCCGGATCGGCCGTCGTCCTCGTCACCAGCCGGCGGCGCCTGCTGGCACTCACCGAACGACCGCCGGTGTCCCTCGCCGTCCTCGCCGAGGCCGAGGCGCTCGAACTGCTCGCCACCCTCATCGGGAGCGGCCGGGTGGCGGCCGAGCCGGAGGCCGCGCGACAACTGGTCGCCATCTGCGGCTGCCTCCCTCTCGCTGTCGGACTGGCCGGCACCCGGCTGGCACATCGGCCCGACTGGCGGATCGCCGACCTCGTCGACAGGTTGAGCCACAGGTCGATCTTCCTCCCCGGTCTCCGCGCCGAGGCGCGAAGCGTGGTGGAGGCGTTCGCCGAGTCGTACGAGCCGCTCGACGAGGCGTGCCGGAAAGCCTTCCGATCCTTCGGGCTGGCGGCCGGGAACCACCTCGACACCGCCATGGTCGCCGCCCTCACCGACCTGCCCCTGCGGGACGCGGCGGACGTCCTCGACGAACTGGTGGACCGCCACCTCGTGCAGGAGACCTCGGCCGGCCGGTACCGCCTGCACGACCTGATGAGGCGTTACGCCGCCGAACTGGCCCGGCAGGAGGACGAGCCGACGACCGGGCGACCGGCGATCCGGAACCTGCTGGATCACGTGTTGCACTCGGTGGTGCGGGCGTCCGCGTCGATTGAGGACGGCCGGGTGCTCGCGCAGCACCTGCGGCTCGGAGAACCGCTTCGACCGGATCTGCTCGCCGGACGCGTCGACCGCGACCTGGACTGGCTGGAGGAACAGCGGTCGAACCTGGACGCCTTCGTCCGTCAGGCGGCTGACCAGGGCCATGAACCGATGGCGTGGCGTCTGGCTCGCGCCGGTTGGCGGTTCTTCTACATACGCGGTTACTTCGACGACATATCGGCCACGCACGCGGTGGGTCTCGCCGCCGCCCAGCGGTGCGGGGACCGGCACGCCGTGGCCCTCATGCACAACTATCTCGCCTCGGCGTGCGTACGCACCGGCGCCTACCAGGACGCCTCGGCACACCTGCACGAGGTCGTGTCGATCCTCACCGGGCTCGGTGACGAATCGGGCGCCCAGCGGGCACGGTTCAACCTCGGCGCCGTGCACTGGCTGACCGGGCGGCTCCACCAGTCGCTCGAAGCCAACCGCATGACGCTGCGCAGCTGTGCGCTGGACACCCTACCGGTCCTGCCGAACCTCGGCCTGACACTGCGCTACCTCGGTCGTTACGACGAGTCGACGGCGGTTCATCGGCTGCACCTCTTCGCCGCCCGGATCAAGCAGGATCCGTTCCACATGTCGAACGCACTGGGGCATCTCGGTGGCCTCAGATGCCGCCTGGGACAGAACGCGGCGGCGGAGCGCCTGCTCCGAGCCTCGCTCGCGCTCCGGGATCGCACCGGCAACGGCTTCGGCCGTGCCGAGACGCTCAGCGACCTCGCCGGCACCTACCGGCAACTCGGCCGCTACGACGACGCGCTGCGGCACCACGAGGCCGCCATCGAGGCCGCCGCCGCATTCGGCGAGCGGCACGTCCAGGCCCAGGCACGCAACGAGCTGGCCGTCACCCTGGGAGCCACGGGGCGAGCCGACGAAGCGGTGGCCGTCTTCGAGGAGGCACTCGCCATCGCCACCCGGATCGGCCATCCGTACGAGCAGGCCCGCGCCCTGGACGGCCTGGCCGGACATCTTGCGGAGAAGGAGCCGGCGCAGGCGCGACGGTACCGGCAGCGCGCGTTGGCGATCTTCGAGCGGATGGGTGCGCCCGAGCGCCACGACCTGCGCCGGCAGCTCGTCGAGACGCCGACCTGAACCGGCTTATCGATTTCTTATCGCGGCGTTCGTTAGCGTCCCCGGCATCGGCCACGGGGAGGGTTCAGCGCCAGAGCGGACCCGGCCGAACGAGGCCCCCACCGTCAGTTCCCCCCAGCGAATCGGCGGTGGGCAGGTGAGGGAGGGGCGTCGTGCACCAGCACCCGACACGACGCTCCTCCCCGCCGCAGGCCGCGGCACCCGGGCAGGCCGGAGCACCCGCGTCGTCGTACCCGGCGGATAGGGTCGGGCCGTGACCGAACCCGCGCAGCTCACCCACGTCGACCCGGCCGGTGCGGCCCGGATGGTCGACGTCTCCGCCAAGCCGGTCTCGGGCCGGCTCGCGGTCGCCGCCGGCCGCCTCCGCACCACCGCCGAGGTGGTGGAGTTGCTGCGCCGCGACGGCCTGCCCAAGGGCGACGCGCTCGCCGTCGGCCGGCTCGCCGGCATCATGGGCGCCAAGCGCACGCCCGACCTGATCCCGCTCTGCCACCCGATCGCGTTGCACGGCGTCACAGTCGACCTCGACCTCACCGCCGACACGGTGGAGATCACCGCCACCGCGAAGACCGCCGACCGAACGGGCGTGGAGATGGAGGCGCTGACCGCCGTGGCGGTCGCCGGGCTCGCCCTGGTCGACATGGTGAAGGCGGTCGACCCGGCCGCGTCGGTGGACGCCGTCCGGGTGCTCCGCAAGGAGGGCGGCAAGACCGGCGAGTGGGTCCGGCCGGAGGACCGGCCGTGATCCGGGCCCGGGTGATCGTGGCGTCCAACCGGGCTGCCGCCGGGGTGTACGAGGACACCAGCGGTCCGCTGCTCGTGACCGGGCTGCGCGAGCTGGGCTGCGAGGTCGACGCTCCGGTGGTGGTGCCCGACGGCGAACCGGTCGGCGACGCCCTGCGTGCCGCCCGCGCAGACGGCGTCGACGTGGTGCTGACCAGCGGTGGCACCGGCATCACCCCGACCGACCGCACGCCCGACGTGACGCGCGCGCTGCTCGACTACGAGATCCCCGGCATCGCCGAGGCGATTCGCGCGCACAGCCGCGACACCGTGCCGACGGCTGCGTTGTCCCGCGGGCTGGCCGGGGTGACCGGCCGGATGCTCGTGGTCAACCTGCCCGGCTCACGCGGTGGCGCCCGGGACGGTCTGGCGGTGCTCGGCCCGATCCTGCGGCACGCCGTCGACCAGCTTCGCGGCGGCGACCACTGAACCCGCGCGGCACGTGCCCCGGCGTTAGGCTCGCCGGATGAGCACGGAAACCGAAGCCGCCGCGGCCGAGGCCGGCACGCCACCACCGGCCGGGTGGGAGGAGGCCCGCTCCCGGGTGTACGCGGTGGGCCTGTCCGCCGCGCTCCCCGCGGTCGCCCGTCCGCTGGCCGAGGCCGACGGGCACACCCTGGCCGAGCCGCTGACCACGCGCACCGACCTGCCGGCGTTCCCCACCTCCAGCGTGGACGGCTGGGCGGTGCGCGGCGCGGGGCCGTGGCGGGTGGTCGGGCGGGTGCTCGCCGGGCAGACCACGCCTCCGCTGGAGGCCGACGGCAGCACGGTGGAGATCGCCACCGGCGCGATGGTTCCCGAGGGCACGACGGCGATCCTGCGGATCGAGGAGTCGACGCGTACCGCGGACGGCCTGGTGTCCGGCACGCCCCGCCCGGCGCCGGAGTGGCGGGAGCCGGGCGAGGAGGCGCACCTCGGGGAGGTACTGCTGCCCGCCGGCACGCCCGTGGACCCGGCGGTGATCGGCCTGGCCGCCTCCTGCGGGCACGACACGCTGCGGGTCCGCCGCCCACCCCGGGCCGCGCTCCTGGTCTTCGGCGACGAACTGCTCACCTCCGGTCCGCCCGGCGCCGGGCGGGTCCGTGACGCGCTCGGTCCGTCGGTGCCGGCCTGGCTGCGCCGCTACGGCTGCCAGGTGCGCGCGGCCGACGTGGTCGGCCCGGTCGCCGACACGCTGCCCGCGCACGTGGCGGCGCTGCGGGGCGCGCTCGCCAACGCCGACCTGGTCTGCACCACCGGCGGCACCATGCACGGTCCGGTCGACCATCTGCACCCGACGCTGGAGGCGCTCGGCGCCGACTACGTGGTGAACACCGTGGCGGTGCGCCCGGGTTTCCCGATGCTGCTCGCCCGGCTGGTGGACGGCGACGGGCGGGTGCGGTTCGTGGCCGGTCTGCCCGGCAACCCGCAGTCGGCCGTGGTGGCGCTCGTGTCGCTCGTCGCGCCCCTGCTCGCCGGTCTCACCGGCCGGCAGATGCCGGTACTGCCGCACGTGACACTGGCCGAGCCGATTCCCGGGCGCGGCGACTACACCCATCTGGCGCTGGCCCGCTGGGACCGCGTCGCCGGCACCGCGTACCCGGTGCGGCACGTCGGCTCGGCGATGCTGCGTGGGCTGGCCGGCGCGGACGGGTTCGCGATGATCCGGCCCGGCACCAGCGGCGCGGCCGGCGACCGGGTGCCGCTGGTGCCGCTGCCACTGACCCCCGGGGAGCGATTCGGGTGAGCGCGACGAACGAGCCGACGGGAGACGTCGTGACAGTGGAAGCAGGCGTGGTGCTCGGCGCGGTGACCGACCGGCCGCTCGACCTGGCCGCGCACGAGGCGGCGGTCGCCGACCGCCGTGCCGGCGCGGTGGTGTCCTTCCAGGGCGTGGTCCGCGACCACGACCACGGGCGGGCGGTCACCCGGCTGGAGTACGAGGGCCACCCCACCGCCGAGGCGGTGCTGCGCGAGGTGGCGGCCGAGGTGGCGGCCGACCCGCAGGTGTACGCGGTGGCGGTGTCGCACCGGATCGGCCCGCTGGAGATCGGTGACGTGGCACTGGTGGCGGCGGTCAGCACGGCGCACCGAGCGGCCGCGTTCGCCGCCTGCGCCCGGCTGGTCGACGAGGTGAAGGCGCGGCTGCCGATCTGGAAGCGGCAGGTCTTCGACGACGGCAGCGAGGAATGGGTGAACTGCCCCTGAGGGCTCAGCGCCGGGCGGCGAGCGCGGCGGTGCGGCCCAGCCGCTCGTGGTAGAACGCCGGCTCGGCGCCGGGACGCCACGGCAGCGCCGCGACGAGCACGATCAGCGCGATGGCCAGGGAGTTCTCCATCAGCGCGCCGAACAGGCCGTCCTGGTAGTGGGACACCTCGGGGAGCTGGTGCTCGTACGGCCAGATCGGTGAGATCAGGAACAGCAGGTAGAGCCCGAGCGCGCCGACGCCGTGGCGGAGCCCGGTCAGCGTCGGGTACCAGATCGGCGGGCGCAGTGCCGGCACACCGTTGGCCGAGGGACCGCCAGTGCCGCGCGGGGGCAGGCCGCGGCTGGCTTCGCGGCGGCGTACCGCGGCGTCGGCCAGCACGATGATCGCCGGGATGACCCAGATCAGGTGGTGCGACCAGGAGATCGGGCTGATCACGTTGGCGGTGAGCCCGACCAGCGTGAACGCGGTCAGCTCGTCGCCGTCGGCGCGGGCGCTCATCGCCCGGGACAGGCCCAGCGCCAGGATGAGCACCGAGAACGCCAGCCAGAGCAGGCCGGGCGTCTCGATCGAGTCGTAGAGGCGCGCCAGCAGACCGGCGAGGGACTGGTTGGCGGTCATGTCCGCCGCGCCGACCCGCTCGGTCTGCCAGAGCACGTCGGCGAAGTACGCGCGGGACTCCTCACCGAGCACACCGAACGTAGCGATGGTCACGCCGATGGCGGTGCCGACAGCGGTGAGCGCGGCCCGCCACTGCCGGGTGAGCATCAGATAGGCCACGAACAGCGCCGGGGTGAGCTTGACCGCTGTGGCGAGCCCGATGCCCACACCGGCCCAGGCGCCGCTGTAGACGAACCGGGCCAGCGGCGAATCGGCCGTCTCGTAGTGGGTGCCCCGCTTGGCCCGCCAGCGCAGGCCCACCATGTCCGCCATGATCAGCGCGAACAGCAGCAGGTTGACCTGCCCGTAGCCGAGCGTCTCCCGGGACGGCTCGATGGCGACTGCGAGCGGGGTGGCGATGCCGACGGTGAACCAGAGCGGCCAGCCGAGCCGGTCCACGATGGGGCGTAGCAGCGCCGCGAGGACGACGGCGAGCGCGCCGATGCTGGCGAGCGCGTTGACGAAACCGGCGCCGTCGACCGGCAGCCACGACATCGGCAGCATGACCAGGGCGGCGAACGGGGGGTAGGTGAAGCCCAGCGTGGTCGAGGGCGCGACGAAGTCGTACAGCTCGTTGCCGCCGGCCCACCACAGCACCGCGCCGTGGTAGATCTTCATGTCGAAGAAGTTGTACGGCCGTCCGAAGGCGCCGATGGCGAGCCACGCGGCGTACGACACGGCGGCGACGACGCCGAGACGCACCACGATCCGGCGGTCGACGCGGGAGGTCGGGGCGAGGCGGTTGGTCCGTCTACCGACTGTCGTCGGCATGGCGTGGCCACCCCCGTACCAAGGTCGTCGTACCCGTCCAGGTCCAGAACGGAGCCTAGAACGGCGCCTCACGTTGCTGCCTCCCGCGTTACGCGACCGTGTCCGATCCCACACGTGTTTTTGACATTTCCACCGCGTTAACGGGTCTCGGACGGTTCAGGTGATTGGTGGCCTTGCGGGGGGTGGTAGGCCGTACAGAGTGCCTGGTCAGCCGGGCATGCGGCGGGCGGTCGCCGCGGAGCGTACGGCGATCTTCGTCTCGCGGCGCGCCGTGCGGACCGCGCGCTTGACCGACCGGCGAGAGTGGTCGATCCGGTGGCCGGCGCGCCAGCGCAGCCCCGGCTTGCCCTCGGTGTCGGCGGCGGCGAGGAGGAGGCCACCGAGCAGGCCGAGGTTCTTCAGGAAGTGGATCTGGTTGTTGTTGCGCGCGGCCGGGTCGTCGTTGTTCCAGAAGGCGTGGCCGGCGGCGGTGGTCGGGATGAGCGTGCCCGCGAGCACCAGCGCGGCCGGACGGGTGAACCGGCCGGTGGCGAGCATCAGGCCGCCGACCAGCTGGGTGGCGGCGTTGGCCCGGATCAGCGAGACCGTGTCGGTGGGGATGCGGGGGTGCACGTTCTGGATCAGCGGGGCGACCTTCCCGGTGACCGGTTCCGCGGCCTGCACCAGGCGTTCCGGGTTGCGCAGGTTGCGGGCGCCGCTGACCACGAAGATGCCGCTCAACATGACTCGGGCGAGGGAGCGCACGGGCTTCATGGCTCAGTCTTACCCCGTCGGGGGCGTCGTCATCCCCGCAACACACGAAAGGTATCGGCCGACGTGGACGTCCGAACGGTATCGATTTCAGCGACCGTCGCGGATGGACCGGTTGCGTTCGGTAAGGTCGCGCGGGTGACGACGCTGCGACTGCGCCCCGAGGGCCCCGCCGACGAGGCGCCGGTGGCCCGGGTGCTGGCCGCCGCCTTCGCCCGCCCCGACGTGGCCACCCCACCGGAGGTCGGCCTGGTCGAGGAGCTGCGGCACAGCCCGGCGTGGATCCCGGAGCTGGCCATGGTCGCCGAGTACGGCGGCGAGGTGGTGGCGTACGCGCTGCTCACGCGCGTCGGCGTACGCACCGAACGCGGCACCTGGCCGGCGCTGGCCCTGGGTCCGGTGGCGGTGGCGCGGCACCGGCAGCGGCTGGGGCACGGCACGGCGGCGGTGCAGGCGGCACTGGACGCCGCGACCGAGCTGGGCGAGCGGCTGGTGGTGGTGCTGGGCGACCCGGCCTACTACCGGCGGTTCGGGTTCGGCCCGGCGGACCGGCTGGGCCTGACCAGTCCCTGGTCCGGGCTGGGGGAGCCGTGGCAGGCGCTGGTGCTGCCGCCGTCGGCGAGCGGAGAGCCGTCACCGCCGTCCGGCGAGGTGGTCTTCCCGCCACCGTGGTCGCGGGTCTGAGCGGTCCGGATCGCGGCCGAGCGGCCTGAGACCGCGCGGCCCGAGCGGCCTGAGCCGTCAGGCGGGCTGGGTACGCAGGTAGCGGCCGAAGTGCGGCACTGTGAACGCCACAGTCCCCCGCTCGCCGGAGTAGATCAGCCCCTTCTTGATCAGCGCATCACGCGCCGGGGAGAGGCTGGCCGGTTTGCGGCCGAGCGCGCGGGCGATCTCGGCGGTCGGCACCGCCGCGTCCATGTCGTCCCGGCCGCCCTCCTCGCCGTCCACCAGCGCCAGCGTGGCCATCGCGCGCATGTACTCGCGTTCGGCAGGCGTGGCCCGCTCGAACCGGGAGCCGAAGAACCCCACCGCCAGTTCGGCCTCCGCCTCGGGCGCGGCGACCCGGACGTCCGCCGCGGTGATCGGGGAGCGGGGTGCGTGGTCCCAGGTGGCCTTCCCGTACGCCTGGACGAAGTAGGGATAGCCACCCGACTTCTCGTAGAGCAGGTCGAGCGCTTTCTGCTCGTACTCGACCTCCTCCCGCTCGGCCGGCGCGCAGAGCGCCTGGTCGGCGGCGATCCGGTCGAGCCGGTCGATGCGCTGGTAGCGGTAGAGCCGCTCGGAGTACGACTTGGCGGCGCTGAGCACGGCCGGCAGGTGCGGCAGGCCCGCGCCCACGACGATGAGCGGCGCGCCGAGCTGGGACAGCTCGTGGCAGGCGGCGCAGAGCGCGGAGACGTCCTCGGCGCCGACGTCCTGCATCTCGTCGATGAAGATCGCGATGCCGGTGCCGACGTCGGTGGCGACCGCCGCCGCGTCGCTGAGCAGTTCGACCAGGTCGATCTCGATGTCGCCGGAGTCGGCGCGCCCGCTGCTCGCCGGTACGTCGATGCCGGGCTGCCAGCGGTCGCGCAGCTTGGGTGCCGCGCCGCCCCGCCCGGTGGGGGTGGAGCGTTGCGCGAACGCCTTGAGGACGCCGAGGAACGCGTCGATCCGGTCCGGGGCGCGGTGCCGGGGCGCCAGTTCGCGGACGGCCATGTGCAGCGCGGCGGCGATCGGGCGGCGCAGCGACTGGTCCGGCCGGGCCTCGATCTTGCCGGTGCCCCAGAGGTGGTTGATCGCCTCGGAGCGCAGCGTGTTGAGCAGGACCGTCTTGCCGACTCCCCGCAGGCCGGTGAGCATCAGGCTGCGTTCGGGGCGACCGCGGGCGATCCGTTCCAGCACCACGTCGAAGACGTCCAGTTCCCGCCCCCGCCCGGCGAGTTCGGGCGGGCGCTGGCCGGCGCCCGGTGCGTACGGGTTGCGGACCGGATCCACGAATCGCACAGTATCGGGTTCTCTAGCGACCAGGCTAGATGCGCATAGAGGCGGCTACCGCGTGTCGGCCTCGATGCAAAACTAGGGCTGTCTAGCATCCACGCTAGACAGCCCTAGTTTTGGTTACCGACAGGCGGACAGGGTCAGCGGCGCTTCAGGCAGAGCACGAAGTCGAGCGTGTCCAGCTCACTGTCGAAGAAGTACCAGTCGGTGTAACCGGCCACCTTCCCGCACTTCGCCTCCGCGTCCTTCTTGCCGCTCGTCGCGCCGTCGATGCGGCGCAGCACCTCGTACGTCTTCGGGGCGCAGTCGGCGATCACCAGCTTCGGCTGGCCGCCGCCACCTTCGTTGGCGACGCACTGGCCCGCCTTGACGAAACGCGGATCGGTCGACGAGGCCGGGGCCGCCGTCGTGGGCGTCGTGTCGGCCGGTTCGCTCGGCGGCGCGGCCTCGCCGGTCGGATCCGCGGCCGGCTCGGTGGCAGCTGTCGTGCCGCCGGTCGGGCTCTGCTCGTCCCGGCCCAGCATCCAGTACGCTCCGGCGCCGCCCAGCAGCAGCACGGCCAGCACGATCACCACCACCAGCAGCGGGCCCTTCCCGCGCTTCGGCGGCGTCGGCTCGGCGTACGGCGGCTGCCCGCCGCCGTACGGCGGCCCGGCATAGGGGTCACCCGGGTGGCCCTGCTGCGGCGGCCCGGGTGACCAGGCCGGTCCCGGCTCGTAGCGCTGCGTCGGCGGCCCGTACTGATCGGCCGGCGGGCCGTAGCGGTCGCCGGAACCGTACTGCTGGGCGGGCGGGCCGTACCGGTCGGCGGGGCCGTACTGCTGGGTCGGCGGGCCGTACTGCGGGTCGGGCTGCGGGGCGTAACGCGGGTCGCCCGGCGGGGCGTAGCGGGGATCGGGCTGCGGGGCGTAGCCGTCGTCGGGCCGTCCCCAGGGCTCGGGAGAGCCGCCGCCCGGTGGACCGAAGTTCGACATGAACGCCTCCTGCGTACGCCAGTGCTGAGAGGCCGGCCACCAACTGGGGACGCCGACGCCGTGGTCACCGTAGCGTGGTCCCACGATGAGCTCACGCCCCACGAGTGCGACGAACGTTGTCGATTCCGCGACGCCGCCGGCCCGCACCGCGCTGATCTGGACCGCACTCGTGCTGGTCTACCTGCTCTGGGGCTCGACCTACCTGGGCATCCGGGTCGCTGTCGAGTCCATGCCGCCACTGATCTCCGCGGCGATGCGGTTCGCCGCCGCCGCGGTGGTGCTCGCCGTGGTGCTGCGCCTGCGGCGCGGACCCGGCGCGTTGCGGGTGCCCGCTCGCCGCGTCGGCTCCGCCGCGCTCGTCGGTGTGCTGCTGCTCGCCGGCGGCAACGGCCTGGTGGTGCTCGCCGAGTCCGGCCCGGCCGGGACCGCCGTACCGTCCGGGGTGGCGGCGCTGCTCGTCGCCACCGTGCCGCTGCTCGTGGTCCTGCTGCGGACGGCAGGTGGGGACCGGCCGCGACCGTGGACGTTCCTCGGAGTGGCACTCGGCTTCGTCGGCCTCGTCCTGCTCGTGCTGCCCCGCGACGGGGTGGACGGCGTGCCGGTGGCAGGCGCGCTGACAGTGGTCGCCGCGGCGGCGAGTTGGTCGGTCGGCTCGTACCTGTCCGGGAAGATCCGGATGCCCGCCGACCCGTTCGTGGCCACCGTCTACGAGATGGTCGCCGGCGCTGCCGTGCTCGCGCTCGTCGGCGTGGCCCGAGGTGAGCTGCGCGGCTTCTCCTTCGCGGACGTGACCGGGCGGTCCTGGGCGGCGATGGCCTACCTGATGGTGGCCGGTTCGCTGGTCGCCTTCACCGCGTACGTCTGGCTGCTCGCCCACGCGCCGATCTCCCTGGTCTCCACGTACGCGTACGTGAACCCGGTGGTCGCGGTGGCACTCGGCGCGTTGTTCGTCGCGGAACCGATCACCTCGCAGGTGCTGATGGGCGGTGCGGTCATCGTGGTCGGCGTGGCAGTGGTGGTGAGCACCGAGCGACCCCGCCGGTCCCCGCCACCAGCCGTCGACGGGACGGCCGGGGAGCCGGCCGGGCGGTAGCGTCCCGGCCCGTGTCGGCGCTGCTGGTGACGGGGGTCGCGCTGCTGGGTGCGGCGGCCGGGTGGGCGGCGGTCCCGGTCGGGCGGTCCTTCGTTCCCGACACCGGCGGCCGGGTCCGAACTCCGAACCGGAGTGTGCTCGCCCTCGTCGGCGCCGTGGTGTTCGGCGGGCTCGCCGCCGCTCGGGGCGCCGATCCGGCGCTGCCCGCGCTGCTGCCGGTCGCCGCCACCGGGTTGGTCCTCGTGGTCACCGACCTGACCGCGCTGCGGCTGCCCGACCCGCTCGTCGGCCTGGTCGCGCTCGGCGGCGGGCTCGGACCGGCCGCTGCCACAGCGGCGACCGGCGAACCGCGCCACCTGGCCGTCGCGGTGGCCGGGGCCACGCTCTCCTTCATCGGGTACGCGCTGCTGGCGCTGCTGCCCCGCGCCCGGCTCGGCTTCGGCGACGTGAAGCTCGCCGCCGCGCTCGGGCTGCCGCTGGGCTGGCTCGGCTGGCCGGCGCTGCGGCTCGGGCTGATCCTGCCGCACGTGCTCGCCGGAGTAACGGTGCTGGTCCTGCTCGCCGTCGGCCGGGTACGCCGGGACACGCCGGTGCCGTTCGGCCCGGCGCTGCTCGGCGGCGCGTGGCTCGCCGCCGTCCTCGGCTGACCTGCGCGCTCGGCCCGGGCGCCACGGGCGGTCAGATCAGACGGAGCTGGTGGTCCTTCGGACGGCGGGGCTCGGTCGCGTCCAGACGCTCGAACAGCGCCGGGTCGATCACGTCGAGGAACGGCGACGGGCGGGTGTCGCGTTCCGCGCCGTGCCGGGCGCGGCGGCCCGCGTGGCTCACGTAGAGCCGGTCCTGTGCCCGGGTCAGCCCGACGAAGAACAGCCGGCGCTCCTCGGCCACCGCGTCGTCGTCCGGCTCGGATCCGGGCCAGCGCAGCGGCAGCAGCCCGTCCTCGGCGCCGACCAGGAACACCACCGGGAACTCCAGGCCCTTCGCGGCATGCAGCGTGAGCAGCGTGACCGCCTCGGCGCGCGGGTCGAGCGCGTCCACCTCCGCGCCGGTGGCGAGCTGGTTGAGGAACAGGTCGAGGTCGTCGCCGCAACGCCGGGCCAGCGGGGTGAGCAGGTCCACCGCCGTGCGGACGTCCTCGGGGCGTACCGCGCCGGAACCGTCGAGCGTGGGCACGGCGAAGCGCTCGGCCAGGATCTGCCCGGCCTGCCGCACCCGGGCCGCGAGCGAACCGTCCAGACCGGCGTGGCGCAGCTCGCGGGCGATTGCGGGCACGCCGGGACGGTCGCGCAGCCGGTCGTGCGAGCGCTTCTGCACCGGGATGTTCGCCCGGGCCAGCGCGTCCACGATCGGTGCGGCCTGCGCGTCGGTCCGGTAGAGCACCGCGATGTCGGAGAAGGACAGCGAGGTGGTCCGCCCGTCGATCCGACCCGAGTCGAGCGAGCGGTGGGACAGGCCGCCGACCAGCTCGTCCACGGTACGGACCACGAAGTCGGCCTCGTCGTAGGCGGAACTCGCCGCGTACCGGCCGACCAGCGGCGCCTCCGGGTCGAGCCGGGCCGGGTCGAGACGTCGGCCGCGCACCAGCGACGACGGCGCGATGGCCTGTACGGCGGCGGCCAGGATCGGCGCCGAGGAGCGGTAGTTGCGGTTCAGCCGGACCAGCCGCGCGTCGGTGAAGTCCTGCGAGAACCGCAGGAAGTAGCCCACGTCGGCGCCCCGGAACGAGTAGATCGCCTGGTCCGGGTCACCGATCGCGCACAGGTTGCCGTCCGGCGGGCTGAGCAGCCGCAGCAGCTCGTACTGCACCGCGTCGACGTCCTGGTACTCGTCAACGAAGATCCACTTCCACCGCTCGCGGTACTCGCGGACCAGCTTCCGGTCACCCTTCAGCAGGGCCACCGGCAGCGTCAGCAGCTCGTCCAGGTCGACCAGGTCCCGCTTGCGCAGCAGTGCCACGTACCGCTCGTCGTCGTCACCGGCCTCGGCGCGCGCCGCCGCCCGGTCCGCCTCGTCGGCGATCCGGAAGTCCGCCGGCAGCCCGGCCGCCGTCGCGTTCTCCCGCAGCACGGTCAGGCCGAGCGAGTGGAACGTACCCACTGTGACGTCCTCGGCGACCGGGCCGAGCAGCCCGTCCAGCCGGTGCCGCAGCTCCTCGGCCGCCCGCCGGGTGAACGTGATCGCCAGGCACTGATCGGGGAAGACGTTCAGCTCCGCACACAGGTACGCGATCCGGTGGGTGAGCGTGCGGGTCTTGCCGGTGCCCGGACCGGCCACGATCAGCAGCGGGCCACCCGGCGCCGACGCGGCCACCCGCTGCATCGCGTCCAGCCGGTCCAGCAGGCCGGTGCCGACCTCCTCCATCCCGGCGAGCATCGGCTCGAACGGCTCGTGCGGAGACGGCGGCGGCGCGATCGGGGGCGCTGGCGGCGGCGTGCGCTTCGGCTCCGGCCGGGCCGGCGCCGGGCGCTTGGCCTTCGGCTTCGGCGCCGACTCCGCCGGCCGCCGCTGCGCGGGCACCGGTACGTCGAACAGCGTCTCCTGCCCGGCCCGGGCACCCCCGGCGCCCAGTTCCGCCGGGTCGAACAGGGTGATCACGCCGTACTCCCCGTCGTAGCCCGGCACCCGGCGCACGTCGCCGCGGCGCAGCCGGCCGATGCCCTCCGCGAGCAGCTCGCCGCCGACGCGGCCGATCTCCTCGATCGGGGTACGCGTGAGGATCTCCAGCTCCGGTCCGAGCGCGGCGATCAGCTCGTTGAGCTTGCCCTCGACCTTCTTCGACCGCGCGCCGACCCGGTTCAGCTCGCCCAGGATCTCGGCCAGCGGCACCAGATGGGTCACCTCGCGGGCGTGCGCCGGCCGGTGCCCCGCCGCGCGGTCCGCCAGCTCCTCGACCCGGCTGAGTACGCCCACAGTCAGCGGCTTGCCGCACTCCGGGCAGCGTCCGCCCGCCTCGCGGGTCCGCTCCGGCGACCAGTTCACGCCGCACAGCCGGTGCCCGTCGGCGTGGTACTTGCCCTCCTCCGGGAAGAACTCGACGGTGCCCGCGAGCCCGTCGCCGGTCCGCAACGCCTCGCGGATGGCGAAGTAGTCGCGGGCCGCGGTGAGGACCGTGGCCTCCCGGGCCAGCGCGGGCGGCGAGTGCGCGTCCGAGTTCGACACCAGCTGGTAGCGGTCCAGGCTGCCGACCCGCCAGTTCATCTCCGGGTCGGACGACAGGCCGGTCTCCACCGCGAAGATGTGCTCGGCCAGGTCGGCGTAGCAGTCGGCGATCGCGTCGAAGCCGGACTTCGAGCCGAGCGCGGAGAACCAGGGCGTCCAGATGTGCGCGGGCACCAGGTAGCCGTCCGGGCTCGCCTCCAGCGTGATCTCCAGCAGGTCGCGGGAGTCCAGCCCGAGGATCGGCCGGCCGTCCGAGCCGAGGTTACCGATCCGGCCCAGCGCGGTGTTGAACCGGGCCACCGCGTCCAGGTCCGGCAGGTAGATCAGGTGGTGCACCTTGCGCGTCCGGTCGTCGCGCTTGTAGATCGTGGAGATCTCCACGCTCAGCATGTACCGGACCGGGTCGGCCTCCGCCTCACTGGCCAGCCGGGGCGGCAGCCGCCGGGCGACGTCCCGTTCCGCCTCGGGTGAGAGCCGGTACAGGCCCGGCTCGGCCGGGTGCAGCGTCTCGCGCAGGTGGTCGTACCAGGCGGGATGGGTGAAGTCGCCGGTGCCGAGCACGCCGATGCCCTTGCGCCGGGCCCACCAGGCCAGGTTCGGCAGGGTCAGGTCGCGGCTGCACGCGCGGGAGTACTTCGAGTGGATGTGCAGATCCGCGACGTACGGCGGGAGGCCACCGGGGGGTGCGGCGCTGAACGGAGGCACGCCGCATCCTGTCACGTCCGGTCCCCCGCCCGCCCGTCGCCACGCGTACGGGTGACCTGAGCAATGCGGTGCTGGACTCGGCGGCCCATGCACGCTATTGAGCGCGCAGCTCGACGAGCGTCACCTGGGGAGGCGCGCCCACCCGCACCGGCGGGCCCCAGAAGCCGGCGCCGTTCGTGACGTAGACCTTCGTGCCGTCGACCTCGCCGAGACCGGAGACCACCGGCTGTTCGAGCTTCACCGCCAGGTTGAACGGCACCATCTGGCCGCCGTGCGTGTGCCCGGAGAGCTGGAGGTCGACGCCGAACTTCGCCGCCTCCTGCGCGGCCACCGGCTGGTGCGCGAGCAGCACCACCGGGCGGCTCGGGTCACGGTCGCCGAGAGCGGCGGCGTAGTCGGCGGGCCCGGCCACCCCGGTGCCGGCGGCGCTCACGTCGTTCACCCCGGCCAGATCCAGCACGCCACCCCGGGCCTGGATCTCCTGCCGCTCGTTCTGGAGCACGCGCAGGCCGAGCCGGTCGACCTCGCGGACCCACTCCTCCACGCCCGAGTAGTACTCGTGGTTGCCGGTGACGAAGAAGCTCCCGTACCGGGACCGCAGGTCGCGCAGCGGCTCGGCGGCCTCGCCCAGTTCGGCCACCGTGCCGTCGACCAGGTCACCGACCACGGCGACCAGGTCGGCGTCCATCCGGTTGATCATCGCGACGATCCGCTCGGTGTGCGCCCGGCCGCGCAACGGCCCGATGTGGATGTCGGAGACGGTGGCGATGCGCAGTCCGTCCATGCTGCGGGGCAGCTTGGCCAGCGGGATCTGCACCCGGTCGAGCTGCGGCGGACCCATCGCGTTGCGGACGCCGTACCCGGTGACACCGGCTGCGGTGAGCCCGGCGAAGATCGCCGCCCCGCGTGCGAGCAGCAGCCGCCGGGAGGGGTCGTGGTCCGGCGCGTGGGTGCCGGCCGGCGGCGCGTCGGTGGGGTCGACCGGCGGCGGCGTCGGACCGTCCGCCGTCGCCGCGCCCACGAGCGCGGGCTCGGGCTCCGGGCCGGCGGCGACCGCCGAGCGGGCCCGCCGACGCAGCACGAGCCGGACCACAGCGGTCGGCACCTCCAGCACCAGCAGCAGCACCAGCAGGTAGAACATGAGCGCGACCCAGAGGTAGCCGGGCCAGGCCAGCCAGTACCAGCCGTTGCGCGTGCCCGCCATGGTCACCGGCACGAGCACCGCCAGCGCCGCGATCGTCACGCCACCGGCCCGGCGCCACCGCCCGGGGCGCGTGGTGTCCCGGACCAGCCGCCTCCACAGGTAGAAGTGGATCAGGCTGATCACGAGCACGACGAAGCCCAGGAATGTCGCCATGGCCAGCACGTGTGCCCCCCTCAGCCGCCCGCGAAGGGCGGCAGCACGTCCACCGTCACCCCGGCCGGCAACAGTGCCCGTCGATCATGACAGGCCACGCCGTCGACCAGGAAACTCGCCGCCTTCAGCACCACCGCGAGGCGTTCGCCGTGCCGGGCGGCCAGGTCATCGAGGAGTTCGTCCAGGGACCGGCCGGCGGATGCGGTCTCCTCGGAT
This sequence comes from Micromonospora sp. CNZ297, assembly GCF_007827625.1. Lineage (NCBI taxonomy): Bacteria > Bacillati > Actinomycetota > Actinomycetes > Micromonosporales > Micromonosporaceae > Micromonospora > Micromonospora sp. CNZ297. The sequence continues at coordinate 133,963 of NZ_VISU01000007.1, read as the reverse complement.
CGTCCCGCGGCCGCGCGGGCCCCGGCGAAGTAGCGGACTGTGAGCTCCACCCTCAGCCTCCGATCGCCGACATCGAGCGCGCGGGCTGGAGGAACGTCGGGTCGTCGATGCCGTGCCCGGCCCGCTTGGCCCACATCGCGGCGCGCCAGCGGCGAGCCAGCTCCTCGTCGTCCGCGCCGTCGCGCAACGCGCCGCGCAGGTCCGACTCGTCGGTGGCGAACAGGCAGTTGCGCACCTGGCCGTCGGCGGTGAGCCGGGTGCGGTCGCAGTCGCCGCAGAACGGCCGGGTCACGCTGGCGATCACCCCGACCCGGGCCGGCCCGCCGTCCACCAGCCACGTCTCGGCCGGTGCCGCACCGCGCTCGGACGGGTCCGGCGTCAGCGCGAACGCGGCGTGCAGGGAGGCCAGGATCTCGTCCGCGGTGACCATGGTCGAGCGGTCCCAGCCGTGCTGGGCGTCGAGCGGCATCTGCTCGATGAACCGCAGCTCGTAGCCGTGCGCGAGCGCGAACCGGAGCAGCGCGGGCGCCTCGTCGTCGTTCGTGCCGCGCATGAGCACCGAGTTGATCTTCACTGGGGTCAGCCCGGCTTCCGCGGCCCCGGCCAGCCCTGCGAGCACGTCGGCGAGCCGGTCGCGGCGGGTCAGCGCGGTGAACCGGTCCCGGTCCAGCGTGTCGAGGGAGACGTTGACGCGATCCAGCCCGGCGGCACGCAGCGCCGGCGCCATGCGGGCCAGACCGATGCCGTTCGTGGTCAGCGAGATGCGCGGCCGGGGCGTGAGCGCGGCGACCGCGGCCACGATGCCCGGCAGGCCCGGCCTGATCAGCGGCTCGCCGCCGGTGAAGCGCACCTCGGTGATGCCGAGCCGGGAGACCGCGACACCCACCAGCCGGATGATCTCGTCGTCGGTGAGCAGCTGCGGATTGGCCAGCCAGGGCAGGCCCTCCGCCGGCATGCAGTAGGTGCAGCGCAGGTTGCACTTGTCGGTGAGCGAGACCCGTAGGTCCCGGGCGACACGGCCGTACCGGTCGGCGAGGACGCCGTCGGCCGTCCGGGGGGCGCTCATCCCTCGACCGTAGCGCGGTCGGGCCCCCGGAGGGCGGCACGGGCGGTGGAGAGGGCCGCGTCCGCGTACGCCGCGCCGAAGATCGCGGTGTGCACGAGCAGCAGATGCAACTGGTGCAGCGGTACACGTTCCCGCCACCCGTCGGCGAGCGGCCACGCCTCCCGGTAGGCGGCCGTGATCCGGTCCAGGTGCGGCGGACCGCCGAACAGCGCGAGCTGGGCCAGGTCGGTCTCGCGGTGGCCGCCGTGCGCGGCCGGGTCGACCAGCCAGACCCGGCCGTCGGCGCCCCAGAGCAGGTTGCCGGGCCAGAGATCGCCGTGCAGCCGGGCCGGCTGCTCGTCACCGCCGAACTCGCCGATCCGCTCGACGACCTGCTCGACGAGCGCCGCCCCGGCACCGTCGAGCGCGCCGCCGTCGACCGACATGCGCAGGTAGGGCAGCAGGCGGCGCCGGGCGAACCAGTCCGGCCAGGGACCGGGGTCGGGCGTGTTGTCCTGCGGCAGCGCGCCGATGAACCCCGGCCAGTCCGCGCCGAACGCGGGCGCCCCGGCGCGGTGCAGCCCGGCCAGATCGCGGCCGAACGCCTCCGCGGCCTCCGGCGTCGGTTCGCCGGGCTCCACCCAGTCGAGCGCCAGCAGGTCGGGCAACGCGACGAGCACATCCGGTACGGGCACCGGGCCGGCCTCGCGCAGCCAGCGCAGCCCGGCCGCCTCGGCGGCGAAGAAGCCCTCCGGCAGCGGACGCGCCGCCCGTTCCGGCCAGGTCTTGGCGAACACCGAGTGCCCGTCGTCGAGCGTCAGCCGGGAGGCGGCGCAGATGTCACCGCCGGAGACCGGGGTCTCCCGGATCCGCTGGTGGGTCAGGAAGGTCGGCAGGTGCTCCGGGTGTGCCCGCAGGTACGCCAGGTCCATGTGCGCAAGGTAGCGGTTACCCCGGACATCCGTGTGCCGGGCGGCACCGCCGATCGCCGCTGACCTGGACCGATACGCTCCGTATCTGTGGACGGACCGCGTGTCGTCCACAGGGGCGGACGCGGTGACGCGCGACCGCCCACGCTCCCGGCATGAACTCCACCGAGCCAGCGCGCCTCTCCGTCCGCTCGCCGGCCGACATGGTCGCGGCCGTGCCCTACCTGCTCGGCTTCCATCCCGCCGACAGCGTGGTGGTGGTCGCGGTACGCGGCCGCCGCGTCGTCTTCGCCGCCCGTGGTGACCTGCCCGCACCGGGCACCGACCCCGGTCCGGCGGCCCGGCACCTGGCGCAGGTGGTGGCCCGGCAGGACGCCGACGCCGCCACAGTCGTCGGCTACGGTCCGGCCGCCCGGGTGACGGGCGTCGTCGACGCGATCGGCGACGCGCTGACCGCCGCCGGGCTGGTGGTGCTCGACGCGCTGCGGGTCACCGAGGGCCGCTGGTTCTCGTACCTCTGCGTCGAGCCGTCCTGCTGCCCGCCCGAGGGCACCCCGTACGACCCGGCCGCCAGCCAGGTCAGCGCGGCGGCTGTGTTCGCCGGTCAGGTCGCGCTGCCCGACCGGGCCGCGCTCGCGGCGCAGGTGTCCCCGCTCGACGGGCCGGTCCGGCTCGCCATGCGCCGGGCCACCGGTCGGGCACGCCTCCGCCTGGCCGCGCTCACCGGACGGCCGTCCACGCCGTGGGCAGGGAGCCCGGCCGGAGGCTTGCCAGCCGACAGTTCGAGGGCGGGTGCGGAGCCGCCGGTTCCGGCGGACGGTGCTGGGCCGGAGGGGGAGTCGTCGGTCCCGGTTGGCGGGCCCGGGTCGGGCGGCAAGTCCCAGGTGCCGGCAGGTGGTGCCGGATCAGGTGGGGAGCCGCGGGCCGTGCGGACGGCGGGCACGGCCGCGGTGCGAGCGGCCTTCCGCCGGCAGCGGCGTGGTGAGCGGCTGGACGACGACGAGATGGCCTGGCTGACAGTGCTCCTCACCCACGTCGCGGTACGCGATCACGCCTGGTCCCGCACCGACGGCCGGGACGAGGACATCAGCCTCTGGACGGACGTGCTGCGACGCGCCGAGCCGGACCTGATCGCCGCGCCGGGCTGTCTGCTGGCGTTCGCCGCGTGGCGATCAGGGCACGGGGCACTTGCCGCTGTCGCCCTGGAACGGGTGTTGTCCGCCCACCCCGGCTACTCGCTCGCGGTGCTGCTCGACGAGGCGCTCCGGCGGGGAGTCGCCCCGTCGGCACTGGACGGGTGGCCCGGTTCCGACGACGGCGCGGTGCTGCGGCGCCGCCGACGCAGGCCACGCCGATGAGCGGTCACCCTGCCGGGCGGTCACCCGCCTACCGGGCCGCCGACGGCCGCCACGCCGGTGAGCGGTCACTCGCCGATGCGCGCCGCCCCGGCGTAGACGTTCATGGTCGGCCCGCGCAGGAAGCCGACCAGCGTCATCCCGGCCTCCTCGGCCAGCTCGACCGCGAGCGTGCTCGGCGCGGACACCGCCGCGAGCAGCGGCACGCCCGCCATCCACGCCTTCTGGGTGAGTTCGAAGCTGGCCCGTCCGGAGACCAGCAGGACGTGCCCGGCCAGCGGCAGCCGCCCTTCCCGGGTGGCCCAGCCGAGCACTTTGTCCACCGCGTTGTGGCGCCCGACGTCCTCGCGCAGCACGACCAGCTCCCCGTCGGGGGTGAAGAGGCCGGCGGCGTGCAGGCCGCCGGTGCGGTCGAAGGCGCGCTGCGCGGCGCGCAGCCGGTCCGGCAGCCCGGCCAGCAGTTCGGCGGTGACCACCAGCGGGTCGTCCCGCACCGCGAACTGCGAGCGGGTGCGTACCGAGTCGATGCTCGCCTTGCCGCACACGCCGCACGAGCTGGTGGTGTAGAAGTTGCGCGACGGGTCGGTGACGGGCTCCGGCACGCCGGGCGAGAGCACCACGTCGACCACGTTGTAGGTGTTCGGGGTCTCCGCGCCGGCGCAGAGCTGCGCGGTGTGCACGTCCTCCGCCGACCGGATCAGCCCTTCGGTGAGCAGGAAGCCGATCGCCAGGTCCAGATCGTCGCCGGGAGTACGCATCGTCACCGCCAGCGGCCGGCGTCGTCCCGGACCGGCCGCGCCGACGCGGATCTCCAGCGGCTCCTCCACGGCCAGGTTGTCCTGCCGGCCGATCCGCCCCCGGCCGTTCCCGGCCGCGTCGAGGTCGATCCGCAGCACACCACGCCGATCCGTCGCCCGTCCCATGCCGCCATCCTCCCCGGGCGCCCCGCCGCCCGCACGTCGCCCCAGGTCTTCCCGCCCCCACCCACCCACCCACCACCCACCCCACCCACCCCGGCCGGCCCGGCCGGCCCGGCCGGCCCCAGGCCCGATGATCGACACCAGTTCGGCGAAGTGGCGGTATCGGAGGGCCCTGGATGCCACCACTTCGGCGGAAAGCAGTCGATCAACGTCGGAAAACCGCCGACAACGCCGGGCAGAGGCCCGAGCCGGACCGGCGGTCGTGGCTGTGGCTACTGTGAGGCGGTGACGGGGTACGCGGCGATCCTGCTCGCCGGTGGCGCGGCCCGGCGGATGGGCGGGGTGGACAAGCCGGCCCGGGCAGTAGGCGGCCGGCCGATGCTGCACCGGGTGCTGGACGCGGTGGCCGACGCGGACCAGCGGATCGTGGTCGGCTCGTCCGGCCCGCTGCCCAGGGGAGTCCGGACGGCCCGGGAAGAGCCGCCCGGGGGCGGTCCGGTGGCCGCTACGGCAGCCGGGTTGGCGTTGCTCGACCCCGGTACGACGACAGTCGCAGTGCTCGCCGCCGACCTGCCGCTGCTCACCACCGCAGCGGTGGCCGAGCTGCGACGCGCGCTCGCCGCCTGTCACTCCCGCGACGACCCGCCGCCCGCGCTCGACGCCGCAGCCGCCGGGCCGGAAGACGCACCTGCCACCGCCGGGCCGGAAGACGCACCTGCCACCGCCGGGCCGGAAGACGCACCTGCCACCGCCAGGTCGGAAGACGCGCCCGCCGCCTGGCGGGAGACGCTGGACGGTCGGTCCGCCGCGCTCGCCTGCTACGTGGACGGGGACGGCCGCCGCCAGCACCTGTGCGCCCTCTGGCAGGTACCGGCCCTGCGGTCCGCCCTCGACCGGCTCGCCGCGACGCGGGGCGGCTCGCTCGACGGCGCGCCGGTACGCGGGCTGCTGGCCGACGTCGCCGTACGCGAGGTGTCCTGGTCCGGCTCGGGGCCGCCGCCGTGGTTCGACTGCGACACTGACGAGGACGTACGCCGGGCGGAGGAGTGGACGAGATGACGGTGCTGGACGACTGGGTCACGGCGGTTTGCGCCGAGCTGGACCTGGACCCGGCGGGGGTGCCCGTGCCGACAGTGCTCGACGTGGCCCGGGACGTGGCCCACCAGGTGGTCCGGCCGGGAGCGCCGGTCACCGCGTACCTGCTGGGGCTGGCGGTGGGGCGCGGCGCGGACCCGGCCGCGGCGGCCGAGCGGCTCAGTGCGCTGGCCGGTTCCTGGCCGGTGGACCTGGGTGGTTCCACGCCTGAGGATTAGCGCCTCGCGCGGGATTCGGTCCCCTTCGCGCCTGGGTAGGGTGGCGGGAACGGACGGAGGCGATCATGACGGCAGACCACCCCTCGGAGCCGGTCGACGAGCCTGCCGGCGGCGCGCCGGAGCACCACGCCACCGGCGCCACGTCGGCGCATCAGGCCACCGGCGGCGCGCCGGAGCACCACGAGTCGATCCTGCTCGACGAGCCGACCACCGCTGATCTGCGGGCCAAGGTCACCGAGGCCTGGCGGGAGTTCGCCCGGGCGCTCGCCGACCGGCTGCGCGGGCTGCCCTCCGGCGGGCACCTGGAGGTCACGCTCGACCCGACCGCCTCGGGCACCGGCGACGCCGTCTACTCGGTGAGCGTGGACGCGGGCGAGGAGGGCCGTCTCTCGGCCCGCGCGGTCGGAAACGCCACGCTGCCGCAGGGCTACCGGATGGACCGGGCCGCGGTGGCCGACATGGTGGCGCTCGGCTGGTCGCCGCCGGGTGTGGTGCCGGGTTCCGGGGAGCAGTTCGGGCTGGACTGCGGCACCGACGAGGCGACCCGGCTGGCCGCGGTGCTGTCCCGGACGCTGCGGGACGTCTACGGCGCCCCGCATCCGGCCTTCCTCGTCTACCTGGTGCACGACGCCGAGGGCGAGGCGCTTCCCGTGGAGCCGCTCGGTACCGCGCGCAGCGAGTTCGGCCCGGACCGCGACGTCGAGGCCGACCTGGACGAGGCGCTGGCCGCGGCGGCGGCCGCGCAGTCCGGCGAGAACGACGTGCTGGCCCTGGAGGAGCGGGTCCGCACCGTCGTGTCGACAATGCTGAAGTCGGCGTCCGACCAGCTTCAGGTCGACTCCGACGGTGACATCAACATCCGGGCCGGCTCGGCCATGGTCTTCGTGCGGGTGCGCGACAACCCGCCGCTCGTGGACGTCTTCTCGCCGGTGCTGACCGAGGTCGAGCCGACCGAGCGTCTCTACGTGAAGCTCTCGGAGCTGACCAACCGGATGCCGATCGGCCGGCTCTACTGCGCCGACGACACGGTGTGGGCCTCGATCCCGGTGTTCGGCCGCAACTTCCAGCCCACCCATCTGATGCTCGCGGTGCAGGTGATGACCGGTCTCGCCGACGAGCTGGACGACCGCCTGCACGGCGAGTTCGGCGGCAAGCGCTTCTTCGGCGAGGGCGACAAGCCGGCCCGGGCCGAGGAGCACCGCACCGGCATGTACCTCTGAACGCTGCTCAGCGTACGTCGAGCAGCGTCTTGCCCAAGGTTTCCCGGGCCTCGATCGCGGCGTGCGCGGCGGCGGCCCGTTCCAGCGGGAAGCGCTGCCCGATCAGCGGCCGCAGCCGCCCGGCCGCGCCCTCGGCGAGCGCCGCCTCGGTGAGGGCGCGCAGCTCGTCCGGGCCGGGCCGGGGGCTCAGCAGCGTCACCCCGCGTGCGGCTGCCGACTCGGCCGGGATGTCCGCCCAGGTGCCGCCGGCCAGCCCGAAGCTGAGCATCCGTCCGCCGGGATCCAGCAGGTCGAACGCCTCCCGGGCGAGCGGCCCGCCGACGCCGTCGAACACCACGTCGACGGCGCCCACGGCGTCCCGGACCCGGTCGGTCCAGCCCGCCTGCCGGTAGTCGACCACGACGTCGAGCCCGGCGGCACGGAGCACGGCCACCTTGCGGGAGCCGCCGACGGCGGCCACCACCGTGGCGCCGGCCCGTGCGGCGAGTTGGACCAGCAGCGATCCGACCCCGCCGGCCGCCGCCTCCACCAGGACGCGGTCACCGCGCCGCAGCCCGGCCGCCCGGGCCAGCATTAGGGCGGTCCGGCCGTCGGCCATCAGCGCCACCGCCGCGTCCAGCGGCAACCCCGGGGGTACGGGGACAGGCGCACCCTGGTCGACCACGACGCGCTCGGCGTACCCGCCGGTGCCGCCGGTGGTGGTGACCACGACGCGGCCGGCGAGCGCCGGGTCGGCGCCCGGTCCCAGCGCGGTGATCGTCCCGCCGACCCCGTTACCGGGGATCACCGGCAGTTCGGTGCCGAACGGCCCGAAGCCGCTGGCCCGGAACATCGTCTCGACGAACGTGATGTTCGCGTGTGCCACGTCGACGAGCACCTGGCCCGGTCCGGGTGCCGGGTCGGGCGCCGTCCCCGGCACGAGCACCTCCGGTCCGCCGAACTCCCGCAGCCGCACCGCACGCATACCGCCCCCTCGCTTCAGCCCGGTCACCAGTGCACGACATGAAGCGAGGTTGAGGTCAAGGCGTGGACGGTCCGACGCCAGGGGACTCGACCAGCCGGGAGAGCACGATGGTGCTGCGGGACGACGTGACGAACGACTCGGCGCGCAGGCGTTCCAGCGCCTCCTCCAGGTGGGAGATGTCCGCGGCGCGCAGGTGCACGAGCGCGTCCGCCTCGCCGGAGACGGTGTACGCGCCCACCACCTCGGGGTGCCGGCGGGCGGCGGCGCCGATCTGCGCCGGCGTGGTCCGGCCCGCGCAGAACAGCTCGACGAACGCCTCGGTGGTCCAGCCGACCGCGGCCGGGTCGACGACGGCGGTGAATCCCCGGATCACCCCGGCGGATCGGAGGCGGTCGACGCGTCGCTTGACGGCGGGGGCGGAGAGTGACACCCGGCTGCCGATGTCCGCGTACGAGGCGCGAGCATCCGCGACGAGTAACGCAATGATTCGCTGGTCAACCGCGTCTATCTGCAACGTTCTGCTCCCGGGAAGCAATGCTTGTGGCTGTTACCAAAGTTGTACCGTACCTACTCTTGGTGACCGTGAACCAGCAGCGAGTCTCGCGAAAGCGGACATATCTCATGTGCTCGCCCGAGCACTTCACGGTCGAGTACGCGATCAACCCGTGGATGGACGTGACCACGCCGGTCGACGCCGACCTGGCGGTCAAGCAGTGGGACCGGCTGCGCGAGACGCTCGTCGGGCTGGGCCACGAGGTGCACCTGCTCACCCCCGAGGCGGGCCTGCCGGACATGGTCTACGCGGCCAACGGTGCCTTCGTGGTCGACGGCAGCGTCTACGGCGCCCGGTTCAAGCACGAGCAGCGGTCCGCTGAGGCCGCCGCGCACCGGGCGTTCTACGAGCAGCAGGGCTGGCGGTTCATCGCGCCGAGCGAGACGAACGAGGGTGAGGGCGACTTCGCGTACCTGCCGGAGGCGCACGGCGGCCTGATCCTGGCCGGGTACGGCTTCCGGACGGAGCCGGCCGCGCACGCCGAGGCGCAGGAGGCGCTCGGGCGGCCGGTGGTCTCGCTGCACCTGGTCGACCCGCGCTTCTACCACCTGGACGTCGCGCTGGCCTCGATCGACGACGAGAACGTCGTCTACTACCCGGGGGCGTTCTCGGCTGCGAGCCAGAAGGTGCTGGCCCAGCTCTTCCCGGACGCGATCGTCGCGGACGACGAGGACGCGCTGGCGTTCGGCCTGAACCTGGTCAGCGACGGGCTCAACGTGGTGCTGAACAACGAGGCGATCCGGCTCGCCGGCAAGCTGAAGGCGGCCGGCTACCACCCGGTCCCGGTGGAGCTGGCCGAGCTGAAGAAGGGCGGTGGCAGCGTGAAGTGCTGCATCGCCGAGCTGCGGCACTGAGCCAAGGCTCGACGCCACGCCACGCCTCGGCGCGAAGGGCGGCCTCCCGATGGGGAGACCGCCCTTCGCGTGTGTACGAGGGCTTTGTCAGCCCAGCGTCGCCAGCTCGTTGATCACGACGTTGGAGAGCAGCCGGCCGTCGGTCTGCACCCGGCGCAGGTACCACTTCTGCTGCGGGGTACGCGTCTGGTTGAACTGCCAGGTGCCGCGCGGGCTGTCCACCTGGCCGACCTTGCCGAGCGCCAGGTTGACCTGCTGCGGCGAGGGGTTCGACCCGGCCAGCCGGATCGCCTTGTCCAGCACCAGCGCGGCGTCGTAGGAGGCCATCGCGTACGTGGTGGGCGCCGAGTTGAACGTCTTCCGGTACGCCGAGGCGAAGATCCGGTTCGCGGTGTTGTTGAGGTCGGCCGAGTAGTTGAGCGCGGTCTCGATGCCGTACGTCTGGATCAGCTTGCGCTCGCGGCCCTTCTCCCCGTCGTCGAGCTGGTCGAGCGCGGTGCCCTCGGTGAGGAAACCGGGGGCGTAGATCGGTCCCCGGTAGCCCTGGGCGTAGAGCTGCTTGACGAACTGCACGGCCTGCGCGCCGGAGTAGTGGCAGAAGACCGCGTCCGGGTTGCGCCCGAGCGCCTTGCGGATCGGCCCGGAGTAGAGCGACCGGGAGGGGTTGGGGTCGTCGTCGGTGAAGATCGGATCCTCGGTGAGCCGGCGGCCCCGCTCGTACGCGCGCCGCAGCCCTTCGATGACGTCCTGGCTGCCCGGGCCGCGGGTGCCGAAGATGGCGATCCGGCTCGACGCGTCCAGCTTCTGGCGCAGGTACTCGCCGAGCGCCTCACCGGGCTCGGTCAGCACGTACGACGTGCGCCAGATGTAGACGACGCCCTGGAGCGTCGACGGGGAGGCGTTGGAGCCCAGCAGGGGCACCCGGGCCTCCTCGACCGCGTCCTTGATGCCGGTCATCACGGTGGGGCTGACCACGCCGGTGAGCGCGAGCACGCCCTCCTTGAGCAGCCGGTCGACGGCGGCCTTTCCGGTGGCGGCGGTGTCGCCCTCCTCGGCGGTCACGACCGTGACCGGGTGACCGGCGATCTGCTGGCCGCGCATGCTGAGGAAGAGCTGGAAACCGTTGGTGATCTCGTCACCGATGGCCTTGTTCGCTCCGCTGCCGGGCACGATCAGCCCGACTTTGATCGGGCTGCCGGATCCGGTCTGCTCCCCGGTGTCGTCCCCGGATCCGCAACCCGCCGCCAGTCCGGTGGTACCCAGCGCGGCCAGCAGTTGCAGCGCCCGCCTGCGGTTCATCTGTGCCACCGAATTTCCTTCCCGACGGGGCGGCCATGGTGCACACCCCTTCGGCGTTCTACCTGGTCGACGACGCTGCGTCAATGCCCGGAAGATCATCGTGAAGCGACCGCAACGCCTCCACCACCTGGGGCCATGCGGTGGAGGCCGGTGCGATCAGCCCGAAATGCTCGCATTCGGGCAGCTCAACGAGCGTGGCGGAGCCTCCGGCGGCCCGATCTGCCGCCACCCAGGATCGGCTGATCGCGATCGGGACCTGGACATCTTGATCACCGTGAATGACTACTGTGCGTGTTCGTATGGGCACCAATGCCGATGGATCCGCTGCGGTGTACCGGTCCGGCACGTCGTCCGGGCCGCCGCCGAGCAGCGCGGCCACCGCACCCTCGTCCAGGTCCAGCCGGTACGCCTGCGCGAGGTCGGCCACCGGCGCCAGCGCGAGCACCCCGCCGACCGTCTCCGGGGCGTGCGCGGCCACGTACAGGGCCAGGTGCCCGCCCGCGGAGTGACCGACCAGGATCGGCGGCACGGGCGCCACCCGGCCGGGCAGCGCGGCGGCGGCGAGTTCCGGCAGCGCGGCGACGCCGGCGCGGACGTCGGTCAGCGTGGCCGGCCAGCCTCCGCCCGGCCGGCCGGTCCGGCGGTACTCGATCTGCGCGACCGGGTGGCCGAGCGCGGCGAGCGCCGCCGCCATCGGGCCGGTGTGGTCCCTGTCGTACTCCGCCCGCCAGAAGCCGCCGTGCACCACGACCACCAGCGGCCGGGGCGGCCCGTCACCGGCCGGGAGGCGCAGGTCGGCGCACTGGTCCGGGTGGTCGCCGTAGGAGACCGTGGCATCCGGGGGCGGGGACGGGCGAGTCAGCACCTCGCGCGGGTCGGAGAGCATGCGGCGACCGTAGCGTCCCCCGGACCGGCCGCGTGCACATGGTCGGCGTGGGTAAAGATGGGTGCCATGACCGAAGCGCACTCCGCCGGACACGACGACGAACAGGGCAACGATGGCATCCCCGGCACCGTGGTGGTGGTCGGGCCGGACGGCCGCCCGGTCGGCACGGTGCAGACCGACGAGGGCAAGGGCGAGGACCCGACCCGTCTGGTCGAGCAGCCGGCCAAGGTGATGCGGATCGGCAGCATGATCAAGCAGCTGCTGGAGGAGGTGAAGGCGGCGCCGCTCGACGACGCGAGCCGGCACCGGATGCGGGAGATCCACGAGCGCTCGATCGTCGAGTTGAAGGAGGGCCTCGCCCCCGAGCTGCGCGAGGAGCTGGAGCGGATCTCGCTGCCGTTCACCGAGCAGCAGGCGCCGAGCGAGAGCGAGCTGCGGATCGCGCACGCCCAGCTGGTGGGCTGGCTGGAAGGGCTGTTCCACGGCATCCAGGCCGCACTGGTGGCCCAGCAGATGGCCGCCCGCGTCCAGCTGGAGCAGATGCGTTCCGGCCGCCAGGCGCTGCCCAGCGGCCCGGGCGGCGTGATGCCGGGCATGCCCGGGATGCCCGGCGGCGGCGAGGGCCACGCGCCCGGCCAGTACCTGTGACCCGTCGGCCGGGGCGTGTCATGCGCCCCGGCCGGTCAGTCCAGCTCGAAGACCTTCTCCAGGTACGCGGCCACGCCGTCCTCGGTGTTCGGCCCGGTGACCTCGTGTGCGATCTCCCGTACGGCCGGATGGGCGTTGGCGACGGCCACCGCCCGTCCGGCCCAGGCCAGCATCGGCACGTCGTTGGGCATGTCGCCGAAGGCCACCACGTCCCGCTCGTCGACGCCCAGCCGCTCCGCGTACCAGGCCAGGCCCGCCGCCTTGGTCACACCGGCGGCCGAGATCTCGATCAGTCCGCTGTACGACGAGTGGGTCGCCTCGGCCAGCCCCTCCAGGGCGCCCGCCACCACCCGCACGAAGACGTCCGGATCCTGCTCACCGGCCCGTGCCAGCAGCTTCACCGCGGGCGCGGCCAGCAGTTCCTCCGGCGACTCGACGGCCCGGATGGCGTCGAGGTCGGCGTCCCAGCGCAGCGGGTAGTGCACCTCGTGCCGCATCTGGCGGCTGTCCACGATCTCCACGGCGAGGCTCACGCCGGGCACCTCGGCGCGCAGCCTCCGGGCCACCTCGGCCAGCAGTTCCGGGGCGAGCGGGTCGGCCCGGAGCACCTGGTCGGTGGCCGGGTCGTACACCACCGCGCCGTTGGCGCAGATGGCCGGCAGCGGCGCGGCGAGCTGCTCGTACACCATCGGGAGCCAGCGGATCGGACGGCCGGTGACCAGGACCACCGGGGTGCCGGCGGCGGCGATGCGGGCCAGCACCGCGGCGGTACGCGGGCTGAGCGACCGGTCGTCGCGCAGCAGCGTGCCGTCGATGTCGGAGGCGACGAGCCGAGGTGGATCTTCCATCACCGGGAGAGTAGCCGGTCCAGGTAGACCGCGACCCCGTCGTCGTCGTTGCGCAGGGTGATCTCGTCCGCCGCGGCGCGCACCTCCGGGTGAGCGTTCGCCACCGCCACCCGTGCCCATCCCGCCCAGTCGAACATCGGCAGGTCGTTCGGCTGGTCGCCGAAGACCAGCACGTCGGCCGGGTCCACACCGAGCCGCTCGGCGATGACGCTGAGCCCGCTGGCCTTGTCGGTGCGGGGCGGGCAGATCTCGATGAAGCCGAGCCCGGCCTGGGTGAGCGTGGCCACGTCCGGCGGCACGATCGCCCGCGCGGCCGTCAGCAGCTCGTCCACGTGGTGGTCGGCGGTCCGGGCGAACGCCTTGATCACGTCGCAGGACAGGCATTCGACCCGGCTGCGCGCCTCGAACCGGTCCGGGTAGGGCCAGCTCGGGTGGTAGTCGCCCCACAGCGGTGCGTCGTGCTCGTCCGACGCCTCGACCATCACGGTGAGCGGGCCGACCGCCGCCTCCAGGTCGGTGAGGACGCGGGCCAGCACCTCGCCGGGCAGCCGCTCGTCCCGCAGCACCAGGGGCCCTTCCGGGTCGCTCTGGTCCACCACCCGGCCGCCGCCGGCCATCACCAGGAAGTCGGCGGCCCGGATGTCGTTACGGGTGAGTTCGGTCAGGCGCGGTCCCCGGCCGGTCGCGCCGACCACCGGGATCCCGGCGGACCGCACCCGGTCCAGCACCCGATGGGTGTACGCGGAGACGGTCTCGTCGCTGCGGACGAGCGTGCCGTCGAGGTCGGTGGCGATCAGCTTGGGCAGTCCCGGGCGGGTCATGGTTCCTCCTTCGCCCGCCGCCGTCACGCCGGCCGACCAGGTCCTCGGTGCCGCGACCATGGGACGGCGGGCAGCAACCGTATCTCGCGGAACGGGCGGCAACCACGGCTTTCCGGCGAATCGGCGGCGAAGCTCCGGTGGCCGCCGGAGGTGCTGCCGGACCTGGTTCAGTACGCCCGTTCGGGGCCCGCGAACGGCACCGTGGGCTGCACCGTCAGATCCGCCGGGGCCGGGGGCACGTCGTCCTCGTCCGCCCGGCGGCGGCGCTCGGGCCGGTCGTCGTCCGGCTCCCCGTCGGTGGGCGTCCCGCCGGCCGCCCGGCCGGCCAGGTGCAGCGCGGCCGCCAGCAGTGCGACAGCGACGAACGCGCTGACCAGGCCGCGTCCGTGCTCGACCTGAAGGCGCTGCTCGCCGACGAAGAACAGGATGCGCCGGGCCAGCTGTTCGAGGGAGGAGGCGGTCGCGACGAGCACCCCGAGCACGCCCGCCGCGAGACCCAGCCCGGCCAGCCGGGCGTGCTGCCGCACCGCCGGGGCGCCGCGCAGCGCCAGCCCCACCGCGACCGACAGCCCGAGCAGGCCCACCAGGTACGCCGTACCGAACCCGCCGATCTCGGAGATGCCGCTGGTCAGCCGGGCGGGTGCGTCGTCGCCCCGGGTCTCGGCCGGCACCGTGATCGCCAGCCACTCGCCGATCAGCGAGGCGATCGCGGCCACCGCGCCGAGCCCGGTGAGCACGGGCGGCAGACGGCGGTCCCGGCCCAGCGCGGCGAGCGAGCGCGCGGCCCGGCCGGACGACTCCGGCTCGGTGTCGCCCCACTCGACGATCGTGGTGTCGTCGGACCTGTTGTCCTGCATGGGGATTCGCTTGTCCTGCCGGGGAACGGGGAGATCCTGCGACATGGCCACCCTTCCCGTGCGCGGGCCTGCGTCGAATCATGGCACAGCCCGCTTCCGCCGGCCGGGATCACGACCCCGGGGTCCGGTGCGGGGCGGCCCGCTTTCGGTTAGCGTCGGTGCCATGCCTATCCGTACCGCATCCGCTCGCTGGCAGGGCAACCTCACCGAGGGGTCCGGCACCGTCCGCACCGGCAAGGGCGGCCTGTCCGGCAACTACTCCTTCAAGTCGCGCTTCGAGGAGGGCGAGGGCACCAATCCCGAGGAGCTGATCGGCGCCGCGCACGCCGGCTGCTTCTCGATGGCTCTCTCCAAGCAGCTCGCCGACGCCGGCGCCCAGGAGACGGCGGTGGAGACCACCGCCAAGGTGCACTTCGACAAGACCGACGCCGGCATGACCGTGACCCGCATCGACCTGGAGACCGTGGGCCAGGTTCCGGGCATCGACCAGGCCGAGTTCACCAAGCTCGCCGAGGCGGCCAAGGAGAACTGTCCGATCTCCCGGCTGCTGTCGCCGGGCGCGCAGATCACGCTGAACGCCCGTCTGGCCTGACATCGCGTACGGCACGGCGGGGGTGTCCTGCGGGACGCCCTCGCCGTGCGGTGTGCCCGATCCGGAGGGAGTGACCGGGCCGCGTGGCCGTGGAGATGAGCCGGGACCGGTTCGAGGAACTGGTCGGTGAGGCGCTCGACGAGGTGCCCGAGGAACTGCTCGGGTTGATGAGCAACGTGGTCATCCTGGTGGAGGACGACCCGCCGCCGGGTGAGGACCTGCTCGGCCTGTACGAGGGGCACGCGCTCACCTCTCGCGGCTGGGACTACTCCGGCGTGCTGCCCGACCGCATCCTGATCTACCGCAACCCGATCCTGGCGATCTGCGACACCGACGACGACGTCGTCGACGAGGTGGCGGTGACAGTGGTGCACGAGATCGCCCACCACTTCGGCATCGACGACGAGCGCCTGCACGCCCTGGGCTGGGGCTGACCGGCCTCCGGCGCGTCCCCGCCCGGCTGATTCCGGCGGTTGCGCCGGTCCCCTAACCTGCGGGTCAGGCAGATCCTGATGCAGGAGGAAAACCCATGCGCAGCGCGCTGTTCTCCGCGGAGAACCTTGAGAAGGAGTCCCAGCAGCCCGGCATGCGGTTGCAGAACTCCAAGATGCTGAAGATCGAGCTGAACGGCGAGGCGATGGCCCGGGTCGGGTCGATGGTCGCCTACCAGGGGCAGGTGCAGTTCCAGGCCCTCGGTTCCGGCGGCATCGGCAAGTTCATCAAGCAGCGGCTCACCGGTGAGGGAGTGCCGCTGATGAAGCTCTCCGGCCGCGGCGACGTCTTCCTCGCCGACTTCGCCAAGGACGTGCACGTCATCGACCTGGAGCCGGGCGACGCGCTGTCCATCAACGGCTCCAGCGTGCTGGCGTTCGACTCGACGCTCCAGTACGATATCAAGATGGTCGGCGGCGCCGGTTTCGCGTCCTCGTCCGGCCTGTTCAACTGCGTCTTCACCGGCCACGGCCGGATCGCCGTCACCACCAAGGGCACCCCGGTGGTGCTCAACGTGGACGCGCCGACGTACGTCGACCCGCAGGCGGCGGTCTGCTGGTCGGCGAACCTCCAGACCGGCTACCACCGCGCCGAGCAGCTCGGCCTGGGCACGTTGCTCGGCCGCAGCACCGGTGAGGCGTTCACGATGAGCTTCGCCGGTCAGGGCTTCGTCGTGGTCCAGCCCTCGGAGGAACCTCCGGTGGCCGGCAGCGGCTCCCAGCAGCAGGGCGGCGTGCTCGGCGGCCTGCTTCAGTGACGGCCGGTGCCCGGGGCGTCCGCCGAGGTCGCCCCGGGCCGGTCAGCTCAGCTCGCCGGCCCGCAGCCGGGACACCCAGGCCGCCGCGTCGGCGTAGTCGGCGTCGGTGAGCCCGGCCGGCACCGGCGTCTGCTGGTCACCCGCCGCCGTGCTCCAGCGGTGCCGGGGGTACGACCCCAGGAACCGCACGTCGGCGCAGACCCGGCGCAGCCCCTGCAACGCCTCGCCGAGGCGTACGTCGGCGACGTGTCCGGCGCAGTCCAGGAAGAACACGTAGCGGCCGAGCGCCTCGCCGGTCGGGCGGGACTCGATCCGGGTCATGTTCACGCCGCGCACCGCCAGCTCCATCAGCACCGCCAGCAGCGCACCCACCCGGTCGTGCGCGAGGCACACCGCGAGCGAGGTCAGGTCGTCGCCGGTGGGCGGCGGGGGCGGACCGGGGCGGGACACCAGCGCGAAGCGGGTGACCGCGTCCGGGTGGTCGGCGATCTTGTCAGCCAGTACCGCGAGCCGGTGCCGGGTCGCGCCGATCGGGGCGCAGATGGCGGCGTCGTACTCGCCGCTCGCCGCACCGGCCGCCGCGGCGCCGTTGGAGAGCACGTCGACCACTGTGGCGTCGGGCAGGTGCTCCCGCAGCCACCCCCGGCACTGGGTGGACGCCTGCGGGTGGGCCGCGACGGAGCGGACGTCGGACAGCGTGGTGCCGGTGCGGGCGGCCAGCACGAACTCCACCGGCAGGACCACCTCGCGGGTGATCACCAGCGGGTCCCCCTCGACCAGTTCGTCGAGCGTCACCCCGACCGCGCCGCCGATGGAGTTCTCCAGCGGCACCAGCGCCGCGTCCGCCTCCCCGGCGCGTACCGCGTCGAGCGCCTCGCCGACGCTGCGGGCGGGTGTGCGGTCCCCGCGCTCGGCGGCGGGCACCGTTCGCAGGGCCTGCTCGGCGAAGGTGCCCTCGGGGCCCAGGTAGACGAAGCGGGTCGGCGGTGTTCCCGGCATGCCGACCAGCCTACGCACCCGGCGTGCCGTCGCAGGCCAGGGTACGGATGCCGGCCGGCGCCACGGTCCGTACCTCGACGCCGCACACGTCCGTGCCGGCGGTGACGAGGCGCGGCGTGCCGCTCTCGCCGCGCGTGACCACCTGCAACTCCTCGTGCCCGGTGACCGTCAGCACGGTGTACTGCCAGCCCTCGGCGCAGAGCGGACCGGTCGCCACGGTGACCCGGACGTCGCGGGGCAGTACGCCGGCGGATCCGCGCAGCAGCGCGACGATCCGGTCGCCGGAGGGCCGCCCCCGGCAGGGCGCCGCGGACGCCGGTACGGACGGGGAGAGCGTGGGCGGGAGGACGGGCGTCGGTGGGGCCGATGTCGCGCTCGGGCTGGGCGTGGCGGACGCCGACGGGACCGGGACGGGCGTGGCGGCGGCGGGTGGCGCACGCAGCTCGGGCGGGGTGCCGCAGGCAGCGAGGGCGAGCAGCGTCAGCAGCGCCAGCGGACGGTGGCGGCGTCGGGGGCGTGGGGTGCGGGGCACGGGGGCGTCCTCGGGCATCGAGGGATGTCGTCGTGTGGTGGGGCCGAGGCCATCGTAGGAGGATGACCGGCCCGGGGTGAAGGGCGCCGGGTCTCGTCGCGGGTCAGACCGCGGAGAGGAAGGTGAGCGAGCCGGCCACCGCGCCGTCGGTGAGCACCGGCGTGGAGATGGCGTCGACCGTCCGGCCGGCGTCGGAGCCGGGCCCCTGAACCCGCAGCAGGCCGCGGGCGAGCCGCCCGGAGTGCAGCGCGAGCAGCGGCGGGATCTTGTCGGTCTCCTGCTCGGTCAGCTCGCTCGGGCTCGCCGTGAAGTCGACCAGGCGCAGGCCGCCCTCCAGCAGCGGCAGACCGATCACGTCCTCCGGGGCGCCCAGGCAGAGCAGGTCGCAGCCGGACGAGGAGATCGCCACGACAGTGGTGCCGGCGTCGATCAGCAGGCACGGCTCGGCGGCCCGGGAGACCATGCCGGACCACTGCCCGAAGTTGTCGGACTCCTGCTCGGTGGATGCCGCGGGCGCGAACACTTCCGAGAGTGAGAGTTCGACGTGGGCCACCGCGCCTCCTATGTACACCGACGGTCTGTCCACGCTAGCCGGTCGGTGCGGCGGAAGCATCGGCTGCCGGGCGGCCGGCGACGGCGCGGACCGACGGAACCAGTCGGGGCGGTGCCGTGGGCCGCGTGGCGTCGCCGGAGACGTTACCGGCGGGCGGCCTGCTTGTCAGCGGCCGTTCGGCCCTCGTCATACCACCGGTAGTCGGCGGTTGGACGGTACGTGCCGTTGAACCACGTCGCCGGCGCCTGCGCGACGCGGGAGAGCTTCTCGGCGGTGGCCGGGCTGATCCGGTTCCCACCGGCCACGAGCAGGCGGTCCAGCTCGCGGTGGGTGGCCATGAGGCAGTCCTTCGGCAGGCCGTAGACGCTGATCACCCCGGAGCCGACGAACGTCAGCACCGGGGTCACCGGGATCGGCAGGCCGACCGCGTCGGAGAGGGCCTTGCTGGCCCGCTTGGCGTCCCGGCGCGCCTCCGCCACGTACGGCGGGCGCTTGCCGTTGATCTGGACCACGTCTCCGGCCACGAGCACGCGGGCCCGGCCGTGGTCGGCGATGGTGACAGCGAACAGACCGCTCGGACCGATGGCCAGGAACCCGGCCCGATCGTCGCGACCGCGGTCGAGCAGCATGTCCGCCGGGTCCGTCCGGGGCCACTCGATGACGTGCCACGCGGGACCGAGATGGTCGAGCTGGCCCAGGGCGCGGGCCCCTGCCGCTTCCAACCGGCGGGCCCCCCGCTCCGCCCGGCGACGCCGGGCCCACTCCAATGGAGTCGGTCGGGCCGGCTCGAGCACCGAGGTGGGCTCGACCCGGGAGTGCGGCACCGTGCGGGGCGGCAGTGCCCTGCTCGGTACGGCTCGACGAGCGGGAAAGACAGTCATCGCGACCTCCGGCAAAAGGTCTCTCGAAGTTATGTCTCCACTACCCTACGTTGCACACCCGGGGGCTCGGCAAGTTGGACCGCCGGAGTGAGTGCGGATGAATGCCATATTCATCCACACTTCTTTTCCGGATGGTGCGCAAGCCTGCCCTAGGCTGCGGGAGTGACCCACTATGTGGACAGCGAAGTCGCCCGCCTCGGGACGGTGCTGCTGCACCGCCCGGGACCGGAACTGGCCCGCCTCACCCCGCGGAACAACGACAGTCTCCTCTTCGACGCTATCCCATGGGTGGGACGCGCGCAGGAGGAGCACGACGCGTTCGCGGCGGCGCTGCGGTCCCGCGGGGTCGAGGTGCTCTACCTGGCCGACCTGCTGGTCGAGACGCTCGCCGTGGCGGACGCCCGGGCCGAGCTGACCGACCGGGTGCTGCGGTCCCGCCGGCTCGGCCACACGCTGCGACGCCGGGTCGCCGACCATCTGGCGTACCTCGACCCGGCCGGACTGGCCGACGTGCTCACCGCCGGGCTCGCCCACGAGGAACTGCGGATCGGCGCCGACCGCCCCGGCGGTCTGGTCTGGACGCTCATGGACCGGCACGACTTCGTCATCGATCCGCTGCCCAACCTGCTGTTCACCCGCGACTCGTCGGTCTGGATCGGCGACCGGGTCGGTGTGACCAGCCTGGCCATGCCGGCCCGGCGGCGGGAGACCACGCTCACCGACGCGATCTACCGCTACCACCCGCGTTTCGTCGGCACCGAGTTCGTCTACCACCCCCGGCTGGAGCACCTGGAGGGCGGCGACGTGCTGCTGCTCGCGCCGGGCGTGCTCGCCGTCGGCGTCGGCGAACGCACCACCCCGGCCGGCGCGGAACGGCTGGCCCGGCAGGTGTTCGCGGCCGGGCTGGCGCACACGATCCTGGTGGTGCCGATCGCGCAGGAACGCGCCACCATGCACCTGGACACGATCTGCACCATGGTCGACGTCGACGCCGTGCTGATGTACGCGAACGTCGCCGACCAGATGTCCGCGTACACGGTCATCGCCGGCGCGGACGGCGACGACCTGCGGGTCGACGGGCCGGCGCCGTTCCTGCGGGCCGCCGCCGACGCGATGGACCTCGACCAGCTCCGGGTGATCGACACCGGCCTCGACCCGGTCACCGCCGAACGCGAGCAGTGGGACGACGGCAACAACACGCTCGCGATCGCGCCCCGGCTGTGCGTCGGCTACGAGCGCAACGTGGAGACCAACGCGCAACTGGAACGGGCCGGCATCGAGGTGATCGCCATCGCCGGGTCGGAGCTGGGCTCCGGGCGGGGCGGCCCGCGCTGCATGTCCTGCCCGCTGGTGCGGGAGAAGGGCGGGGCCGCCTGACCCGGAGACGTCAGCGCAGCGTCAGCTGCCGGCCGAGCAGGCCCTGGCGGGCCCGGCGGCCGGCCGCGTCGAGCGGTTCCCGCTCCGCGACCGCCTCGGCGTAGCGCTTGGCGAACTCCGCCACCGGCGCCTCCCACTCGGCGGCCGGGGTGTCCTCCGGCAGGTCCCAGACCGGCGCGAGGCGCCCGTGCGCCCGGAACATGCCCGCGAACTTCGTGTCGTCGCCGAGCGTCAGCGCGCCCGCCGCGGCGAGCCGGGACAGCGCGTCCAGCGCGGCGTCCTCGTCCTCCGGCAGGACCAGGCGCACGTGGGCCTTCTCCGGCACCTGACACCAGTACGCGGCCGGCGCGGCGGCCAGCTTGACGGTCGGGTAGATCGCCGAGTTGGCCCGCTCCAGGGACGCCTGGACGTTCGGGTCGTCGGCGGCGCCCGGGTCGAGCCAGAAGTCGAACCCGTCGTGCATGGTGATCTCCAGCGGGCCGTCCACCAGGATGTCCTGGAGGCGGGGGCCCGGCCCGGGCAGCGGCGGCACGCTCACCTGGCCGCCCGGCTCGGTGCGCAGCGCGGAGATCAGCGCGTCGGCCAGGTCACGGGAGACGTCGCCGGACTGCTGGTGCCGTTGCAGGCCGATGAAGACCCGCCCGTCGGGCTTGGTCATCGCCGGGGCGGCCATCGGCAGCACGGTGGCCAGCGTGACCGGCCGGTCGCCGTACTCCTCGATCAGTTCCGGGGTCAGCCGCAGCGGCGCGGACGCGGCCGGGACCAGCTCGCGCAGGGCGATCCACTCCGGCTCGTCCGCCAGGCCCTCGAACGGCCGGGGCACGAAGACGTCGCGCACCTTCTCCCGCTTCGGGGTGGCCTCGCCGGCCCGCTGGTTCTTCCGACGCTTGCTCATGCGCCCGCTCCGCTCCGCTCGCTCATGGCGAGACAGCCTAGATGCCGGGTCTCGGCGGCGAGGGCCGGACCCGCCCGCCGCGTCGGTCAGCCGGCCGCGACCAGGTCGGTCCGCTGCGTCGGGACCGGGTCGAACCGCGCCCACACGCTCTGGCCCAGGCCGTCGCGCTCCACGCCCCAGCCGCTGGCGAGCCCGGCGACGATGTGCAGCCCTCGCCCGTCCGCCGCGTCCGGCGAGGCGGTACGCATGCACGGGCCGGCGCCTGATCCTCCGTCGGTGACCCGGAGTTCGACGCTCGGCCCCTGCTCGGTCGGGCGCAGCCGCCAGGCGACCCGCACGACGCCGCCGGGCAGCGCGTCGGCGTGCCGGACCGCGTTGCCGACCAGTTCGGCGAGGACCGCGACCAGGTCGGCCACCAGGACCGGGGGTACGACACCGGTCAGCTCGTCGGCGAGCCGGTGCCGGGCCAGGCGCGCGCCGGTGGGGTCGTGGGGCACCACCACGCACCACGACCGTTCGGCCGGACCAGTCGACACGTCGTTCCTTCCCCGCCCGTGAGCGCCCCGGTCAACCCCGGGGCAGCCGCACCTCTGCGACCGTACCGCCACCGGCTCTGGGCCGGAGGGATACCCATCCATTCTGCTGTTCAACGATCTGGCGGACGAGATAGAGACCGAGCCCGGCGCCGGGATACCGGCGGCGGTCGCCGGACTCCCCCTGCCAGAACCGGTCGAAGGCCCGCTCCACGTGTTCCGGCCGGATGCCGATGCCCCGGTCGGCCACCCGGAACGAGACGGTCCGCTCGTTCGCCTCCGCGGTGATCTCGATCGGCGTGTCCGGCAGCGAGTACTTCCCGGCGTTGGTGCCCAGTTCGGTGAGCACCGTGGCGAGACTGTGCCGGTCGCCGAGCGCCTTGGGCAGGTCGCCGGGCAGGTCGAGCACGATCCGGTGCCGGACGTCCGCCGGCAGGTCCACCACCGCCGCGCGCAACGCGTCGACCAGGTCGAACGGCGCGGCCGGTTCGCCACCGGGACGGTTCTCGGTGGCGGCGGTCAGCAGCCGGTCGACCAGGCGGGCCAGTTCGTTGGCGCGCTGGCCGATGATCCGGGCGGCCTGCCTGCGGTCGCCGTCGCTCAGCGAGTCCCAGTGGTCGGTGAGCGTGTCCGCGTACCCCTTGATGACGGTGACCGGCGTCCGCAGCTCGTGGCTGGTCACCGCGACGAACAGGTCCCGGTCGTGGTCGCGCCGCTGCTGGTCGGTGGTGTCGCGGAAGCTGACCACGCGCAGCGCGTTCGGGCCGGGCAGTTCGCCGGAGGTGATCCGCAGCCAGCGGCCGTCCGGCAGCCGGTGGTCGAGCACCTGGCCGGGCGGCGGCAGCGGGAACGGCAGCGGCCGGCTCAACGCCTCGTCCGCCGGCCGGCCGGTCACCTCGACCGCGGCCGGGTTCCAGAGCCGGACACGTCCGTCCCGGTCCACCACCGCGAGGCCGTCGGCGAGCGCCGCCACGACCGGGCCGTCCCCGTGTACGGGCAGGCCGGTCTGGTCGCCGTACATGTGGGCGATGCAGGCGGCGATGTAGCCGATGACGGCACGTTGCGAGGGTTGCAGCGGCTCGCCCAGCGGGTAGAGCGCGTGCAGGCTGCCGACTGTCAGCCCGCCGACCTCGGCACGTGCCACGATCATCCGGCAGAGGCCCCGGCCGGCGACCTCGACGGCGAGCGCGCCCGGGATCGCGTCGACCCGGACCTCCCGCACCGGCGGGCCGGCGAGCAGGCAGACGGTGGCGGGGTCGGTGGCGGGCAGCGGGCGGCCGAGGACGAACTCGGCGCTGCCGGTCGCCGCGATCACCCGTCCCCCGGCCGGGGTGAACTCCACGAAGACCAGACCGGCGGCGCCGACCGCCGGTTCGACCTCGCGGAGCAGGCGGGTGAGCACGGCGAGACCTGACTCGCCCGAGTTGATCATGTTGATCACTGCGGTGTGGCCGGCGATGAAGGCGGGGTAGTCGGTTCGCTCCGGCATGTCCCGAGTGTGCCGCGCCGCCCGCGTCCGTGACACCCCCGGCCGGTCGACCGTCCCCGGTACCGATCGACGGGACTCACCGGCCCAACCGGGCCAGCGCGTGGGCCGGCCGGTCCGTGATCACCCCGTCCACGCCGGCTTCGAGCACGAGTTCCAGGTCCTCCGGCTCGTTGACGGTCCAGACGTACACCGAGTTGCCGGCGGCGCGCAGCGCGGGCACCAGCCGCGGGCGGGCCCGGACGAGGTCCACACCCGGGCCGGCGATCCGGCTGCCGAACGGCAGCCGGCCCAGCGGCAGCAGACGCGGCAGCATCTCCAGCAGCAGCACGGTGGGCAGCGCCGGGGCGAGTTCCCGGACCCGGCGTACGGCGAGCGGCGAGAACGACATCACCGTCACCTGGACGGGATGGTCCGGGCGGGGCTCGGCCAGCCCGTACCGGCGCAGCATCTCGACCAGGCGGCGCTCGACCTCACCCCGGTAGCGGGACGGATGCTTGGTCTCGATCAGCAGCCGGACCGGCCGCCCGGCGGCCAGCACCGCGTCGAGCAGCCGCTCCAGCGTGAGCAGCCGGGTGTGCGACTCGTCCAGCGGCGCGTCGTCCTCGGCGAGCGTCGCGGCCCGGTGCCAGGAGCCGAAGTCCAGCGCCTCCAGTTCGGCGAGCGTCCGCGCGCTGACCAGCCCGCGGCCGTTGCTGGTGCGGTCCAGCCGGCGGTCGTGCACGCAGACCAGATGCCCGTCACGGGTCAGCCGGACGTCGCACTCCAGCCCGTCCGCTCCCTCGTCGAGAGCGCGCAGGTAGGCGGCGAGCGTGTGTTCCGGCAGGTCGTACGAGGCGCCGCGATGGGCGAAGACCAGGGGGACGGTCATGGCCGCGTCACCGACTCAGGCGACCCGGCCCGGCTGTCCGTCGTCGGTGACCACCGGACGGCCGGCGGCGGCCCAGTCGCCCATCCCGCCGTCGACGTTGCGCACCTGGTCCCAGCCGTTGCGCATGAGGTAGCCGACCACCTGGGCGGACCGGCCGCCCGAGCGGCAGATCACCGCCACGTCGCGGTCCTGCGGGATCTCGGCGATCCGGGCGGGCAGCTCGGTCATCGGCAGGTGGTGGGCGGCCGGCGCGTGGCCGGCGGCCCACTCGTCGTCCTCGCGGACGTCGAGCAGGTAGACGTCGTCGGGCACGGCCGACGCGGGCACGCTGGGTAGTGAGGCTCCGAACACGGTAACCAAGCCTAGTCGCCCACGGCGCTCACAGCCGGTTGACCCAGCGCGGGTTGGCGCCGGCCCATTCCGGTACGCGCGTGTCGCGCAGCGCGGTGAACAGCCCGCCGCCGCCGTTGTCCAGCACCACGTACGAGACGCCGTCGATGGTCTGCGGGTAGGAGGGCACCTGGACCCCGCGCAGGGCGTCCGCGGGCAGGCCGCGCAGCGCGAACAACAGCTCGTCCAGGGGTACGCCGTTGGTGTCCACGGTCAGCGCCCCGCCGGCCGCCCGCAGCACGCGGTCCAGCTTGACCGGGTCGCTGCGCAGCCGCGTCTCGCCCGCCCGGTCGAGCACTGCCCGCAGCATCTGCTGCTGGTGCCGCTGCCGGTCGAAGTCGCCACCGGGCAGGTCGTAGCGCTGCCGCACGTAGTCGAGCGTCCGCGCGCCGTCCATCTGCTGGCAGCCGGTCTCGAACTGGTACCGGGTGTGGATCGAGCGCACCGGCGTGTCCACGCACATCCGGATGCCGCCGAGCTGGTCGATCACCTCCTTGAAGCCGGAGAAGTCGACGAGTGCAGCGCCGTCGAAGCGGATCCCGGTGAGCCGGTTCAGGGTGGTGCTGAGCAGGCGCGCGCCGCCCTCACCGCCGCCGCCGTGCTCGTACGCGGCGTTGACCTTGTCCTGGCCGCCGGGGAAGCCCGGTGCCGCGGGGAGCGCCACCAGCAGGTCGCGCGGCACAGAGATCAGGTACGCCTGCCGCATCCCGGCCGGTACGTGCACGATCAGGATGCTGTCGGAGCGCTGGTCCTCCGGGTTCGCGCCGGGCCGGTGGTCGGAGCCGATCAGCAGGTAGTTGAGCGCGCCGTCCAGGTCTGTCCGCTTGTTGCGGGCGGCCGGGTCGAGCAGTTGCTCCTTGGCCACGGTGCGGTCGTAGCGCGAGGTGAGCCAGTGCAGCCCGGCGACGCCGAGCGTGGCGAGCAGGACCAGGACGAGTCCGGTGCCGAGCAGGAACCGGGCCCAGCGGGCGGGTCCACCCCGCCCGCGTCGGTTCCGTGCTGGCCTGGACGTGACGATCCCCCCGTAGCCGCGACATGAGACCCGCTCACGTCAGGCTACGGGGGGATCGGCCGACCGGTATCGCTTTCGCGCAGGTCAGCGGGTCATTTACGGGTGGAGAGGACGTCCGGGTTGTTCACCACGAAGTCGGCCAGCTTGTCGTTCTTGACCGCCTGGAACATGTCCATCGTCGCCTCGTTGAACGTCTCCCGGCCGTTGCCGTTGCCGGCGAAGGTGCCGCCGTTGGTCCGCAGGGTGACCAGGTCGTTCCCGTTGAGGTTCTTGAGCGTGAAGATGAAGTCGGCGATCGGCACGCCGCCGGTGTCCAGGACGAACGCCTTGCCGGCCGCCTTCATCAGCGAGTTCAGCTTGATCGGGTTGGTGAGCATGCCGCCCTCGGTGGCCTTCTTGGCCATCGCCTTGATCAGCTGCTGCTGGTTCTGCTGCCGGTCGTAGTCGCTGTTCGGCAGGCCGTAGCGCTGGCGGGAGTAGTCGAGCGCCTCCCAGCCCTCCATCTCCCGGCAGCCCTTCTTGTGCACCACTGCCTTGTACGGCTTGCCGGTCTTCTTCGCGTCGGCGTTCCACATCGGCTTGCCGTCGACGTACGACATGTGGTGCGACTTGACCTCGTGGCTGACGCAGATCCGCACCGAGCCGAGCGCGTCGATCACGCTCTTGAAGCCGCCGAAGTTGATGATCGCGGCGCCGTCGAAGCCGATGCCGGTCATCGACTTGATCGTCTTGGCCATCAACTGGGCGCCGCCCTCCCAGCCGCCGCCGTTCTGGGCGCCGTGGAAGAAGGCCGCGTTGATCTTGTCGGTGCCGCCCTTGTAGCCGCTCTTCTCGAAGGCCGGGATACGCGCCTCGGTGTCCCGGGGGATCGAGATCAGGTACGCCTGGTCGTGGCTGGCCGGGATGTGCAGGATGATGATCGTGTCCGACCGGACGTCGTCGGCGGCCCAGCGGGCCCGTGCGTCCACGCCGAGCAGCAGCATGTCGATCGGGCCTTCGAGGCTGCTGCCGCCCTCGGCGTCGGACTTGCCGGCCTCACCGAGCAGGTTGCGCTGGGCGATGTTGTTGGTGGCCTGACCGATGACCGCCTTGCTGCCGACGATCGCGACGCCGCTGGTCACCATCAGCACCGCGCCCAGCACCAGCGTGAGCTTCGCCCAGAGCGGGTCCTTGCGCTTGGTGCGCTTCTTCTTGCCACCGCCGGGACCGCGACCGCCGGAACCGGGCTGTGTGGGGATGACCGGGGGGACCCGCCCGGATGATCCGGGTGCCGGTGACTGCGGGCGACGGCTGGTCTGGACCGACATGCGTGCTCCAGCTCGGTGATCGGGGGCGGGACCACTTTACGTATCTGTTCCCGTTCTCGCGACCTCGTAGGGTCGCAATTCCCGTCAATACCGGCCGACATCTTCGGGTTGTGGCCGAACGGGCAGGGGTAAGGAGCCGGTCGGCGGTTGGCCTCCGTGGTGGCGAGGTCCTAACGCGCGAGACCGGTCATGTCGTGCCGGCGTCAGCCGCCCGCGTTGTCGCCCGAACCCTTCTGGTTGGCCTGCATCCACTCGGCCATCCGGTCCGCGGCGATGGCCTTGTACATCGCCAGCGCCTTCTCCCGGTCGGAGACCACCACCGACTGGCCGTCGATGGTCTGGCCGCCCAGGTGCGGGCTGGTGACGAACGTCAGGTTCTCGCCCCGCAGGCTGCGGAACTGCACTGCCATGTCGGTCAACGAGAATCCCTGGTCGACCGTGACGGCGGCGGTCACCGCCTTGAGGAAGTCGTTCAGCTTCTTCGGGTTGGTGAGCGTCCCGGTGCTGGCTGCCTTGTCCATCAGCGCCTTCAGGAACTCCTGCTGGTGCCGCATCCGGGCGAAGTCGCCGTCCGGGAACTGCTTGCGCTGCCGGACCCAGTCCAGCGCCTCGGCGCCGTTCATGTGGTTCACGCCCTTGGTGAACGTCCGGTACGGCTTGTGGATCGAGGTGATGGTCCGCTCCACCTTGAGGTCGACCCCGCCCAGGGCGTCGGTGACCTCCTTGAAACCGCCGAAGTCGATGGCCATCACGTGGTCGATCCGTACGTCGGTGAAGCACTCCACGGTCTTCACCGCGAGCGGCAGGCCGCCGAACGCGAACGCCGCGTTGATCTTGTTGCGCGAGCCGGAGTCGCAGGACGCGCCGGCGCTCTCCGGGATCGGCACGTACAGGTCACGCGGCACCGAGACCAGGTATGCGCTCTTGTGGTCGGCGGGGATGTGCATGACGATCACGGTGTCCGCGCGCCACTTGCCGGAGCCGTCGACCGGGGCGTCCGGATCCCGCGAGTCGCTTCCCACGAGCAGGATGTTGAACGCGCCCTCGACCTGCTTGGCCGGCCGCCCGCCGGTGATCCCGGCGAACGGATCGGTGCGCGCCAGGTCGTCGTCAAGGTTGCGGGCGTAGAACCAGGCGCCGAGGCCGCCGAGCAGCGCCAGCACCAGCACCGCGACACCCGCCACCAGACCGATGCGCCCCCAGCGCGGCCGGGGACCACGCCGGCCGGACCCACCCGGACCGCCGCCGCCCGGACCGCCGGGACCGGTCGGCCCGGCCGGGCCGCCGGGACCGCCGGAGCGGGGCGCCTCGTAGTGTGCGGGGTACCACGTGGCTTCCGAGGGGCGGGCGCGCCCGGTGGCGCCGCGGCCGGAGCCGGGCACCGCGGCGCGGCCCGCGCCCCGGTTCAGGTGTCGGGGGAGCGGGGCGCCGGCAGACGAGGTCGCTGACATGTAACCGAGGGTAGGTCGGCCCGGCCACCGACGCCCTCGTACGCGCCCCGATGTCAGCCGCGTCCCCGGCGGTTCAGTACCCGAGACGCCCGCGGAAGTACTCGATCGTGCGTCGGAGGCCGTCTTCGGGTGTGACGCTCGGCTCGTATCCGAGCAGTTCGCGGGCGAGGGTCAGGTCCGGGCGGCGCATCTCCGGGTCGTCGGAGGCGCGAGTGATGTAGCTCACCTCGGACGTGCTTCCGGTGAGTGACACGATCGTCTCGGCCAGTTGCCGCATCGACATCTCGTGCTCGGTGCCGCAGTTGATCGGCCCGGTCTCGGTCGAGTCGAGCAGCAGCAGGATGCCGCGCACCAGGTCGTCGACGTAACAGATCGAACGGGTCTGGTTGCCGGTGCCGTGCACAGTGATCGGCTCGCCGCGCAGCGCCTGGGAGATGAACGTCGGGATGGCCCGGCCGTCGTCCGGGCGCATCCGCGGGCCGTACGTGTTGAAGATCCGCACGATCGCGGTGTCGGTGCCCCGGCTCCGGTGGTAGGCCATGGTGGCCGCCTCGGAGAAGCGCTTCGCCTCGTCGTAGACGCTCCGGATGCCGATCGGGTTGACGTTGCCCCAGTACGTCTCCCGCTGCGGGTGCTCCTTCGGGTCGCCGTACGCCTCGGAGGTGGAGGCCATCAGGAACCGCGCGCCGTCGTCGGTGGCCCGCTCCAGCAGCGCCAGCGTGGCCACCGAGCCGACCCGGAGGATCTCCACCGGCAGCTTCTCGAAGTCGGTGGGGCTGGCCGGGGACGCCATGTGCAGGATCGCGTCGAACCGCTCGGCCATCGCCGGGTGCTGCGGCAGGCCGTCGGAGATGTCCGCCTCGACGAGCGTGAAGGTCGGCTTGTCCAGCAGGTGGGCCACGTTGTCCTTGGACCCGGTGACGAAGTTGTCCAGCACCACGACGGTGCAGCCGCGCTCGACGAGCCGGTCGACCAGGTGGGACGGGACGAAACCGGCGCCGCCGGTGACGAGGATGCGGTGTCCGGTACCGAAGCGGGGAGCGACCTTCATGGCGGTCAGCCTATACACGCGAGGCGGGGCCCCCGCGTAAGGCAGGGGCCCCGCTCGACCGTGGTGATCAGTGCGCGCCGGCTCCGGTGAGCGAGCGCACCTCCAGCTCCGCGTACTTCTCCTCGTCGCTCTCCTTGGACAGGATCGTGCCGAGCCAGCCGCACAGGAAGCCGAACGGGATCGAGATGATGCCCGGGTTCGAAAGCGGGAACCACTGCCAGTCGTGGTCGGGGAACATCGCCGTCGGCGCGCCGGAGACGACCGGCGAGAAGAAGACGAGCACCACGGCGGCGAGCAGGCCGCCGTAGATGGCCCAGACCGCGCCCGAGGTGTTGAACCGCTTCCAGAACAGGCTGTAGAGAATCGCCGGCAGGTTGCCCGACGCGGCGACCGCGAACGCCAGCGCGACCAGGAACGCCACGTTCAGGTTCTGCGCGTAGATCGACAGGACGATCGAGACCGCGCCGATCACCAGCGCGGAGATGCGGGCGACGGTCACCTCCTGCCGTTCCGACGCCTGCCCGTTCTTCACCACGTTGGCGTAGAAGTCGTGCGCCAGGCTGGACGACGACGCCAGTGTGAGCCCGGCGACCACCGCGAGGATCGTGGCGAACGCGACCGCTGCGATGATCGCCAGCAGTGTCGCGCCGCCCAGGTCCCCGCCGAGGAACTGCTCCCCCAGCTTCTCGGCGAGCTGTGGCGCCGCGGTGTTGCCCGCCTTGTCCTGTGCGGTGATCTCCGACCCGCCGACGATCGCCGCCGCGCCGAAGCCGAGCGCCAGGGTGAGCAGGTAGAACGTGCCGATGATGCCGATCGCCCAGAGCACGCTCTTCCGGGCCGCCCGCGCGGTCGGCACGGTGTAGAAGCGGATCAGGATGTGCGGCAGGCCGGCCGTGCCGAGGACCAGCGCGATGCCCAGCGAGAGCAGGTCCATCTTGCTGTAGAACGTCTTCAGCGCGTCGCCGGGTGTCTCCACGCCGTAGCGCAACCCGGGTTCGAGGAACGCCGCTCCCTTGCCCGAGGCGCTGGCCGCGTCGCCGAGCAGCGAGGACAGGTTGAACTTGTACTTGGCGAGCACCAGCAGCGTCATCGCCAGCGCGCCGCCCATCAGCAGGAACGCCTTGACGATCTGGACGTACGTGGTGCCCTTCATGCCGCCGACGGTCACGTAGATGATCATCAGGGCGCCGACCATGATGATGGTGGCGACCTTGGCGGTGTCGGCGTCCATGCCGAGGAACGTGGTGCCCGGCTTGATGCCGAGCAGCAGGGCGACGAGCGCGCCGGCGCCGACCATCTGGGCCAGCAGGTAGAAGATCGACACCGTGATGGTGGAGACCGCCGCGGCGGTCCGGACCGGCCGCTGCCGCATCCGGAACGCCAGGACGTCCGCCATCGTGTACCGGCCGGAGTTGCGCAGCAGCTCGGCCACGAGCAGCAGCGCCACCAGCCAGGCGACCAGGAAGCCGATCGAGTAGAGGAAGCCGTCGTAGCCGTAGAGCGCGATGATTCCGGCGATGCCCAGGAAGGACGCCGCCGACATGTAGTCGCCGCCGATCGCCATGCCGTTCTGGAAGCCGGAGAACGACCGGCCGCCGGCGTAGAAGTCGGTGGCGGTCTTGGTCTGCCGGCTGGCCCAGACGGTGATCGCCAGCGTGATCGCCACGAAGACCAGGAACAGCGTGATGGTGAGGTTCCGGGCGGTGGTGCTGCCCGCCTCAGCCGCGAGGACCGTGTTCATGGGTCACCTCCCCCATCTCGTCGCGGATCCGGTCGGCGACCGGGTCGATCCGGCGGCTGGCGAACCGCGAGTAGAACCAGGCGATGAGGAACGTGGAGACGAACTGGAGCAGGCCGAAGACCAGGGCGACGTTGATGTTGCCGATCAGCTTCGTGCCCATGAATCCCCGCGCGTACGCGGAGAGGATGACGTAGAGCGCGTACCACAGGAAGAACGCGACGGTCATCGGGAAGACGAAGCCGCGCAGCGTGCGCCGCAACCCGGCGAACTCGTCCGACCGCTGGACGGCGAGGTACCGTTCCGCCGCCGACTCGGCGGGTGCGGACGCGGGTGTGTCCGTGGACATCTGTGGATCACCACCTTCGCAAGGCGTGGGGGAGTTTCGCGCACGGTAGAGAGCGCGCTCCCGGCCCGGGAAGGCTCCGCCGCCGGGCGGCGAACGGCTGCGCCGAACGGCACCCCCACTGCGCCCAGTGACCCACGTCACTCCGCTAACCGGTCACCCCCCACCCGGTCGATCATGAGGTTGACGGCGACAAATCGGACGCGGAACGCGGCCAACCTCATGATCGACGGAGGAGAGGGGTCAGCCGGGGAGGTCGTGGTAGCGGCCCCGGTAGTGCAGCAACGGGGGTGTGTCCCGGGGCAGGTCCACCGACTCGATGGTGGCCTCGACCAGCAGGCCCCAGCCGTACTCGCGGGCGGTGTCCAGGCGGCAGCCCGCCCACCCGCCGGCGTCGGCGGGCACCGGCCCGTACGGCGTCTCGGTCCAGGCGTCCAGCGCGAACAGGCCGCCGGGCGACGGGAACAGCCCGGCGAAGCGGTCGGCGAGCTGCCGGTGCTGCGGACCCAGCGGGGCCACCGCGAACCGTCCCGCCTCCTCGATCGCCGCCCACAGGTCCGACTCCGGGTCGACCAGGCCGAGCAGCCGGTCCGGTTCGCCCTCGGCCACCAGCGTGGATGAGACGGTCAGCCCGGCCGGACCGGGCGCGGTCCAGAGCGTCACCGGGGCGGCCAGCCGCCCGCGCAGCCGGCGTACCGGCGAGCGTTGCGCGGCCGGCGCCGCGAACGGATCGGTGGAGTGGATCTGCGCGCCCGGCTCTGGATTCACGTGAAACATTGTGCCGCCCGCCACCGGGCGAGGCTCGACGGAACGCCCTACCCTGCCGGGCATGGCTCTCGTCCCACCGCAGAAGCTCGCCCAGGACCGGATGGTCAGCGCCGACGCCGTTCTCGGTGGTCAGGTCGATCTCCGTGCCTACCCGTACCGGCACCTGATGGTCATCGCCCGGCACAAGTGGGGCAGCAGCGGGTTCCCGCCGCTCATGGCGGCGGTCGAGCACCTGTCGAACTACGGCTGGGACCTGGTGAACGTGCTCAGCGTCGGCGACGGCCACCACGTCTACGCGGCGATGCGCCGCACCGCCTGACGGCAGCCCGAGACGCGCGGATCAGTCGTCGCCGAGCAACCGGCGGGCGGCGGCCAGCACCTCCGGGTCGGCGCAGCCAGCCGCGTACCCGGCGATCCGGCGCCGGATGTCGCGCCCGAGCAACCACTCCCCGATCCGCTCGGCGACTGGGCGCAGGAACGCGGGCCGGCAGCGGAAGTTGTACCGCCACGTCGCGATCGTGGTGCCGGGATCCGGGCCGGGCGCGAAGCGCCAGCCGCCGCCGAACCGCTCGAAGAACCACGGTCCGCGCACCATCTTCATGCCGACGTTCGTCGGCGGCGACCAGGACACGTACTCGCTGACCATCACCAGGCCGTGCCGGGAGCGGGTGTACGTGCGCACGCCCCGGCCGGGCCGCGTCGCGCCGTTGACGAAGTGCTGCTCGCGGACGAACGGATCCCAGCGGTACCGTACCGGGGCGGTGGTCTGGGAGACGGCGAACGCCAGCTCCGGAGGGACCGGGACGGTGACGACCGCTTCGACGACAGGCATCAGCGCCTCGGGGTGACATTCGCCAGCAGCTCCGGCTGCCGGTGATCGAGTGTGTCCCCGGCCATGTACGCGCCGAGCAGTGCCGCGCCCCCGCCGTACGCCAGCCCGACCGGCAGTGCCAGCCAGAGCCACACGTCGCCGAGCAGCGCGGCGGCCACCACGAACGGCACCGCCACCACCGCGGAGCCGACCATGGAGACCAGGGTGAGCAGGCCCTTTGTGAATCCCGCGCCGCTGTTCAGGGCGAACGGGTTGCTCGACTCGGGCAGCGAGTACGCGCCGAGCACTGAGACGAACGCGTTGATCGCGAGACCGCAGCCGTACGCGGCGAACAACGCGCCACCCATCACGCCGAGCCATTCGGGCCGGCCGAGGACGACCGCCAGCGCGACGGCGATCACCACGAGCATCGGCACCACGTAGATCGAGAACGCGGCCATCCGGGCCCGCAGCTCCACCCGCCCCGGCACACCGGCGACCACGTTCGCCGCGAACGAGCTG
This sequence comes from Micromonospora sp. CNZ297, assembly GCF_007827625.1. Classification (NCBI taxonomy): domain Bacteria; kingdom Bacillati; phylum Actinomycetota; class Actinomycetes; order Micromonosporales; family Micromonosporaceae; genus Micromonospora; species Micromonospora sp. CNZ297. The sequence continues at coordinate 100,087 of NZ_VISU01000007.1, read as the reverse complement.
CCGTCGAAGCCGAACTGGTTGGCGAGCGTCAACGACGCGAGCGCCCCCACGAAGACCATGGTGAGGCTGACCATCGCCGGTGAGGAATCGGCTGTCGCCTGGTCGAACGCGGCGCCGCCCTCGGACAGGAACGCGGGGCCGCCCAGGTTGACCATCAGCGGCACGAACACGCCGACCACGGCGACGGTGATCAGGTTGGCCCGGCGGCGGGCGTCCCGCCACCAGTAGCGGCACTCCCGGGCGACGATCGCGCCGAACCGGTCCCGCCGGGCCCAGCCCACCGCGCGGGGGAAGAGCTGCGCGACCGCGCCGCCGGCCACAGCGCGCGGCGTCCGCGCGGGGCCGCTGCTCGCCGTGCCCACCATCGCCGACTCCAGCGACCGCGACCACCAGAACAGGAGTACGCCGAGCGTCGCGACCGCGATCAGCAGCTTCACCACCGCCGCACCGGTCCGCCCCTGGGCCACGTCCACGCCGGCGGTCCACGGTGCGCCGAACGGCGTCCAGCCGACCACCCGGGCCACACCGTCCAGCCGGTCCCAATCGGTCTGCCGTACCGCCGCGAGCACCAGCAACTGCAACGGTCCGAGCAGCGCGGCCAGCACCGCGAGCAGCACGGCGGCCAGGTCGCGTACCCGGCGGGAGCGCAGCATCGTCGCGAACGCACTGGTCAGCGCGCGGGCACCGGCCAGGCAGACGAGCAGCCCGACGACCACGCCGAGCGCGCCGACCAGGGCGGCCGCCCATCCACCGAGCGCGCCGGCGGTGACCACCAGCCCGGCCGCCGTGATCGCCGTCGCCAGGGCCGGCACGCTGACCAGGGCGGCGGCGAGCAGACCGGTGACCAGGGTGCGGCGGGACAGCGGCAGCAGCGCGAACCGGGCCGGGTCGAGCGTCTCGTCCACGCCGAAGAAGACGAGCGGCAGGAGCAGCCAGCCCAGCGTCAGAACGCCACCGCCGAACGCGGCGATCATCAGCGCGTACCGGGACTCGCCGGCCAGCCCCGGCGCGGCGAGCAGGAAGAACCCGACGGCGGCGAACCAGAGCCCGAACAGCAGGCCGAGGACGAACAGCGCGACCCGCCAGGTCTGACCCCGGAAGTTGTTGCCGAGCACCCGCAGCTTGAGCCGGACGAAGTGCCAGGGCGACACGCGCCGGGCCGGACGCTCGGGGACGGTCACCGGGACAGCCACGACAGCTCCTCGCCGGTCGCGGTCCGGCCGCCGACCACCTCCACGAAGACGTCCTCCAGCGACCGGTCGCCGCGCACCTCGGCCAGCGTGCCCACCCGCTTGATCCGGCCCTCGGCCAGGATCGCCACGTGGGAGCAGAGCCGCTCGACCACCTCCATCACGTGGCTGGAGAAGATCACCGTTCCGCCGCCGCCGACGTACCGGTGCAGGATGTCGCGGATCAGCGCCGCCGAGACCGGGTCGACGGCCTCGAACGGCTCGTCCAGCACCAGCAGGCGCGGACCGTGCAGCAGCGCGCAGGCCAGCCCGATCTTCTTCTTCATGCCCGCCGAGTAGTCGACCACCAGCGTGCGGCCGGCGTCGGAGAGCGCCAGCACGTCGAGCAGCTCCGCCGCCCGCTGGTCGACCACCGCCGGGTCCATGCCGCGCAGCAGACCGTGGTACGCCAGCAGCTCCGCCCCGCTCAGCCGGTCGAAGAGGCGTACGCCGTCGGGCATCACACCGAGCAGGCTCTTGGCTCGGACCGGGTCGGCCCAGACGTCGTACCCGAGCACCCTCGCCTCACCGGCGTCGGGCCGCAGCAGGCCGACGGCCATGGAGAGGGTGGTGGTCTTGCCCGCTCCGTTCGGGCCGAGCAGGCCGTAGAACGAGCCGGTCGGCACGGCGAGGTCGACGCCCGCCACCGCGACCTTGGTGTCGAAGCGCTTGGCCAGACCACGAAGGGAGAGCGCGGGGTGCTGATCGGTCATGGTCCGACCGTATCGGGCTCCGGCCAGCGGCTGCTCGGGCGGCAGGGTGATCTTCTGCTCCTACCTGGGGAGTAGCGCCTACAGGCGCAGCGACTCCGGGGTGTGCAGGCGGAGCATGGTGGCGCCGACGTCGCGGGGAAGCCGACGCCGGCTCGCCATCGACACCACCACCATGACGGTGAACGCCAGCGGCACCGTCCACGCGGCCGGCTGCGTGGTGAGCGTCGCCGGCCACCCGGTCAGCGGCGGGCCGAGCACGGTGAGCAGCACCGCACCGACGGCCGCGCCGCCGCCGACCAGCACACCGGCGGCGGCGCCCAGGTCGGTCAGGCCGCGCCACCAGATGCCGAGCACCAGCAGCGGGCAGAAGCTCGACGCGGCCACCGCGAACGCCAGCCCCACCACCTGTGACACGTCCAGCCCGGAGACGTTCAGCGAGAGCACCGCCGGCACCCCGCCGGCGATCACCGTGGCGAGCCGGAAGCCGCGTACCGAGCCGCGCCCCAGCACGTCCGTGGAGATCACCCCGGCCACGCTGGTGAGCAGGCCGGACGAGGTGGACAGGAACGCCGCGAACGCGCCGGCCGCGACGAGCGCGGCGAGCAGCCGGCCGGTGGTGCCGTCGCCGAGCGCGGCACCGGGCAGCAGCACCACCACCGCGTCGGTCTGGCCGCTCACCAGCAGTTGCGGGGTGTAGATGCGGCCCAGCACGCCGTACACGGTGGGCAGCAGGTAGAAGACGCCGACGAGCGCCAGCACCACGAGCGTGGTGCGGCGGGCGGCGGCGCCGTCGGGGTTGGTGTAGAAGCGGACCAGCACGTGCGGCAGGCCCATGGTGCCGAGGAACGTGGCCAGGATCAGCGAGTACGTGGCGAACAGCCCTCGGTCGTCCTCGCCGGCGGTGTCCGGCAGCAGCCATTCGGTGGCGCCGGTCGCCGCGCCGGACACCTCCGGCACCGGGTCACCGGCGGCGAACTCCAGGCGGTCGCCGGGGCGTACCTCCCGGATGTCGCCGTCGGGCAGGGTGAGCGTCGCGCGGTGCTCGACCACGACTGTGGTCGCGGTCCGGAACGTCGGTCCGTCGGGCGGGGTCACCGCCGGGCGGGCGTCGGCCTGCCACTGCAACGCCAGGAAGATGGCGGGTACGGCGAGTGCGGTGAGCTTGAGCCAGTACTGGAACGCCTGCACGAAGGTGATCGCCCGCATGCCGCCCAGCGCCACGTTCGCGGTCACCACCACGGCGACGAGCAGCGCGCCGAGCGGGTACGGCGAGCCGGTGAGCGTGGCGAGCGTCAGCCCGGCGCCCTGCAACTGCGGCACCAGGTACAGCCAGCCGATGAAGATCACGAAGACGGTGGCGAGCGTCCGCAGCCGGCGGGAACCGAGCCGCACCTCGCAGAAGTCGGGCAGCGTGAACGCGCCGGAGCGGCGCAGCGGCGCGGCCACGAACAGCAGCAGTGCCAGGTATCCGGCGGCGAAGCCGACCGGGTACCAGAGCACGTCCACGCCGTACTTGAGGATCAGCCCGGCGACGCCGAGGAAGCTCGCCGCCGACAGGTACTCCCCGCCGATCGCGGCGGCGTTCCAGGTCGGGCTGACCGACCGGGACGCGACCAGGAAGTCCGAGGTGGTGCGGGCCAGCCGCAGCCCGTAGAAGCCGATGCCGACGGTGACCAGGGTGACGGCGACGATCGCCGGGACCACGTAGCCGTTGGACATCAGTGTTCCGGCCGTCGGATCAGGTCGACGAAGTCCTGCTCGTTGCGTTCGGCCAGGCGCACGTACGCCCAGCCGACGACGATCAGGAACGGGAAGGACACGACGCCGAGCAGCAGCCACGGCAGGTTGACCCCGAGCACCGTGACCCGGCCGACGGTGGGCGCGATGGCGAACAGCCAGGGCAGGCCGCCGAGCCCGACCAGCACCAGCAGGCTGAGCCGCAGCGCGAGGGAGAGCTGGGCGCGCATCAGCCCCTGCACGAGCGTCTCGCCGACAGGGGTCTGCTGGGTCAGCTCGGAGCGGGTGCGGTCGGCCGGATTGCCGACCCGGGAGACCTCGGCCAGCACGATCCGGGTCCGCTTCGGCGCGGCGGCCGGCGCCGGCCCGCTGCCCGGCTCGCGGAGCGGTGCGGACGCGCGCGGGCCGGGAACCGGGGCGGCCTCGGCGGGCCGCCCCGAAGGATGCTGTTCCTCGGCTCCGGTCACCTCCGGCAGTCTCGCCCGCTCAGCGGGAATGTCAAGAGCAGGCGTCCGGGCCCTGTGCACAACCTGTGGATAACGCTTCACGGTTGTGGATAACCCGGTGGATGGCGTGGAGTCGTTGTGGACAGCGTCAGCTCAGCCCCACCCGTACCGGGTTCGCGGTCGCCGAGCCGAGCCAGGTGTGCGGGTTGCCGAACCAGCACCACCCGAGCTTCGGCGCGCCCTGGCTGATCCACAGCGCCGGCACCCGCCGGTCGCCGCAGCGCGACCCCACGAGCGAGAAGCACCTGTTGCTCGCCAGCGCCTGCGGGTGCAACGTGACGAACGCCAGCCCCTCGTCGATCGTGATCGGCAGCCGGTCCTTCGCGGTCATGTCCTCGAGCGCGGCCGACGGCGGCACGTTGCGGTACTCCTCGCCCCGGTCCACGTCGAAGAGCAGGTACGCGGGACCGGACGGCACCTCCAGCTCCTTGATCGGGTGGAAGGTGGGCAGGTCGTCGGCGGGGAAGTTCCGGTCGAGGACGCCGGTCTTGCGCTTGCCGGCGAGCGTGGTGAGCGCGATGCGTTCCGGCACCGGCACCAGCTCCCGCGTGGTCACCAGCAGGAACGGCACCCGGGCGTCGGTGGGAGCGGCCGGCCCGGCGACGCCGGTCACTGCTGCGTCGCGCAGCGGGGTGAGCAGCGCCCGGAACTCCTCCTCGGTCTGCCCGGCCAGCGCCGGGTAGCCGAGCTGCACGAGGCGGTCGAGCTGGCGGTCGAATTCGGTAGCGGCGTCGAAGCGGTCGTCGGACATGCGGTCCCCCACCCTGTCGTACGGTCTGCCGTACATTGTACGTCAGTGCTCCCGACGCCCCCGTCCCTCAGCGGCTCCAGTCCTGTTTCGCGGCGCGTACCAGCTTGTCCTTCAGCTCCCGGGTGTGCCGGCGGCTCACCGGCAGCTCGGATCCGTCGATCACCACCACATAGCCGGAGTTGACCAGCCGCAGCTCGGCGATGAGCCGCAGCTGCACCAGATACGACCGGTGGATCCGGACGAACCCGGCGTCCGCCCAGCGCTCGGCCAGCGTCGCCAGTGAGACCCGGACCAGGTGCGAACCCTCCGCCGTGTGCAGCCGCGCGTAGTCGCCCTGCGCCTCCACCCACCGCACCGCCGAGCGGGGCAGCATCCGCGTGGTGCCGGCCAGCTCGATCGGGATGGTCGGATCCTCCTCCGCCCGGGCCAGCGCGGCCGGATGCGACGGCACCACCCGGGAACCGATCACCCGGCGCAGCGACTCGGCCAGCCGCTCGGCGCGTACCGGCTTGCGTACGTAGTCGGTGGCGCCCAGGTCGAACGCGTCCACCGCGCCGTCGTCGTACGCGGTGACGAACACGATCGCCGGCGGCCGGGCGAACCGGCGCAGCACCCGGGCCAGCTCCATGCCGTCCAGCCCCGGCATCCGGATGTCGAGGAACACCACGTCCACGTCGTCGTCGCGCAGCACGCGCAGCGCCTCGGTCGCGTCCCCGGCCGTGTGCAGCCGGGCCACCCGGGGGTCGGCGCGCAGGTGGTACGCCAGCTCGTCGAGCGCGGGCGGCTCGTCGTCCACCGCCAGCACCCGGAGGAAACCGGTGCCGGTGACGGTCACGACGACGCCCGGACGCCGGGGTGGAACTTCGGCACGCGCATGCTGACTTTCGTACCCGAACCCAGGCCGGTCTCCACCACCAGGCCGAAGCCGTCCCCGAAGACCGACCGGAGCCGTTCGTCGACGTTCGAGAGGCCGACGTGCTGCCCCGGGTCGTCGGCCGGGTCGCCGGCCGCGCCCGACACCTCGGCGATGCCGGCGGTAAGCGTCGTCGGATCCATCCCCACCCCGTCGTCCTCCACCGTGATGTGACACTCCGCGCCCGCGTCCCGGGCCTCGATGCTCACCATGCCGGTGCCCGGCTTGCGGGACAACCCGTGCCGGACCGCGTTCTCCACGAGCGGCTGGAGGCAGAGGAACGGCAGCGTCACCGGCAGCACCTCCGGCGCGATCTGGAGGCGCACCTGGAGCCGCTCGCCGAAGCGCGCCCGCTCGATGGTCAGGTAGCGGTCGATCGAACGCAGCTCCTCGGCCAGCGTGGTGAACTCGCCGTGCGCCCGGAACGAGTAGCGGGTGAACTCGGCGAACTCCAGGATCAGCTCTCGCGCCCGCTCCGGGTCGGTGCGCACGAACGAGCCGATCGCGGTGAGCGCGTTGTAGATGAAGTGCGGGCTGATCTGAGCGCGCAGCGCGCGTACCTCGGCCCGCGCCAGCCGCTCCCGCGACGACTCCAGCTCGGCCAGCGCGAGCTGGTCACCCGCCCAGTGCGCGGTCTCCAGCGTCGCCTGCACCAGACCCGGGGCCGGGCGCTCGTCGGCCACCGCCACCAGCGCCCCGACCACCCGCCCGTCCGCGCGCAGCGGCGCCACCACCGCGCCGCGTACCGGGCAGTCGACCAGGTCGCAACGCAGCTCCGACTCGCCCAGCACTGTGGAGCGCCCGCTGTCGGCCGCCCGCCGGGCCGCCGCGACCAGCTGGTCGCCGTGGTGCGCGCCCTGCCCGTCGACCGCGAGCAACGTGTCCCGGTCCGTCAGCGCCAGCCCGGCCGCGCCCACGAGGGCCCGCAGATGGCGTACGGCCTTCGCCGCGTCCGCCGCGGTCAGGCCGGCGCGCAGCGGCTCGGCGGCGAGCCCCGCGGTGTGCAGCACCTCGTACGTGGCCCGCTGCGTGGCGGTGGCGATGCCCCGCCGGCCGCGCAGCCGCAGCACCGCCCAGAGCGCCGCGGCCAGCGCGGTGACCAGCGAGACGACGGCGAAGACGGCGGAGAGGTTGCCACCCACGCAGCGATCCTGCCGGGTGCCGGCCCGGTAGCGCTAGTACGCGCCCTTGCGGGCCAGCACCACGCCCACGGTCCGCCACAGGATGCTCAGGTCGTACGCCAGCGACCAGTTGTCGACGTAGTAGAGGTCGAGCCGGACCGCCTCGTCCCAGGACAGGTCGGAGCGGCCGGAGACCTGCCACAGACCGGTCATGCCCGGCCGGACCAGCAGCCGGCGCCGGACGTCGCCGAGGAAGTCGCCGTCGTCGGCGGGCAGCGGGCGCGGGCCGACGAGCGACATCTCGCCCCAGAGCACGTTGATCAGCTGGGGCAGCTCGTCCAGCGACGTGGCACGCAGGAAGCGGCCCACCGGGAAGACCCGGGGGTCCTGCTTCATCTTGAACAGCATGCCGTCGGTCTCGTTCTGGTCGACCAGGCCGGCCAGCCGCTCCTCGGCGTCGACGTACATGGTCCGGAACTTCCAGACCCGGAACGTCCGCCCCTCGTGCCCCACCCGGGGCTGACGGAAGAAGACCGGCCCGGGGTCGGAGATCCGGATGGCCACGGCGATGGCGAGGAAGAGCGGGGCCAGCAGCAGCAGGCCCAGCCCGGCGGCGACCCGGTCCATCAGGTTCTTGACCAGCAGCGCCGGCCCGGACAGGGTCGGCTCCTCGACGTGCAGCAGCGGCAGGCCCTCGATCGGGCGGATGTGCACCCGGGGACCGGCGATGTCGGTGAGCTGGGGCGCGACCACCAGATCGACGCCGGAGCCCTCCAACTGCCAGGCCAGCCGGCGCAGCTCGCCCGGCTCGGCGCTGGCCGAGCCGCAGACCGCGATCGTGTCGCCGCCGACCTCACGCACCAGGGCCAGGACGTCCCGGCCCGCGTACACCGGCACCGGGGTCTCCAGGCCGCGCGCGGCGGCGTACCCGTCGGTGAGGTGGATGGCCACCGGCACGAGGCCGACGGACGGGTTCCGGGTGACAGTGGTGTAGACCTCCAGGCACTCCGGAAGCGTGCCGACGAGCACCATCCGGTGCCCGGCGTGGCCGGCGCGGCGGCGCAGCGCGTGCAGGCAGGCCCGGGCGATCATGCGGCCGAGCAGGATCAGCAGCAGGGCGCCGAGCAGCGCGAAGCCGACCGTCCAGCGGGACAGGGTGGTCTTCGTGGCGAAGGCGAGGAACGAGACCGTCGCGGCGACCGCGACGCCGCCGCGGATCACCCGCTTGAACTCGTCCGGGCCGAGGCCCAGGTAGCGCCGGTCGTAGGCCCGGTTGCCCCAGAGGATGAGCACCCAGCCGAGCGGCAGGAGCGCGAACGCCACGGTGTAGAACCACGCCTCGGGCGCGTTCCGGAAGCCGGAGGCGGCCTGCTCGAAGATCTGCACGGCCAGGAAGCTGGCCAGGGCGGCCGCGCCGAAGTCGAGCAGCAGCAGGAATGCGATGTAGGGCCGGTGCCACCGGGACACCCGGCGCCGGGCTCGGGCCCACGCCGACCGGGGTACGCCGTTGTGCGACGGCGGAGTCGGCGGCTGGATCTCAAAGCTGTCGACGTGCCGCACGCTCTTGCTCCGGCCTCTGTCGGTTACCGGGCGCTGGAGGCTTGTCGTCACCTCAACCCATGTCCTCCCGCATGACCCGCGTCCTCACTCGGCGTGAGGGCCCGGGTCGCTCACCGTCCCAGTCTCCCACGCGGGCCCGGCCCGGACCGGCCCCCGCGAGGAAGCCGTTCCGCTGGTGCTCGGTGAGATCTGGCCGGCTCCGAATCAGTTGTGAAGCCGGGGACCGAGCCACTATACCGATGGATGACGGCTCGGGTAGAGGGGCGGACCGGGAGCATCGGCGATCCCGGGTCGATTCCACTCGGTAACCGGCGAATGCCATTACTCACCGTACGAGGCGGGACAACCTTCGGTCAGCCAGCGGCTTGCCACCGGTCTGACAGGTGGGGCAGTACTGAAGGCTCGAATCGGCGAACGAGACCTCCCGTACGGTGTCGCCGCAGACCGGACACGGCAGCCCCTTGCGGGCGTGCACCTTGAGGCCCGAACGCTTCTCGCCCTTCAGCTCCGCGGCCCGCTGCCCCATCGACCGGCGTACCGCGTCGCCGAGGACCGTCCGCGTCGCCGCGTGCAGACCGGCGAGCTGGTCGTCGGTGAGCCGGTCGGTGATCGCGAACGGCGAGAGCCGCGCCGCGTGCAGGATCTCGTCCGAGTACGCGTTCCCCACCCCGGCGAGCACCGACTGGTCGGTCAGCACGCCCTTCACCTGACCCCGGCGGCTGCGCAGCCGCTCGGCGAAGGTCGGCAGGTCCGCCTCCAGCGCGTCCGGCCCGAGCTTCGCCACGCCCGGTACCTGCGCCGGGTCGGTGACCAGGTAGGCGGCCAGCTTCTTCTGGGTGCCGGCCTCGGTCAGGTCGAAGCCGGAGCCGTCGTCGAGGCGTACCCGCACCGCGATCGGGCCCTTGCCGGGCCGCAGCGGGGTCGTCGCTGGGAACGCCTCCCGGTAGTGCAGCCAGCCCGCCCGGGCCAGGTGGACCACCAGGTGCAGACCCTCGTCGAACCGCACGTCCAGGAACTTGCCGTACCGGCCGGCGCCGGTGACCGCACGGCCGGCGACCGCGCTCGGCGGCGGATCGTACGTCTTCAGGGCGCTGATCGCGGCGACCTCGAACCGCTCGACGCGGCGGCCCACCGCACGCTCGCGCAGGTAACCGGCGAGCGCTTCCACCTCCGGAAGTTCGGGCACGGTACAACGGTAGCCTTCTTTCCCGTGAGCGCGAGGAATGAGCTGGCGAGTCCCATGCGCGAGCGCGAGGAGTGAGCTTGCGAGCCCCGCAGCCGCGAGCAGAGATCGGCACAGTCGCGAACGAAAGGCGAGCTCTGTGAGAATCGTGGTGGCGCACAACCGGTACCGGGAAGCCCAGCCCTCCGGCGAGAACACCATCGTCGACGCGGAGATCGCCCAGCTCACCGCCGCCGGCGTGGAGGTGCTGCCGTTCCTGCGCAGCTCGGACGAGATCCCGTCGATGTCCAAGCCGGCCAAGGCGCTGCTGCCGATCTCGCCGATCTGGGCGCCGAAGGCCCAGCACGACCTCGACCGCCTGCTCACCGAGCACCGGCCGGACGTGTTGCACCTGCACAACCCGTACCCTCTGCTCTCGCCCTGGGTGGTGCGGACCGCGCACAAGCGCGGCGTGCCGGTGGTGCAGACGGTGCACAACTACCGGCAGGTCTGCTCCTCGGGCCTCTACTTCCGCGACGGCGTGATCTGCCAGGACTGCCGGGGGCGGACGCTGGGCGTACCGGCGATCGTGCACCGCTGCTACCGCAACTCCCGGGCGCAGAGCGCGCTGATGGCGACCACGCTCGCCGTGCACCGCCCCACCTGGAAGTCGGTGGACCGGTACATCGCGCTCACCACGGCGGTCGCTGATCATCTGCGCGACTACGGCATCCCGGACGAGCGGATCGTGGTCAAGCCGAACGCGGTGCCCGACCCGGGTGCCCCGGCGCCGTCCGGGAACGGCTTCCTCTTCATGGGCCGGCTCAGCCCCGAGAAGGGCCTCGATCTGCTGCTCGCGGCGTGGCGGCGGCGCCCGGTGGGTGCGCTCGGCCCGCTGCGCATCGCCGGTGACGGCGAGCTGCGTCCGCTGGCCGAGGCAGCCGCCGACGAACGGCCCGACGTGCTCTACCTGGGCCAGCTCGACCGCTCCGGGGTACGCGCGGCGCTGGCCGACAGCTCCGTGGTGCTGGCCACCTCCACCTGGCACGACGTGCTGCCCACGGTGATCATCGAGGCGCTGGCGGCCGGTCGGCCGGTGCTCGGCACCGCGCTCGGCGGCATCCCGTACCTGGTGGGTGCAGACGGCCCGCGTGAGCCCGCCGGCACCGGCCCGGCCGAGGTGGCCACCGCGGCACCGGGCGACGGGCGGGTCGCGTTGCCGTCAGGGGTGCAGCGCGGCGAGGCCGGCTGGGTGGTGGCGCCCGAGGTGGACGTGCTCGCCGCCGCGCTGCCGCTGGCCGCCGCCGAGGCACGCATGCTCGCCGGTCCGGCCCGGTCCCGCTACGAGCGCACCTTCCACCCCGACGTGATCACGAAGCGCCTGATCGACATCTACGCCGGCCTGGCCGGAGGTCGTCCCGCGCGCTGACCGAGGTGTTAGGAAGGGCCCCTTTCAATGCACGAGGCGTTAAGAAGGGGCCCTTCCTTACCGCAGGGAGGCGCGGGCGGAGAAGGCGATGCTTGCCAGCAGGAATCCGCCGTTGACCACGGTGAACGCGACCATCAGCCAGAGCGCCAGCGCGGGGGCGAAGGCCAGCACCAGGCCGGCCAGGAAGATCACCGCGCCGTAGTCGCGGACCAGCTTGACCAGGCGTACCGGGAGCGAGGTCGAGGTCACCATGCTCGCCGCGTTCGGCCCCGACTGCATCACCGAGGTCACCAGGTTGACCATCCAGGTGCCCGCGAACACCGCCACCAGCCAGACCGGCGTGGACGGGCGCTGCGCCACGGCTGTCGCGCCGATGGCGGCCACCAGCGCGATCTGGGCGGCCACGTCGCAGAGCACGTCGATCCGGGCGCCGGCCGCGCTGCCCTGACCGGTCACCCGCGCGAGCTGCCCGTCGGCGCAGTCCAGCGCGTACGCGATCTGCCAGGCGACCAGGGCGACCAGCCCGACCACCCAGGCCGGTACGGTGCCGGCGGCCACGTCGTCGGCGAGCGCCACCACTGTGACCGAGGCGGCCAGCCCCAGCACCAGGTTGGCGAGCGTCAGCGCGGTCGGGCGCAACCCGAGGCGCTGCGCGGCCAGCGCGAAGGCCGCCCCGATCCACTGGCTGATCGACTCGCTGAACAGGCCGCCTCCCCGGTTGACCCGGTGGAAGTCGGCGACGGTGGGACGGGGCTCAGCCAATGTGGTCGCGGAGGGCACCGGCGTAGTCTGCCAGCCGCTCCCGCGTCTCGGTAGCGGACATCGCGAGGTGTTCGAGGATGGTGTAGCGGTCCGGCCGGGTGGCCGGCGCGAACTGCACCGCCTCGACGAACTGGTCGTCGGTCAGCTCGACCTCGGCCGGCAGCCGGGGCAGCCCGTGCCGGGTCAGGCAGGCCGCCATCTCGGCGAACCGGCGCTCGTCGCCGCGCAGGAACGTGCAGAACAGCGCGCCGAGCCCGGCCAGCTCGCCGTGCGAGGCGGTGCCGGGGAACAGCGCGTCGATCGCGTGCATGATCTCGTGGCAGCCGCCGCTGCACGGCCGGCTGGTGCCCTCGATCGCCATCGCCAGACCACTGGAGATCAGCGCGTCGGCGAGCACCGTGACGAAGCCGTCGTCGCTCATGTCGCCCGGGTGGTTGAGCACCGCCTCGGCGCCGGCGCGCGACAGCGAGGCGGCCAGCCCGTCGACCCGCTCACCGCGTACCCGCCGGGCCAGTTCCCAGTCCGCCAGTGCGCTGATGTTGCTCACCACGTCGCCGACGCCGGCCCGGTTGTGCCGCTCCGGCCCGGCCTCCACGAAGTCCAGGTCCACGATCACCGCGATCGGGATGTGCACACCGTAGGAGCCCTTCAGGCCCTCCGTGATCAGGCTCGCCACCGGAGAGGCGATGCCGTCGTTGGCGAGGCTCGTCGCCACCGACACCATCGGCAGCCCGCGCCGGGTCGCCGCGTACTTGGCCACGTCGATGGTCTTGCCGCCGCCGATGCCGACCACCGCGTCGTACGACCGGGTGCGCAGCTTCGCCCCCAGGTCGTCGGCGGCGTCGAGCGTCCCCCCGGCCACCGTGAACACGTCGGCCGAGCGCAGCGACGGCCGGATCAGCTCGGCGATCCGTTCGCCCTGCCCCGGCCCGACCACCACGGCGACGTCGCCACCGGCCGAGATCCGCCCGTCGGAGAGGATCGCCGCCAGATCGGCCACCGCGCCCCGCCGCACGTCGATGTGCAGCGGGGTGAGGACGCTGCGGGCTAGTAGCGGCACGCGATCTCCCGCGCCCGGGCCAGATCGGCGTGGTTGTCGACCTCGACCCAGGAGACGTCGCCGATCGGGGCCGCCCGCACCTCGCCGCCGCGCTCGGCGAACTCCTGGTAGCCGTCCTCGTAGTAGAGGTTCGGGTCGCGCCGCCAGGTCGCCTCCAGCGCGTCCGCGAGCGGCTCGGCCACCTGCGGCTCGATGAGCGTCGCGCCGATGTACTCGCCGTACGCCTCGCCCGGGTCCATCAGCTTGGTGATCCGGGTGAGCTGGCCGGCGGCGTCGAAGGTGGTCTTCATCTCCTCCTCGGCCAGCGGCTTGAGCGTGTCCACGGCGAGCAGGATGCCCGGGCCGCGCTCGGCCAGCAGCGTCTTCTCCACGCTCACCGGGTGCACGGTGTCGCCGTTTACGAGCAGCACCCCACGGGAGAAGTGCTCCCGCGCCAGCCAGAGCGAGTACGCGTTGTTCCACTCCTCGGCCTTGTCGTTGTGGACCAGGGTGATCGTGACGCCGTACTTCTCCTCCAGGGCGGCCTGGCGCTGCCGCACCGCGTCGGCCGCGTAGCCGACCACGATCACGACTTCGTTCAGCCCCACCTCGGCGAGGTTGCGCAGCGCGATGTCGAGGATGGTGGTCTCCCCGTCGACCGGCACCAGGGCCTTGGGCAGGGTGTCGGTGTACGGCCGCAGCCGGCGCCCCGCACCTGCGGCGAGCACCATCCCGATCATGCCGACACGCTCCTCTTCTCGACCCGATTCCACCCGGCGAGGATATCGCCGGGCACCGACCGGCAGTGGTTCAGCCCGTCAGCCCGATCGAGCGCAGCGCCGCGAAGCCGTCCTCCGCGATCCGCCGGATCATTCCGTCGTTGACGTTCCGGTGCTCGTCGAGCAGCGCGATCTCCGACTCCGCAAGCCAGCGGAACTCGGTGTGCTTGCCGGCTTCCAGCCGGGGCCGGCTCAGGTCGCCGTCCACCCGGACCAGGAAGTCGGTCTCCACCCGGGTCAGCCCGTCGTCGGCGGTGTACCGGTATTCGCCGACCAGGCCGAGCACGTGCGACAGGGTCCAGCCGGTCTCCTCGGTGACCTCCCGGCGCAGCGCGTCGTCGATCTCCTCGCCCGGTTCGAGGTGGCCGCCGACGATGTCCCAGCAGTTCGGGAAGAGGCGTCGCTCGGGGGATCGGCGTTGGATGAAGATGCGGCCGTCGTCGTCGACGATCAGCGCGCCGGCGCAGCGGAGGGGCTCGGTGGGCACCCTCCGACAGTAGCCATCCGGGCCGTCTCCGGCGATGCCCGTTCTTGTCCCGGTACGCATCGATGGCCCACCATGTCCGTACTCAGTCGCCGTCCCACAGGGGTGATGTGTGATGCAGGTACGGGAAGCGATGTCCAGCGAGGTACTGGTGGTCGGGCCGGAGCACACGCTCCGGCAGGCGGCCCGGATGATGTCGGCCCGCGGTGTCGGGTCGGCGGTCGTGATCGACCCGGACTCCGAGGGAGTGGGGATCATGACCGAACGCGATGTGCTGAAGGCGATCGGCGCCGGGCTCGACCCGGATGTCGAGCGCACCGGGGCACACCTGACCTGGGACGTCGTCTACGCCGGCCCGGACTGGACGGTCGAGGAGGCAGCCGCGGCGATGGCCCGCGGCGGGTTCCGTCACCTGGTCGTGCTCGACGGGCGGGAGGTGGCGGGAGTGATCTCGGTACGGGACCTGATGCGGGTCTGGGCGGGCGAGCACGCGCCGACCCGTACCTGATCCGGCCCGGCGCGATCGGCGCCGGGGAAAGGGCGATGGCCCGGCCGATATCGGCCGGGCCATCGTCGTATCTGTTCCGTTCCGGTCGTGCCCGCCCGTCAGGGGCCGACGAAGACCGAGGTGCCGCGCCAGTCCACGTCGTCGACGCTCGGACCGCTGCGCACCGTGGCGGAGCCGGTCGGCACGCCGTCGGACCACGCCATCGAGGACAGGGTGCCGGTGCTCCGGGAGACGACGTAGAGCGTGTCGCCGTCCAGGAACAGGCCGCCCGCGTCGGCGAAGGCCGTGGTGCCGGTGACCGTGTTGCGCTCGGCGCCGACGGTGCCGGTGTCCGGCGCGAACCCGCGCCAGAACAGCGTGCTCTGACCGGCCAGCGAGTAGTAGATCCGGCCGCCCTTGTAGAACATGGCCGTCACGTTCGGCAGTTCGGCGGAGAAGTTGCCGGTCATGCCGGCGTACGTGGAGCCCTCCGGCGCGGAGCCGGTGACGACCAGGTCCCACTTGGCGTCGTGGTACGGGTCCAGCTTCTTCGGGGTGCCGAACTCGCTGCCGTCGAACGAGCGCTTGTAGAGGTCGCCGCCGACGCCGTAGAACAGGTCACCGCCGACCCAGAAGGCGCCCTTGACGCCCGACCAGCCGGTGTTGTCCGCGTTCGGCACCGACATCGCGTTGCCGACCGAGGTCGCACCGTCGTACGTGCGCTTGGTGATGCTGTCGACGGTGGTGGCCGGCGGCACCGGGGGCAGCTTGACGATCTCGATGCCCTGCACCAGCGGGTTCTCCAGGACGCGACCGAAGTCGATGTCGATGTTGCCGTCGCTGGTGATCGGGAACGCGCGCATGGTGCCCCGGTTGGTGGCGCCGATCGCGGCGATCGGGTCGAAGTTGCTCAGCTTGACCACGCCGTCGATCGTCACGTTGAACTTGCGCTTGCCGGCGGTGGCGGTGCCGGCCCAGCGGTTCGCCAGGTAGAGCCGCACCTGCACCGGCGTGCCGGCCGGGACCGGGAAGTCCCACTGCATGTCCGGCGCGGGCGACTCGTCCCACCGCTCCGCGTTGAACAGCTCCACCGGGGTGCCCGACGGCACCGTGCCGTCGAGGGAGGCGTTCGTGGTGTAGCTGGTCACCTGGTTGCCGGCGTTGTGGTAGGTGCTCGGCGCGGCGGCGGTGTCCGCGGCCCAGGCCGGGCCGCTCGGCGCGGCCAGCTGGTCGCCGCCCGCGTTGATCCGGTAGAGCACGTCGGAGGCGTCCGGCGTGGGCGCGGTCTTGACGATCTCGATGCCGTGCAGCAGCGGGTTCTGGAGCACCCGGCCGAAGTCGATGTCGACCACGCCGTCGCTGACCACCGAGATGGACTGCATGGTGCCGCGGTCGGTCCCGCCGGCGGTGACGACCGGGTCGAAGTCGTTCAGCTTGAGCACGCCGTCGATGCTGACGTCGAACTTGCGGGCGCCCGGCTTGCTCGTGCCGGACCAGCGGTTGGCCATGTAGATCCGGACGTCGACCCGGGTGCCGGCCGCGACCGGGATGTCCCACTGCATGTCCGGCGCGGTCGCCTCGTCCCACCGCTCGGTGTTGAACAGCGTGGCCGGCGTGCTCGCCGGCACGGTGGGGTCGAACGTCGCGTTCGTGGTGTAGCTGGTGACCTGGTTGCCCGTGTTGTGGTACGGGCTGGGCTCGGTGGCGCTGTCGGCGGCCCAGTCCGGCCCGCCGTCGGTGGCCGGGATGGCGGGACCACCGGCGTTGACCCGGTAGAGCACCTCGGTCTGCGCCGCGCGACCGGCCTGGTAGACGTTGCCCGGCAGACCCTTGGTGCTGGTCGAGTGCGGGGCGTTGCCGCCGTCCAGCGGGAAGAAGGCGAGCCGCTTGCGCTGGTAGTCGAAGTTGCCGATGTACTCCTGGTCGCTGCCGAGCCAGAGGCCCTCCTGGGTCACCAGCATCTCGGTGACGCCGTAGCCGCGCGGGTGGCGGCCCGGGTTCCAGGACAGCGGCAGGCCGCTCACCGGGTCGAGCGCCGCGATGCTGGCCCGCGGCACCGCGCCCGGTCCGGCCTTGTCGCGGGCGAGCGGGTTGTTCGACCAGCGGAAGTGACCGCCGACGTAGACGGCCTTCTCGCTGATGCCGACCGAGAGGAAGGTGTCGCCGCCGCTGAAGTTCGTCCAGGTCGGCTTCTGGCCGTCGCCGCTGGCGGCGGTCTCCCAGCGGGCCGCGGAGTCGCAGAGCGTGCCCGGGTACGACGCGCCGGTGGTGACCACGACGAAGTACTTGCTGTCCGGGGAGAACTGGATGTCGCGCACCCACGAGTCGAACGCGGCGTACTTGCAGGCCGCGGAGTAGCCGTCGGTGTTCCAGTCGGCGACGGTCGTCGAGCTCTCGCCCAGGTTGATCCGCACGATCTGGTCGTGCACGACGTCGTCGGCCTTCTTGAAGTTGCCGATCACCACGAGGTGCTTGCCGTCGGGGGAGACGGCGAGCTTCTCCGTACCGACACCGGCCGAGGCGCCGTTGTTGGTCGGCGTCCAGTTGTGGTGCTCGGTGAGCGACACGGTGAGGTAGTCGTCCACCGCGCCGGTGGTCGGGTTCAGCGAGGCCAGCCCGTTGCGGTTGGTCGTCGCGGTCACAGTGGTGAAGATGCCGCCCACCAGCAGGTGGCCGTCGACGAGCGCGATGTCGTTCACGGTGCCGTTGAACGCCGGGCCCTTGAACCCGTCGACGGGGGTGCCGTCCGCGACGTTCAGCAGGGCCAGCTTGCGGAAGTTCTTGTCGCCGACCTTGTTGAACTTGCCGGCGACGTACACCGTGCCCGGGGTCGGGCCGGCGATGACGGCGGTGACGTCACCGTCGAGCACCGGCGCGAACGCGTTGTCGATCTTGCCGGTCGCCTTGTCGAAGGCGAGCAGTCCGCGGCGTTCGACCGGGGTGGGTGAGGAACCCCGGTTCTGCGCGTTGGTGAACGAGCCGCCGACGATCACCTTGCTGCCGGCGTCGTGGATGGCCACGACGTTGCCGTCGTTGATGTTCGGCGTCTTCTCCGAGGGCACCTCGCCGACCATCGTGCTGTGGTCGGGCGCGGGCGCCGCGGCCGGCGCGGCGAGCGCCGGTACCGGTGTGAACAAGGTGGCGATGCCGAGCACGGCAGCGCCGAAGGCGGACACCGAGCGGTGTCTCAGGATCGAGGAAGCCACAGGCTACTCCGGGGGAAACGTCGGAGGCGCTGCGATCGTGGTCGGTGCCGACATGAGGCGGGGCGTCACCCGACCGACCGCAGACGTGAGAGCAATACCTTCTCGCATTCGGCCGTCGCCCGTCCACCCGGGTTGGGCCTTTTTGACCGAGGAAACGCACCGGGTCACACGAAAAGACGAACGACGATCACCTGGTGGACACGGAGGGTGTTCCTGAGGAAACACTCAGGTCGGGCATCGGCGGCTGGAAGTACGGATCGGTCGCCATCTCCCGGAATACCTGCTCGCTCTCCGGGTCGTTGCCGAAGGTGCTGTCGTAGATGGGCTTCTCCGTCTGCCGGGCCGCGAAGTAGACCGCCGCCTTGATCTGCGGGTGCTTCTTCAGGTACGGCCCGACCTCGCGCATCCATTCGGCCCGCTGGCCCGGCCGCCCGTCCTGGGTCAGGCCGTACTCGCCGATGATGACCGGTCGCGGGTGCTTCTTGGCGAACGCCATGAAGTGGTCCATCCGGTTGGAGAAGCTGTTCCACTCCGGACTGGGATAGACGTCCGCGCAGAGCCAGTCGACCTGGTCGTCGCCCGGGTAGTAGGCGGCGGCCCGGCGCTGCGGCTCGGCGAACCCGTCCGCGTGCGGGCACCACACCCACCCGGCGTTGGTGACGCCCATCTCGGCGAAGATGCCGCGGACGTGCTTCCAGGCGGCGACGTAGTCCTCCGGCGAGTGCATGCTCGCGGCCAGGTTCGGCCGGTCCATCTCCCACCGGTAACGCAGCAGCACCGGAACGCCGAACTCCTTGACGTCCTTCGCGCGTTCCCGGATCAGCGCGTCGTAGACGCCGCTGACTGTGGACCGGGTGTCGGTGCCCTGCCACGAGATCATCTGGAGCTTGCCCCGGGACTGGAACAACTTCTCGGTGGCGCTCGGGAACGGCTCGTTCCACTCGTGGAACATGTGCGCGATGGCGAGGTTGCCGCCGGCCGCCTGGTTGAACGCATCGAACGCCGCGGCCCGCCCGCTGGCGTTGTGGTACTGCGGCTTGACCCAGGTGCCGAGCCAGGCCCCCTTCTCCGGCGGCTCCGGCCCCCACCCGGTGGTGCGGACCGGAGCGGTCCGCGGTGTCACAGTCGGCGGGGGCGGCACCGCCGTCGCCGTCTCGTCGGATCGCTCCGAGCCGATGTCACAGGCCGCCACGGCCGGGGCCAGGAATGCCAGGCCCAGCACGGCAGCCATCGTCAGTCGTAACCGTCGTACCACCGCAACCTCTCCCCAGGACGGTCGCCGGCCACGGTATGGGGGCCCTGACGGATCCGCGTGGGCGGAGAGGCACGCCGGGCCGGGCGGGCGACCCCTGGCACTCTACCTGTGACGCGGCGCTCAGGCGGGGTAGCCGAGTTGCGTCAGCAGCGGCCCGGCCTGAGCCATCACGTCGGCCAGATCCTTTTCGGTCAGTCGCTGCCGCCACCGGCCCACCGAGCCCGGCCGCGCCTTGGCGAAGCGGGCGTGCAGCGCCTCCCGCCCGGCCGGGTCACCGACCTCCAGGAAGTCGGCCACGACCTCGGCCGCCTCGGCCGGGCGGGTGACGACGTCCTCGTACCGCAGGTGCCGCACCCGTTCCGCGGGCAGCTCGGCGAGCTGCGTGAGCGCGCTGCTGGTGAACCGCCGCCACATCCAGGCCGACCGGCCCAGGTCGGAGACCTGCGTGAACTCCTCGCGCCGCTCCGGCTCCACCCAGAACCGGGGCGCGGCGCCCCACGGCGTACCGCCCCGGCCGCTGCGGCCGGTGCCGGTGGACGCGGCATTCAGCCAGGGCTGCTCGGCGTGCGACACCGCCACGTCCCGCCCGTCCCGGTAGACGTGCAGGAAGACCGCGTCCGGGAAGACCTCGGTCAGGAACGGCACGATGAAACAGTTCTCCGGGTCCTTCTCGGCGAAGCGCAGGCCGCCGTGCCCGGACGCGGCGAGCAGCGCGCCGTAGTAGCCGCGGAAGTAGCGGGCGGCCCGCTGCGGCGTCCAGCTTCCCTCGTAGACACAGCGGGCGACCGCCTTGGTCAGGCGCGGTTCGAAGTGGTACGACACGTCCGGCAGCGCGCCGACGCAACTGCCGAGGAACGTGGTGCCGGAACGCGGGGCGCCCAGGATGAAGATCGGACGCTCCACCTTCAGGGTGAGCCGGCGGCCGCCCCCCTCGACCGGCCGTTCCAGCTCGCGGCGTTCCTTGCGGTCCGCCAGGAGACCGACCGCGGCGAGCTTCGCGGCCTTCACGGTGGACAGGCCGGAGTGCGGGGCGGGGGAGTCGCTTGTCATCGAAGGTCCCATCGGTGCGCAGGATCGGTCAGGACTGGGCGGCCGGGTCCGCCCCGGCCCGGTTACGGCCGCGGCGGAGGGCGCGCAGCGCGTCGAGGTGCAGGGTGCGCCGCCAGCGCCAGACGCCCGTCGCGTACGCGACCAGCCCGGCGACCGTCACCAGCGCGAGTACCAGCGGACCGGCGCCGAGCAGCGTCGCCAGGCCGAGCGGCAGACCCAGCGTGACCACCGCCAGCGCCATCGCGGCCCGGGTACCGGCGCCGAACGGGTGCAGCCGCATCGACCACCAGAGCTGGGTCAGCGGCACCAGGTTGGTGACCAGGATGGAGACGGTCCAGGCCAGGGCCGCGCCGAGGATGCCGTACCGCGGGATGAGCACCAGGTTGCCGACCACGTTGAGCACGGTGCCGGTCATCGCGTTGTAGAACGTCCACGCGGTGCGCCCGGCCATGTTGAGCACCATGTCGACCATGCCGCAGCCGGTGGCCAGCAGCATGGTCAGCGCCAGCAGCACCACGACCCGGCGGCCGTCGCCGTACCCGGATCCGAACAGTGCCAGCATCGGCGTGGCGAACGCCGCGAAGATCAGGTACGCGGGCCAGGAGAGCAGCACGAGCCAGCCGGTGGCGGCCTGGTAGAGCTGGCGCGCCTCGGCCCGGTCGTCGCGGGCGAACGCGGCGGCCAGCCGGTGCTGCACCGAGCTGGACAGCGCGACGCTGGAGAGCTGACCCAGCGCCAGGAACCGGGTCGCGGCCGTGTAGATCGCCGCGTCCGCCGGGCCGCGCAGCGCGCTGAGCAGCACGATGTCCAGCCGCTGCACCACGATCGCGGCCAGGCTGCTGACGGCGCGGGGCCCGGTGAACCGCCAGAACGGCCCGGCCAGCTCGCGCGCCGGCACCGGCCGGGTCACCTGCCTCCCGGCCCGGCCGACCAGCCGGCTCAGCCAGAACAGCGCGACCACCGCGGCGATCAGGTACGGCACCACCCAGGCCAGCGGCAGCGCGACGGTGGCGGACATGCCGAGCCAGGCGGCCACCGCCACACCCAGGAACTGCACCAGCGTGCGGCCGAGCCGCTCAACAGTCAGCAGCGGGCGCATCTGGCCGAAGCCGCGGCAGGCGGCGAGCGCGTAGTCGTTCAGCGCGGCCAGCGGCACGAACGCCAGCAGGATGCGCAGCGCGGTCACCGCCTCCGGCCCGGCCTCCGGCATGGTGGCCCGGGCCAGCGCCGGTGCGGCCAGCCAGCCGGCCAGCCCGAGCAGCGTGCCGACCACGAGCACCGGCAGCAACCCGACCAGGATGGTGCCCCGGATCTGGTCGCGGCGGTCGAGCGTGCGCTGGCGGCTGACGAAGTAGACGGTGCCGACGTCGGTGCCGAGCCGGGCCGCCGACGCGGCGATCATGAACGCGCTGGTGGCGGCGAAGAACATGCCCGCCTCGCGGACCGACCAGCCGCGGGCGATGACGATGTTCAGGCCGAAGCCGGCGACCGCGGCCAGCCCGACCCCGACCAGGTTGGCGAAGCCCTGCCGGGCCGCGCCGCCCAGCCCCGCGCCCGGCCCGGGGGGCGGTGCGGTGAGCGTCGGGGTGCCGCCGGCGTCCGCCCGCGTCACCGCCGCCACGACGGCACGCGTCCCCACCACGTCGCCAGCCGCTCGTCGTACGGCGCGAAGTGGTCCTCCAGCCGGGTCCGCAGCTCCGCCGACATGGGCGAACGGGAGCGCGAGTTGTGCTTGCCGAACGCGATGTCCGCCCAGCGGGGTAGCCCGAGGAAGTCGCAGACCGCGTCGAAGGAAGGACGCGGGTCGGCGAAGAAGTCGTCGCTGTCGATGACGTGCATGCGGTCCCGGCCGACCAGCGCCTCCAGGCGCTCCAGCTGCTCGATGTAGCGGCCGCGGGCCAGGTACGCGTTGTGCTGGAGGTGCTCGCTGGCGTACGACGCGGAGCTGATCATCCGCTCCCGCTCGCCCGCCGTACGGGACTCCTCCAGCGCGAGCGCCCGCTCGAAGTCCGTCTCGGTCTCGTAGCCGCGGGCCAGCTCGTGCGAGTGCGCGGAGTAGGCGCGCTCCACCGGGTCACGCAGCAGCACCAGCAGCTTCACCGAGGGCAGGTCCCGGGCGATCCGTTGCCCGGCCAGCGGGTGGAACATGTAGTACGGGCTGGACTCGCCGGTGATCCCGCGTACCCCGATCTGGGCCTTCACCGCCTCGGCCTTGCCGGTGGTGGGGAAGTGCCCGAGGTACCAGCTCATCCCCCGGTGGTAGTCCATGTCGAAGTAGTGCACGCCCTTGTGGTAGGCGGGCGGCAGCACACCGGGATGCTGCGACAGCGTCTTGAACAGCGAGGTGGTGCCGCAGCGCTGCGCCCCCACGATCAGGAATCCCGGCACCATCCGCGAACCGGCGGTCAGCCGGCCGACCGTCCGGCTCACCGACTTCACCGCGCGGAGCGCCTGCTCCTTGGCCAGCGTCACGTCCCCACTCCTCACTCTCACCCGGCCCGGCGGGCCAGGTGTTCCTCGACGGCGGGCAGCAGCCAGGTGTCGACGTGCCCCAGTCGCGCACCCGCCTCCGCCTGCCGGTCCCGCAGGTAGCGCGCCGCGAGCTCCACCAGGTAGAGCACGGCGACCAGATCGGCGCCCCCGCCGGTCTGGTCGAACGGCGCCAGGGTGGCCCCGGCGCCGGCGATCAGCGCTCGGGCCGCCTCGACCGGCTCCACCCCGTCGTGGCTCATCGCGCCCTGCACCGCCAGGTGCAGCGCGTCATACCCGGCCGGCACGTCCGCCTCGAACCGTTCCCAGTCCCAGACCAGCACCCGGCCGTCGGCCAGCACGGCGCTGTTGCCGCCGTTCCAGTCACCGTGCCAGGCGCCGAAGGCCACCACCGGGTCGGCGTCCGCGACGGACTTCAGCGCCGCGCGCAGCCGCCCGGCCTCCGGCCGGGGTCCGAGCGCGTCCACCGCCTCGGTGAGCCGGGCCGCGTGCCCGCTGGCCGCCCAGGACTGCCGGCGTACGCCGAGACAGCCGGCGACCGCCACCATCGCGTCGCGTTCGGCCGCCTCCGCGGCGGCCGGGGTGGCCCGGGGCAGCCGTACCGGCAGCGCCTCCTGCACGAGCAGCGCGTGGCCGTGCCAGTCGCCGTGATGGCGTACCCCGGCCAGGACCACCGGGCCGAGCGGCACCTCGGCGAGGCGGCGCAGCGCGTCCGCCTCGGCGTGCACCAGCGCGCGGGTCAGCGGGTCGACGCCGAGCTTGGCGTACCCGAGGGCCCGGCCGTCCGGGGCGAGCAGTTGCAGCACCGGCTTGCGGTTCGCCCGGGCCGGCCCGATGTGCAGGCTCACCAGCGCCGGCTCGCCGAGCACCTCGGTCAGGTGCGCGTCCAGCCCGCCGCCGTCGACCACCAGCCGGTCGCGGAACACCAGCGGGCCCAGCCCGAGCCGGAACGCCGTGGACAGCCCTTGCCGGACCAGCTTGGCCTTGCGGCCGACCGCCTCGGTGGAGTGCCGGACCGCGCTCGCCGCCGCCCGGCCCGAGCCGGTCGGCACGAGCAGCCGGGGGCGGGACGCCGAGGGCACCACCACCCAGCCGGCGCCGCCGCGGCGCAGGCTGGGCTCGGCCGGCGCGGGCCAGATCAGCCCGGCCAGTTCACCGAGGTACGCGGCACGGCCGTCGCCGTCCGGGGGTACGCGGAACACCATCAGCTGTCACCGGTCTTTTCCAGTCGGGCCCGTAGCCCGGCGATCGTGCCCTGGGGTGGCGCCGGCGCGAGCGACCGGCGTATCCGGTCGTTGCGGGCCAGCAGGGCGACAGTGATCAGGGCGTAGGCGAGTGTCGCTTCCATCGCACCGTAGGTGAACTGGAAGAAGAGCATGAGGATGAGCACGAGCGTGCCGGCGATGCCGATCGCGCTGTGGTCGCGGCGGTAGCGCCAGATGCAGTAGATGAAGAAGGCGTTGTAGCAGATCGCGCCGACCCAGCCCTGCCCGACGAGCAGCGCCCAGACCTGGCCGTTGCTGCCCAGTTCCCGGTTGCCGCACTGCTTGCAGTCCTCGGACTTGCCGATGGCGATGGACCGGTTGCTGCCGATCAGCGCCCGGTTGCCGCCGTACCCGAGGATCGGCGAGTGGTTGGCCGCGGCGACCGCGCCCTGGGACAGCGTGGTCCGGATGTCGTCGCTGTGGCCGTTCTGGAGGCGTTCGTCGAAGGTGCGGCCGAGCGGTGTGGCGACGATCAGCACCCCGATCAGCCCGACCGCCAGGGCGAGCCCGCCGAGCACCACCATCCGGCCGCGCAGCGCGAGCCGCAGCGCGACGTAGGCGGCGGCGATGCCGAGACCGATCCAGAGGCCCCGGTTCAGCGAGTAGACGATCGGGAAGATCGCGGCCAGGGCGATCGCCACGCCCGCGGTACGGCGCATCGGCTTGCCCAGCACGACCCAGCCGACGATCAGCCAGACCAGCAGGATCGCGGTGTTCTGGCCCCACGAGTTCGTGTAGGTGAACGGCGCGGACGGGCGGGGCGAGCTGGCCTCCCCCTCGATCACCTGCTGCACCTGGGCGAACTTGATCTCCATGAGCGAGGTGACGTACGGGTGACCGGCGATCGACTGGGGCAGGACGAATCGCAGCGGCGCGACGAACGTGAGGTTCGGGAAGAGCGAGCCGATCCAGCCGCCGAGCACCACGACCACGCCCATGAACCCGAACAAACGGACCATCCGGCGCTGGGACAGCTCCCGCTCCCGCAGGTTGTAGACGTAGAGCATCGTCACGGTCATGGCGACGTAGTTGGCGAGCCGGATGCCCCAGCCGATGTACTTGCCGCTGCCGCCGGGTGGCAGCGTGTTCGGCGCGGTGAGGTCGAGGGTGAGCACGGACAGGAACACCCAGAGCAGCAGGACCATCCAGATCCCGAAGCCGGGCGGCACCCGGATCGGGGCCCGCTTGCGCATCTGCACCACCATCGGCACCGCGAAGATGACGAAGACGAAGCTCGACACGCCGAGCACCCACCACAGCGGGTACAGCAGGAAGACCGAGATCAGCGGCCATGCCGTCGGCAGCCGCCACGACCAGCTCTCCGGCCGTACCGTCACCGGCCGCAGGCGGTTCCCGTCCGGCGGCGACACCGCTCCGACCGGAACCGTCCCGCGCGCGGTGCGGGGCGGGGTGGCGGTGCTCATTTCACGGTGACCTTGGCGGTGGTCGGCGCGTAGATCACCCACGCGTTGCCGGGCTGGGGGTGCAGGAGATCGCCGCCGGTGTCGGCGAGCGTGCAGACCATGCCCAGGCCGGGCTTGCGCCACCGGCCCTTCGCGCTGTTCGGCCCGGACACCGCCAGCACCGCGCCCTCACCGAAGACGTTCGCCGAGGGCAGCGAGCGCGGGGACGGGTTGCGGACGTCCAGCGTGCGGTACTCCATCGTCAGCACGATGACGGAGGCGGCGGTCACGGCGACCTTGCCGACCTTGCCGACCCAGACGGACTTGGCCTGGTCGTACCGCCAGACCATCGGCGGGCCGCCGGAGACGGTGACGGTGAGTTCGGTGGCCGGCGCGAGGTCGCGGGCGGCGAGCGCGTCGCCCTCGCCGGCGTGGTCGATCGGCGGGGTGGGCGGCTGGCCGCCCTTCGGGGCGGCCTTGAGCAGCGCGGCGGTCGACGTGTAGTCGCCGGAGAAGACCTTGCTGTCGTCGTCGGGCGTCACGCCGTCGAGGTCGGAGTTCTCGAACTGGGTGAGGAAGCCGGTGGGGCCGCCGTCGTAGCCGACGAACGGGCGCAGCACCGCGAGCGACCGGATGTCGACCGGCCGGATCTCGGTGACCGGGCCGATCTTGGTGGCGTCCTTGGAGTGGAACACGGCGGTCAGGTGCAGCGTGTCGGACTCGGCGAACTCGGCGTAGACCAGGTCGGCGGCGTCCAGGCCGGCCGGGGTGGTCGCGGGGCTCACCCGCAGCGGCACAGCGACCGCCTGGCGGGTGGCGGCGGCCGGGGTGCTCACCGGCGCGCCGGTCAGCGGGCCGGTGGGCAGGGTCGGCGAGGCACTGGCCGATGACGGCGAGGCGGTGACGTCGCCCGGGTCCACCACCTGGACCTTGCCCGGCTTGGGCTCGGGCTCGCTGCACCCGGTCCCGACGCCGAGGACGACGGCGGGGGCGATGGCGGCGCGGAGCATCTGCCGGCGGTTCACCCCAGGTCCTCGCCGGAGTCGAGCGCGTAGCTGCGGCCGTCGCCGTCACCCCGGGAGCGGTACGTGCCGCCGGTGCCGTTGAGCGGCACCGGCTTACCCGGCATGCCCTGGTTGCCTGGGTTGCTGGGGTTCGGCGGCGGGGTGGCCTTGCCCGGTGCCGGCTTCGCCGGGGCGGGGCGGGACGACTGCATGCGCGGCAGCACCATCGTCGACTCGGCGGACGGGCCGGGGCTCGGCCGGGGCTTGGGCCGGTTGGCCGGTGCCACCGGGGTGCTCGGCGCGCCCGACGTGCCCGACGTGCTGCTCGCACCGCCCGAGGACGCCGGCCGGGCGGCGCCGGCCACCGGGGCGGGCAGGCGCGGGGCCAGCACGGCACCGATCACCGGCGCGTTCACCTGCTCGAACTGCTGCAGGGCGGCGGTGATCTCACCGCTGCGGGTCTTGCCCGCCTCGGCCACCATGATCACGGCGTCGACGTACCGGCCCAGGGCCTGGGCCTCCACGGCGAACGTGGGCTGCGCGGTCTCGATGATCACGTGGTCGAAGCGCGCGGACAGCTCGTGCATGATCTCCAGCAGACCGGCGACCGGCAGCTCGACCTCCGCGTCCAGGTCGCCCGGCACCAGCACCCGGAGCTGGCCCAGCCCCGGCACCGGCGCGAGCGCCTTGAGCGGGGGTACGTCGCGGCGCAGTACCGAGGCCAGGTTGTGCCGGCCCTCGGCCACGCCGGTGATGGCGCCCACCGTCGAGTCGGGCTTGGTGGTGATCAGCGCGACCTGCTGGCCGGTACGGGCGTACGCGGCGGCGAGGTTGGCGGCGACGAATCCGGCGGCGGTGCCGGCCGAGGCGTCGCAGATC
This sequence comes from Micromonospora sp. CNZ297, assembly GCF_007827625.1. Taxonomy (NCBI): domain Bacteria; kingdom Bacillati; phylum Actinomycetota; class Actinomycetes; order Micromonosporales; family Micromonosporaceae; genus Micromonospora; species Micromonospora sp. CNZ297. The sequence goes on along the minus strand of NZ_VISU01000007.1, from coordinate 72,863 downwards.
AGCAACTGGCGACCGCGCCCGCCCTGCGCCGGTTCGGGCACGGCGGACAGCAGCACGTTGCGCAGCCGGCCCAGCTCGCGGGAGACCCGGTGGGTGGCCGGCAGGACGGCCAGCGACGGCGCGCGCACCGGTAGTTCCAGCAGCAGCGGCAGGCCGACCCGGTCGGAGATGTCGCGACCGCGCCGGATCCGGGTGTCGAGCCGGTCCAGCACCAGCGCCAGCACGATGCCGAGCAGCAGGCCCGCGCCCATGCCGCTGGCGAGGTTGAGCGTGCGGTTCGGTGAGCTGGGCGAGTCGGGGAGACGGGCGTCGGAGATGATCTCGCCGGGGTCGGAGCCGGCCGAGACCAGCGGGCTGAGCCGGTTGTTCAGGCCGGTGATCTGGCTGGTGAGAAGGCTCCGTTCGGCCTCGGCCCGCTCCCGCTCGGGCGAGTTCGACGGCGACGCCGCAATCCGCCCGGCGACGGCACTGAGCTGCTTCTGCAGCTCGGCGATCTGCTGCTTGAGCGCGGTCGTCTCGTTCTCCAGCGCCTTCTGCGCGGTGGCCTTGCGCAGGTCCAGATACGCCTGGGCGAACGCGTGCGAGCCCGACTGGGCGCCCTCGGGGCTGTTCCCCTCGTACGCCACCTGGAGGATCTGGCTGTTCGGCGGCACCTTGACGGTCACCGACTTGACCAGCTGGTCGGCACCGGTGTCGACCTTCATCAGCGCCTTGGCCCGCTCGGCCACCACCAGCGAGCGGACCACCTGGGCCTCGGTGTCGAGGTTGACCTTGGCGTTGGGGTTGCTCTCCGCGCCCGAGCCGAGCGGGCGCACCAGCAGCGAGGTGGTCGAGGTGTAGCGCGCCTCCTGGATCTGGTTCAGCGCCAGCCCACCACCGAGACCGAGGGCCGCGGCGAGCAGCAGGATCCACCAGCGGCGGCGCAGCCAGCCCAGGTAGGCCATCAGGGCAAGACCGTCGGCGTCGCTCTCGGCCAAACGGGGTGAGGGCATCAGAGTCTGTCGCTCCCTTTCGACCGAGCCGGGCAGTCCACGGCACAGCTGGACCTGACCGTGGCCTTGAGTGTCCCCGATCCGAACGACGAGGGAAAGTCTGCTCACGTTCCGGTAAGCCTGCCCGGGTGTGGGCAGCCCGCGTAGAAATGGCCGATCGGCGCTGACCATTCGGCGGGTTTCCCGGTGTCGGGCCCGACCTGTCCCCGGATAAGCCGGCGTCGCCGACGGCTCTCGTGCGGAGCGGTGACGGAATCCTGACACATCTCACTTTCTTCCGGTGGCCCGCCCCGGCGGCGCGGGGCGAACCGGGCTGACCTGGACGGTGGCCGGCCGGTGGGCATCCCGGTGACGGGAATCGAGAGGTGAGCCGACCGGCGAGCCAGGATCCGTCCAATGGCCCCTTCAGTTGCCCATGGGCGCGCCAGTAGGTTGTCAGGACGCGTCCGAGGGGCATTCACAAAAATCCGGACGCGTCATCCGCGTACGGGAGGACTTTTGTGGTGAGCGGGTCAACCGAGGACTCGGGGCAGGTCCTGCTGGTGGGTTCCAGTGGCGGGCACCTGGCCCAGCTCCTGGCCCTGGAACCGTGGTACCGGGATCGGCGCCGCGCATGGGTAACCTTCGACACCCCGGACGCGCGCTCGCTGCTCGCCGGTGAGGACGTGGTCTGGGCGCACCACCCCACCACACGCAACGTCAAGAACCTGGTACGCAACGCGTTCCTCGCGCTGAAGGTGATCCGGCGGCGCCAGGTCGACGCCGTGGTCACCACCGGCGCCGGGGTCGCCCTGCCGTTCGTGGTGGCGGCCCGGATGCGCAAGATCCCGACGGTCTACATCGAGGTGTACGACCGGATCGACAGCGCGACGCTCACCGCCCGGCTCTGCCGCCCCTTCCTCTCCGCGATGCTCGTGCAGTGGGACGAGCAGCGCCGGATGTACCCGGAGGCCACCGTCGTGGGGAATCTGCTCTGATGGCGCACATTCCGCAGCAGCGGGACCGGCGTTCCGCGGCACCGTACGTGCTGGTCGTGGTCGGCACCGACGTGCACCGCTTCGACCGGCTGGTCGGCTGGCTGGAACGCTGGCACGCGGCGCGGCCCGGGGTCCGGCTGGTCCTCCAGTACGGCCACAGCCGCACCCCGGCCCTGCCCGAGGCCACCCCGTTCCTCGGCCACGAGGAACTCCAGCGGGCGATGGCCGAGGCGACGCTCGTGGTCAGCCACGGCGGCCCGGCCACCATCACCGAGGCGCGCCGCAACGGCCACCTGCCGATCGTGGTGCCCCGCGACCCGTCGCACGACGAGCACGTCGACAACCACCAGCAGCTGTTCTCCCGCCGTCTCGGCGCGGCCGGCATGGTGCGGCTGTGCGAGTCCGAGGCCGAGCTGCTCGCCGCGCTCGACGAGGGCCTGACCGACCCGAACCGGTTCGTGCTGGCCGCCGACCCGAACCGCCCGGACCCGCGCGCCGAGGCGGTCGCCCGGGTCGGCGCGGTGATCGACGAGCTGGTGGCCCGGCGGGTACGACAACGAGCCGTCGGGCGTCGCGCATGAGCGCCCCGGATCCGGCGACGCCGCGGGTCCTCTTCGTCGGCGGCCTCGGCCGCAGCGGCTCCACGCTGCTGGAGCTGCTGCTGGCGCAGAGCGCCGACGTGTGTGCCGTCGGCGAGGTGGTGCACCTGTGGGAGCGGGCGCTCGGCGCCGACGAGCGGTGCGGCTGCGGTGAGCGGTTCACCGCCTGCCCGTTCTGGCGGCAGGTCGGCGACCAGGCGTTCGGCGGCTGGGCCGCTGTCGACCGGGACGACGTGCTGGCGCTCAAGGACCGCGTCGACCGGACCCGGCACATCCCCCGGCTCGCAAAGGAGGCGCTCCCGCCGGAGCAGCTGGCCGACGTGCGCCGCTACGCCGACCTGTACACCCGGATCTACCGGGCCGCGCTGTCGGTGACCGGCGCCCGGGTGGTGGTGGACTCCAGCAAGCACGCCTCGCTCGCCTTCGCCCTGCGCTGGGCCGAAGGGCTGGACCTGCGGGTACTGCACCTGGTCCGGGACAGCCGGGCGGTGGCGTACTCGTGGGGCAAGCAGGTGCGCCGCCCCGAGGTCGTCGACGGCGAGGACTTCATGCCGACCTTCTCTCCGTTCGAGGTGAGCAAGCTGTGGACCGCGCAGAACGCCGCGTTCCACCTGCTCGCCTCCCGGGCGAAGGTGCTGCGGCTGCGCTACGAGGACTTCACCGCCGACCCGGCCGGCACCGTACGCCGGGTGCGGGACTTCGCCGGCCTGCCGGACGACCCGGCGGCGCTGCGCATCCTGTCCGGAGCCGACGAGACCGGCGCGGCGCCCGAGCCGGCCGCGCCGTTCCGTGCGCACAGCGTCGCCGGCAACCCGCTGCGGTTCAGCGGCGGGCCGTTGACGGTGCGCCGGGACGAGGCGTGGCGGGACCGCCTGCCGCGCCACAGCCGTGCCGTGGTCAGCCTGGCCACGCTTCCCCTGCGGGTCCGCTACGGCTATCTGGGCCAGCGGGGATCCGACGAGTCCGTGGAGAGAGCATGAGTGGGCCGAGCATCTCGGTCGTCGTACCGACGCGGGACCGTCCGGAGCTGCTGCGTGCGGCGCTCGACGCGATCCTCAGCCAGGCCCACCCGGGCCTGATCGAGGCGATCGTCGTCTACGACCAGTCCGAGCCGGACCGGTCGCTGGAGACCGACCGGGGTGACCGCCGGATCCGGGTGATCACGAATACCCGTACCGCAGGGCTGGCCGGCGCGCGCAACACCGGCATCGAGGCCGCCACCGGCGACTGGGTGGCGTTCTGCGACGACGACGACGAGTGGCTGCCCGGCAAGCTGGCCGCCCAGTTCGGGGCGCTCGACGCGCACCCGGACGGCGCGCTGGTGAGCTGCGGCATCCGGGTCAGCTACGACGACCGGACGGTGGACCGTTCGCTGGACCGCGCCCGGATCTCGCTGGAGGCGCTGCTGCGCGACCGGCTCACCGAGCTGCACCCGTCCACGTTCCTGATCCGCCGGGCCGCGCTGCTCGACGCGATCGGCCTGGTGGACGAGCAGATCCCGGGCAGCTACGCGGAGGACTACGAGTTCCTGCTCCGCGCCGCCCGGTACGCCCCGCTGGTGAACGTGGAGAGCCCGTACGTACTGGTCCGCTGGCACAAGCGGTCCTACTTCGCGCAGCGCTGGGAGACCATCTCGACCGCGTTGCAGTGGCTGCTGCGCCGCTACCCGGAGTTCGCCACGGTGCCGCACGGCGAGGCGCGGGTGGCCGGTCAGATCGCCTTCGCGCAGGCCGCGATGGGCAACCGGCGCGACGCGGTCCGCTGGGCCCGGCGCACGCTGGCCCGCAACCCGAAGGAGCCGCGCGCCTACCTGGCGCTGGCGGTGGCGAGCCGGGCCGTGCAGGCCGACCGGGTGCTGCGCACGCTGCACAAGCGCGGCCGGGGCATCTGAGCCGTACGCGAGACGGGCGGGCGACCTCGGTCGCCCGCCCGTTCCCGTTCCGCTGTGATCAGGCCGTGCAGAAGGACTTCCACGCCTGGATGCTCGGCTGGTCGAGCAGCCGGAAGTCGCCCTGGCTGACCGTCTGGTTGTAGTACGCCACGAACTCCGGCCGCTGACCGTTGAGGAAGCTGGTCATCGACCGGATCCAGGCCGCCCGGCCGGTGCCCCCGTCACCGGGCACCAGGTCGCTGCCGGTCTCCGCGACGCCCCACGGCTTGCCCAGCGCCTTCGACTTGCTGATCATGGGGCCGTAGATCTCCTGCGGCGAGGCGTACCGCTTCCACTTCTTGCCCCAGTTGTAGCAGTCCCAGCCGAGCGCCTCGATCACGTCGCCACCCGGGTAGAACGCGTCGAAGCTGCGCCCGGACTTCGAGTCGAGCGTCCAGCACATCAGGATCAGCGTGTTGATCAGCTTCGGGTTGCCCGTCCGGTCGGCCAGGCCGGCGATCCGTTTCCACGCCGTCCGGTACGCCGTCGTGCTGAAGGCGCCGCGCTCGACGTCGTCCTCCGGCTCGTGGAAGTACGACCAGTAGACGTTGTGCTCGCGCGGGATCGAGGAGAACCAGGAGGTCAGGCGGGAGTCGAACTTGCCGGTGTTCACCTCCTGCGGTGACGCCTTGAAGGACACCACGACGGTCCGGTCCACCACGTCGGCCCGGCTGCCGGACCACGCCGGCGGCAGGCCGGGGAAGAAGATCCGGGCCATCCGCAGCTTGCCGAAGGTCTGGTCGGACCGGGCCAGCGCCTGGCCGAACGTCTCCCCGCTCTGCACACCGATCGAGGCGCCGGGCAGCGTCAGTCGCGTACCGCTGAAGGCCGGCCCGGCGTCCGCGGAGGCCGACGGACGCGCCGAGGGCTTGCCGCCGAGACCCTGGTCGGCGCTCGGCGACGCACCCGGGGTGCCGGGCGTGCCGGGGCCCATCGAGGTGGCCGGCCCGACCGAGCCTGGCGTCCCGCCGGCCTGCCGTTCCGCCGCGTCGGGTCGCAGCGTGGCCACCGCGACCCCGCTGCCGGCCACGGCCAGGACCAGTGCCGCCGCGAGGGCGACCCGCCAGCGACGACGGGAGCCGCCGGACGACGGCGCGGGGGCCGGGGCGAGCGGCGGCGCGGGCGGCCGGCCCGGCCCGCCGGTGGCCGGTCCGTGCGGAACGTCCACCGGGGGCGGTCCGGTCAGGGTGGCGGTCGCCGTGGTGCCCGCACCCCAGCCCGCCTCGCCCGCCGGGCCGCCCGGCCCGAAGTCGCCCGCCGGTCCCCGGCCGGGCTCGTCGTGCGGCGCCCAGCCGGTGTGGCCGTCCGCCGGACCGGCCTGAGTGGCCCAGGCGTCGTCGTGCGGCTCACCCTGCGGCCAGGCGGCGTCGTTGTGGCCCGCGGGCCCGTGCTGCGGCCAGGGGCCGTCCTGCTGCGGCGCCCAGCCGTTCGTCGTGCCGGGAGCGGCGTCCCAGCCGGCCGGGTCGTGCCCGGGCCCGTCGTGGTGACCGGCGTCGGGCCGGTCACGCTCGGGCCAGGGCAGGTCACCGCCCGGCCGCGCCGGTGGTGGCGGTGGCGCGCTCTCGGCCTCCGGCCAGGGCAGCGAAGGGCCGCCCACCTGACGCGGAATGTCCTGACCCGGCCACAGGCCGGTCGGCTGCCCGAAGGCATTGTGCGGCTCTCGGTCGGCCGGCATGACCCTCCCTGGCTGTCGGCGGCCCGTGGTCGGGGCTCAGATCGCCACGCATACCTGCCCGACGATAACCCTCATCCACCTGGCCGTACGTACCGTGACACTCAGCCGAACGCCTCACCCTGGTCACCGGTGACGGTCGAAGCGGGCATCTCGACCCCGGTCCGGGCGATCGCGTCGAGCAACTGGTCGGCCAGTTCGGGCCGGCAGACCAGCAGATCGGGCAGCCGCGGGTCGGCCCGGTTGTAGCGCAGCGGCGAACCGTCGATCCGGGACGCGTGCATGCCCGCACCGAGCGCCACGGCGACCGGGGCGGCACTGTCCCACTCGTACTGACCGCCCGCGTGGACGTACGCGTCGACCTCGCCGGTCACCACCGCGCAGACCTTCACACCGGCCGAACCCATCGGCACGGCGGTGGCGCCGAGCATCTCGACCAGCTCGCCCACGAACGCCGGCGGGCGGCTGCGGCTCACCGCGATCCGGATCGGCCCGTCGGACGCCTTCGGCTGCGGGCAGGTGGTGCCGAGCACGAGCGGCGTACCGTCCACCGTGGTCCGGGCCGGCATGCCCACCGCGCCGGCGACCAGGGCGCCGTCCGGGGCGGCGGAGCGCTGCCAGAGCGCCACGTGCACCGCCCAGTCGTCCCGCCCCTCCTCGGAGAACTCACGCGTGCCGTCCAGCGGGTCGATGATCCAGACCCGGTCCGCCTCGTGCCGGGGCGCGCGCTCGCCGTCCGCCCACGCGCGGCGCGAGTCGGCCTCCTCCTCGGAGAGCACCGCGTCGGCCGGCCGCAGCCGGGCCAGCGCCGCCGTCATCAGCTCGTGCGACGCGCGGTCGCCGGCGTCCTTGAGCGCCTTCGGGTCGGCGAAGCCCTGCCGGTCCCGCAGCGCGGTGAGCGCCCTGCCGGCCTCGGTCGCCAGCCACTGCGCGAACCGCTGGTCGTCGAGCCGTCCCGCCTCGTCCTCGGTCACGAGCCCCATCCCTTGTTCTCCCGGGTCTGCCGCGACCCGTCATCCTTCGGCGTCCGGTCGGACCGGCGCCAGCGTCCGTCGGATCGTAGACAGTCGCGAGGCGGTCTCGGATCCCCCGGAGGCACCGGTGGTCCGGCCGGCCGCCCGCATGTTGAACTTCGCGTGTATCGCGGTCGGACCCGCCGGGCCAGGCCCTAGGCTCTGCGCATGACCGCCGAGCAGCTGATCTCGTTCGCCCGTGGCGCGCCTTCGCTGGACATCGTCGATGTCGAAGGGCTTAAGGCCGCCGCCGTCCGCGCCTTCGACGCCGACCCCGCCGGGGTCACCGCGTACGGCACCTCCGTCGGCTACCCGCCCTTGCGGAAGTGGATCGCCGAGAAGCACGGTGTCGAGGCCGACCAGGTGCTGATCACCAACGGCTCGTTGCAGGCCGACGCGTTCCTCTTCGACCACCTGGTCCGCCGGGGCGACGCGGTGGTGGTCGAGCGTCCGACGTACGACCGCACGCTGCTCAACCTCAAGCAGATGGGCGGCGAGGTGCACGGCGTGACGATCCAGCCGGACGGCCTGGACACCGCCGAGCTGCGCAAGCTGCTGGAGTCCGGGGTGCGGCCGCGGCTGGCGCACGTGATCCCCAATTACCAGAACCCGGCCGGCGTGACCCTCTCCCTGGAGAAGCGCCGTGAGCTGCTGGACCTTGCCGCCGAGTACGACTTCACGATCTTCGAGGACGACCCGTACGCGGACATCCGGTTCCGGGGCGAGCCGCTGCCCTCGATGCTGTCGATGGACACCCGGGGCGTGGTGGTGCACGCCTCCAGCTTCACCAAGACGGTCTGCCCGGGCGTACGGGTCGGCTACCTGGTCGGCCCGGCCGAGCTGATCGCGGCGATCGCCAAGCGGGCCACCAACCTCTACATCTCGCCCGGCATGGTGGCCCAGGCGATCGTGCACCAGTTCTGCGTCTCCGGCGCGATCGAGGAGTCGATCCGGACGGTCCGTTCGGCGCTCGGTGAGCGGTCGGCGGTGCTGGCCGAGTCGCTGCGCCGGCACATCCCGGAGGCCCGGTTCGTGGAGCCGGACGGCGGCTACTTCCTCTGGGTGGAGCTGCCCGAGGACGTCGAGGTCGACCGCCTCGCCCCTGCTGCCGCCGAGCGCGGCGTGGCGGTGGTGAAGGGCAGCGACTTCATGGTCGACGGCGGCCGGCACGCGCTGCGCCTGGCGTACTCGGCGGTCACAGCGGACCGGATCGACGAGGGTGTGCGGCGTCTCGCCGAGGCGATGGCCGCCGTTCGCGGCTGATTTTCTGTCGGGTTTCTGACAAAAAGGCCCCGCTGGCCGGTTCGGCACTCCCGCCGGACCGGCCGGCACCCCCACAATGCTGCGAGTGCCGCTCACCTTCTGCCGGTGACCAGCCCGCACGCCGGACGACCGGCCGGGCCGGCGGCACGCCCAGCATCACTCCCGCCCCCAAGGGGTGCCGGGTGGGCCGTGTCGCCCCTCACCCCCCTGACGCGGCCCGGCCCGCCCGGCGCCGCCGCGTGACGCCCGTCGCAACCGCCCGTCCCCCGCACCCGCGCCCGCGCTGCGCTTCCCGCCGGTCGGCGTAACCTGCAAGCCGCAGCTCTAGGGGAAGGGGGCGAGAGATGACGGACCGGGTGGCACGCGACCGAACCGCCGGCACCGACGGCAGCCGGGCACTGCGCCCCCGCGCCTGGTCGGCCCCGGTCCGCGCGATGTCCCGCATCCTCAACGCCGACGGCTCCCCGCGTACGGCCCAGCCGGCCGGCCCGGAGCGCAGCGGCATCGTCGACTGCGGGCTGTACGTCGACGGCGAGCGCCGCCCCGGCCACCCCCGGTACGCCGAGGCCCTGGCCGCCGCCCGGCAGGAGCGGGACGGCTTCGTCTGGCTCGGTCTGCACGAGCCGGACCTGGCCGAGATGACCGAGATCGCCGCCACCTTCGGCCTGCACGAGCTGGCGGTGGAGGACGCGGTCAAGGCCCAGCAGCGCCCGAAGCTGGAACACTTCGGCGAGATCGTCTTCCTGGTGCTGCGTACCGCCCGCTACTGCGAGCACGCCGAGCTGACCGAGAACTCCGAGGTGGTGGAGACCGGTCAGGTGATGCTCTTCATCGGGCCGCACTTCGTGATCAGCGTGCGGCACGGCGACGCCTGCCGGCTGGCGCCGGTGCGCGCCGACCTGGAGGCGAAGCGGGACCTGCTGCGGCACGGCCCGTGGGCGGTCGCGTACGCGATCACCGACCGCGTGGTGGACCTCTACCTGGAGGTGGCCGACCGGCTGGAGGACGACCTCGACGTGCTGGAGGCGGACGTCTTCGACCGGCAGAGCAGCGGGCGGATCCAGCGGATCTACCAGATGAAGCGGGAGCTGGTCGAGTTCAAGCGGGCGGTGGCGCCGTTGCAGCGCCCGCTGATGACGCTCACCTCGCAGGTCAACCGCGCGGTGCCGCAGGAGGTGCAGCGCTACTTCCGCGACGTGCAGGACCACCTCAGCCGCACGGTCGAGCAGGTGAACTCCTACGACGACCTGCTCAACTCGATCCTCCAGGCCCGGCTGGCCCAGGTCACCGTCGACCAGAACAACGACATGCGCAAGATCGCCGCCTGGGCCGCGATCGGTGCGGTGTGGACGGCGATCGCCGGCATCTACGGCATGAACTTCGACAACATGCCCGAGCTGAAATGGACGTACGGCTATCCGGGCGTCTGGGCGCTGATGCTCGCGGCGTCCTTCACGCTGTACCGCCTGTTCCGCCGCAACGGCTGGCTGTAGCCGTCCCGTACACGCGGAAGCGCCGGCCACGCGGGGTGTCCCGCGTGCCGGCGCTGATCCGACGGTACGAGGTCAGCGGCGACCGCCGGCCTTCGCGGCGTTCTTGCCGGCCTGCACGGCCTTGGTGATGTCGTCGGCCGGGCGGCCGGAGGCGTCCCGGGCGCCCTCGGCGACGGAGGGGACCTGGTCGTTCGGGTGGATCACCGGCTGGCTGCCGGAGGTGGCGGTCGACGCGCTGCTGCCGTTGGCCACCGCCGAGGAACCGGCGCCGGTCGGGCCGGCCTGCGTCACCTTCGCGCTCGCGTCCGGGGTCTCCACCACGATCGTGTCCACGTCCTCCCGCATCGGCTCCAGCTTGTCGTGACCGGTCGTGCCGAGCGTGCCCGTCGCGCCGAGCGTGCCGGTCGGGTCGTACTCGGCCCACTCCTGCTGCTCGCGGCGACGGCGCATGGCCATCGCACCGGCCAGGCCGGCGACGGTGCCGGCCACCAGCAGGCCCGCGGTCATGCCCCGCGACCTGCGCTGCTTCTTCTTTCCGGCCTTCATGTTCTTCGCCTTCTTCGTCATCGCGGACTGCTTCGCGGCCATCACCTTGCGGCCACTCGACGCCTTGCCGGCGGCCTCGACCCGGGCGTTGCGCACGGCCAGCAGCACCGGCGCGAGCGCCGCGGCGGTCGACGCGAACCCGCTGGACGCGCGGTCCCGGACCAGGACCGCGGTGGGCGCGACGGCGACCCGGGCTGCCTGGACCCGCGGGCCGACAGTGGCGCCGGCCCCCTTCGCCGCGTGCGTGACGGCCTGCCTCAGGTGACCGATGCCCTGGTTCAGCTCGACCCTCGCGAGCTGGCCCTGGGTCTTTCGCCGCCCGATTCCAAACACGGTCCCACCTCCTGGGAGTTGTTCCTTCGTCATCCTCCACCTTCGAATGCCTCCGCATGGCCAGATCGGGCACATGGGAGGATCCGCAAGGAACTGAACTACGAGTGAGGAGTACCCGTGGCCGAGGCTGTCTACGCCACCTTGCACACCAACGCCGGCCCGATCCGGCTGGAGCTCTTCCCGAACCACGCACCGAAGACCGTCCGCAACTTCGTGGAGCTGGCCGAGGGCACCCGGGAGTACATCGACCCGCGTACCGGTCAGCCGGGCAGCGGGCCGTACTACGACGGCACCGTCTCGCACCGCGTGATCAGCGGTTTCATGATTCAGATGGGCGACCCGACCGGCACCGGCCGCGGTGGTCCGGGCTACAAGTTCGCCGACGAGTTCCACCCCGAGCTGCGCTTCGACCGGCCGTACCTGCTGGCGATGGCGAACGCCGGGCCGGGCACCAACGGCTCGCAGTTCTTCATCACGGTGTCGCCCACGCCACACCTGAACAACCGGCACACCATCTTCGGCCAGGTGGCCGACGAGCAGTCCGCGAAGGTGGTCGACTCGATCGCCAACACCCCGACCGGCCCGAGCGACCGGCCGATCCAGGACGTGGTGATCGAGCGCGTCGAGATCGAGCACAAGCAGTCCTGAGCGGCACGCGGGTACCTTTGCTCGCATGACTGAGCGCTCCGGCCAGCCAGGCGACGCCACCGGGGGTCCGGTGCCGACCACTCCGGTCTGCTACCGGCACCCCGGCCGGGAGACTTACATCCGGTGCACCCGGTGCGACCGGCCGATCTGCACCGAGTGCATGCGGGACGCCTCCGTCGGCCACCAGTGCCCGGAGTGCGTCGCCGAGGGCCGCCGCAGCGTGCGGCCGGCGCGTACCGCCTTCGGTGGCGGTGCCGCCGGCCGCCAGGGCAACGTCACGAAGGCGCTGATCGCGCTGAACGTGGTGATGATGCTGCTGTCCATCCTCTCGGCCCGCAGCGGTACCGCCGTGGCCGGCGGTGGCCTGGGCGGCCTGATGGGCAACGGGACGCCGCTCACCGAGTGGGGGGCGGTGCTGGGCCTGGCGCGCTTCCCCGACGGGCACGTCGGCGGGGTGGCCGACGGCGAGTGGTACCGGCTGGTCACCGCCATGTTCCTGCACTACGGCGTGCTGCACCTGCTGCTGAACATGTGGGCGCTCTGGGTGCTCGGCCGGACGCTGGAGGCGGTGCTCGGGCCGCTGCGCTTCCTGGCGCTCTACCTGCTCGCCGGGCTCGGCGGCAACGTCGCCGCGTACGTCTTCACCGAGCCGAACCGGTTCACGGCCGGCGCCTCGACCGCCGTGTTCGGCCTGTTCGCCGCCGTCTTCGTGATCATGCGGCGGCTCGGCCGGGACACCTCGGTGATCGTGCCGATCCTGGTGATCAACCTGATCTTCACGTTCACCGTGCCGAGCATCTCGGTGGCCGGGCACCTCGGCGGTCTGGTGGCCGGCGCGCTGGTGGCGCTGGTCCTGGCGTACGCCCCACGGTCGCGGCGCACCCTGTTCCAGGTCGCGGGCTGCGCGATCGTGCTGGTCGCGCTGATCGGCCTGACGCTCGTCCGGTCCGCCGCGCTGCTCGGCTGAGCCTCAGCGCGCGGGGCGGGCCTCGTCCAGTGCCGCGGCCACCTCGTCCAGCGGGGCGTCCAGGTCGCGGCGGCCGAACAGGTGCAGCGACTCCCCGGCGTCGATCTCCAGCGTCTCGGCGGTGATCCCGCGCCGGCTGCGCCGGTCCAGGCGGATCGCCTCCACGGCGTCCCACGGCAGCCGGCGCCGCCCGGCGAATCCCCGCAGCACGGTGAGCCCGTCCGGGTCGACGGCGAGGCGGACCGGCGCGACCACGTCGCGCAGCGCCCAGGCGAGCAGACCGGCGGCGGCCAGTCCGGCGAGCGCCGGACGGACCGGGTCACCGCCGGCGAACACCAGCCCCAGGGCGACGAGCGCGAGCGCGCCCACCGCCTTGAGCACCGGCACCTCGCGCGGCACCCGCCACTGCCTGATCGGCGGCGACTGTGGATCCATCCGCCCAGCATGCCAGCCGCACCTGCCGGACGCCGGGGGAGGACGACCGGTCGGATCAGCACGTAGGATCGGGGCAAGCGAGGTTACCGGGGAGTAGACATGAGTGACGCGGTCATCGTCGGCGCGGTACGGACCCCGGTCGGGCGGCGCAAGGGCAGCCTCGCCGGAGTGCACCCGGTCGACCTCTCGGCGCACGTGCTGCGCGCGCTCGCCGAGCGCACCGGCATCGACCCGGGCCAGGTCGACGACGTCGTGTGGGGCTGTGTGTCGCAGGTCGGCGAGCAGTCCTGGAACGTGGCCCGCAACGCCGTGCTCGCCGCCGGCTGGCCGGAGTCGGTCCCGGGCACCACGCTCGACCGCCAGTGCGGCTCCAGCCAGCAGGCGCTGCACTTCGCCGCCGCGACGGTCCTCTCCGGCCAGGCCGACCTGGTCGTGGCCGGTGGCGTCGAGTCGATGACCCGGGTGCCGATGGGTTCCAGCGTCGCCGGCGGCATGCCGTTCAGCGCGGCGATCCTGGAGCGCTACCGCGGCGTCGAGGGCGTCGCGGAGGACTCCCCGCTGCCGTTCAACCAGGGCGTCGGGGCCGAGCTGATCGCGCAGCGGTGGCGCTTCTCGCGTACCCAGCTCGACGAGTTCGCGCTCGCCAGCCACGAGAAGGCCGCCGCCGCGCAGGACGCGGGCGCGTTCGAGGCCGAGCTGGCGCCGGTGGCGCTCGCCGACGGCGGCAAGTTCTCCGCCGACGAGGGCATCCGCCGCGACACCTCGCTGGCGAAGCTGGGCGAGCTGGCCACCCCGTTCCGCGCCGACGGCGTGGTCACCGCCGGGTCCGCGTCGCAGATCTCCGACGGCGCCGCCGCGCTCGCGGTCACCACCGCCGAGTGGGCCAGCCGGCACGGCCTGCGCCCGCTGGCCCGGGTGCACACCGCCGTGGTCGCCGCCGACGACCCGGTCACCATGCTCACCGCGCCGATCCCGGCCACCGCGAAGGCGCTGCGCCGCGCGGGGCTGGGCATCGAGGAGATCGGGGTGTACGAGGTGAACGAGGCGTTCGCCCCGGTGCCGCTGGCGTGGCTGGCCGAGACCGAGGCGGACCCGGAGCGGCTCAACCCGCGGGGCGGGGCGATCGCGCTCGGTCACCCGCTCGGCGGCTCCGGCGCGCGGATCATGACCACGATGCTCCAGCACATGCGGGACAACGGCATCCGCTACGGCCTCCAGACCATGTGCGAGGGCGGCGGCATGGCCAACGCCACGATCGTCGAGCTGCTCTGATCCGACCGGCCGCCGGTGTCGCACCACTGGTGCGACTTGCACGTGTGGAAGTTCCAGAAATCGGGCGTGACCCATATCACCCCTGGTCATCGGCTCGTTGGACCGGGCATGGACGTGTTCTCGCGAACGTTCCTTCCGGCCGCCGCCGAGACCGGCCTGGCGACCCAGACCGTCACCCGGCACATGCCGGTGTTCCGCCGATGCGTCGGCTCCGGCGACGCGACCATCCTGGTGACCCGGTGCAGCCGCCCGGACGACCCGGTGGGCGGCGACTACCTGATGCTCCTCACCCACCGGCGGCTGGTGGTCACCCGGCAGACCCGGGTGCTGCACCGGCTGCGCCTGCACCTCAACACCGAACTGCGCGAGCTGAGCAACGTGACGTGGAGCCCCGACGCCCGCGCGCACAGCGTGGAGCTGGCGGCCACCGCGATCGACGGGGTACGCGAGCGTTTCGTCCTGCGTACCCACCACCCGAAGCAGGTGTGGCAGCTCGACGCGTTGCTCAACCACGCCTTCCGGACCCGCCTGCGTACGCCCGCCGAGCGGGTGGTGGCGACCATCGGCGAGTCGCCGGCGGGCGCCCGGCCGACGGTGCTGCGGCCCGCCCCGGCCCGCTGACGTCCTCCTTACCTGATCCGAACATTCCCTGACCGGCCGGGCGGTCGCGGGTCGGTCATCATGAGCCGGTGACCACCGCCGCCCCGCCCGGGCTCGTCCTCGTGGTGGAGGACGAGCCGGCCATCGCCGACCTGGTCCGGCTCTACCTGACCCGGGACGGGTTCGGCGTACACCTGGAACGTGACGGCGAGGCCGGGCTGGCCGCCGCGCGGCGCCTGCGCCCGGTGGCCTGCGTGCTCGACATCGCGTTGCCCGGCCTGGCCGGCACCGAGATCTGCCGCCGCCTGCGCGCGGCGGGTGACTGGACGCCTGTCATCTTCCTCACCGCCCGGGACGACGAGGTGGACCGCGTCGTCGGGCTGGAACTGGGCGCTGACGACTACGTCACCAAGCCGTTCAGCCCGCGCGAACTGCTCGCCCGGCTGCGGGCGGTGCTGCGCCGCACCGCCGGCGTGCCGGCCGAGCAGCCCCGCACGCTCGGCGCCGTCACACTCGACCCGGCCCGGCGGACCGTGACGGCCGGCGGTACGCCGGTGCAGCTCACCTCCACCGAGTTCGACCTGCTGGCCCACCTGATGGCGCGTCCCGGCCGGGTGTTCACACGGGAGGAGCTGCTGGCGGGCGTGTGGGGGTACGCGGCGCACGCCGGCACCCGGACCGTCGACGTGCACGTGGCGCAGGTGCGGGCCAAGCTCGGCCCGGACAGCGTGATCCGCACCCATCGGGGCGTCGGGTACGCCGCCGATGCCTGAGCAGCCCACAGTGCCGACGCCGCCCACCGTGGCGATGCCGCCCACCGGTCCGGCCCGCAGCGGCCGCCGCCCCGGGCGGACGCTCACCGCGCGCGCCGTGCTCGCCACCTGCGCGGTGGCGCTGGTGTCGGTGCTCGTCACCGCGCTCGTCGCGGTGCCCCTCGCGGTACGCGGCGCGGAACGCCGGGACCAGGAGGCGCTCGCCGCCCAGGCCCGGCTCGCCGCCGACGTGCTCCGGGTGCGGCCGGTACGCCAGCGCGACGGCGCCGGGGACCGGCTCATCCGGCAACTGCGCCAGCAGCAGATCGACGTGTACGTGATCCGGGACGGCCGGGCCGACCGGCCGGGCCTGCCCCGGCCGCTGGTGACGCGGGTGGCCGGCGGCGAGAACGTCTCCGGCCGCCGGCTCGTCGAGGGGCAACGTCGGCTGGTCGAGGCGCGGTCGCTACCCGGCGGGGACGGTGTGGTGCTGACCCGGGCCCGCAGCGCCGCGCCCTGGCGGCAGGTGTTGCGCGGACTCTGGCTGCCGCTGCTCGCCGGACTCGCCGCCGGGGCGGCCGCCGGACTGCTGCTCGCCCGCCGGCTGGCCCGGCCAATCCGTACCGCCGCCACCGCCGCCGCCCGGCTGCGCGCCGGGGACCGGGCGGTCCGGGTGCCGGTCGAGCCGCCCGACGAGGTGGCCGATCTGGCGCACGCGCTCAACGGCCTGGCCGCCGCGCTCGCCACGAGCGAGGGGCGGCAGCGCGAGTTCCTGCTCTCCGTCTCGCACGAGTTGCGGACCCCGCTGACCGCCATCCGCGGCTACGCCGAGGCGCTGGCCGACGGCGTGATCGAGGCCGACGCCGTGCCGGCGACCGGCCGGACCGTGCTCGCCGAGGCCGAACACCTGGACCGGCTGGTCCGCGACCTGCTGGCGCTGGCCCGGTTGGAGGCGGTCGACTTCCCCCTGGAACCGGTGCCGGTCGACCTGGCCGGGCTCGCCGCCGACGCGGAGCGCGCATGGTCCGGCCGATGCGCGGCGCTCGGGGTGCCGTTCCGGCTGGAGACGCCGGGTGTGCCGGTGCCGGCGTACACCGATCCGGGCCGGATCCGGCAGGTGGTGGACGGGCTGCTGGAGAACGCGCTGCGGGTCGTGCCTCCGGGGGCGCCGGTCGTGCTCGCGGTCCGCACGGACGGTCCGGCGGGCGGCGGGGTGCTGGAGGTCCGCGACGGCGGACCCGGCTTCACCGACGACGACCTGAGGGTGGCGTTCGAGCGGGGCGCGCTGCACGAGCGGTACCGGGGGGTGCGCAAGGTGGGCAGCGGGCTGGGCCTGGCGCTCGCCGCCGGGCTGGTCCGCCGGCTCGGCGGGGACATCGCCGCGGGGAACGCCCCGGAGGGCGGGGCCGCCTTCACCGTCCGGGTGCCGGCGGATCCTTACGCGGCTCGAACATCGGCTTGACCGTCCCCTCGCGTCGGTGCGGAACGCTCGGGTCGTCACCGCGAGGAGAGGACCACAGATGAGACGTCAGCGAATCGTCACCGGCGCCACCGCACTGCTCGCCGCCGCGGCGCTCGGGCTCGCCGGGTGCGGCGTGAGCCGCCCCGGCGCGGCGCCGGACGACGCGGTCGAGGTGAGCGCCGCCCTGGGCGTGGACGGCCAGGCGCTCGCCGCGCTCGGCGTCGACGCCGACGAACTGGACGTGGATCCGGTCGCCGCCCCGGCACCCTCCGGCACGCCGCAGGCCGGGCCGGACGGCAAGGGCGAGCGGGCGAAGGACGGGCACAAGCGGCACCGCGCCCGGGTGCTGCTGCGGCGCAACACGCTGCACGGCGAGGCGGTGGTGCGGACCAGGGACGGCGGTACGAAGACCGTCGCGGTCCAGCGCGGCGAGGTGACCGCGATCGACGGCAGGTCGATGACCGTGAAGTCCACCGACGGCTTCACGGCGACGTGGACGTTCGGCGAGAAACTGCGGGTGGTCGAGCGGCGGACCACGATCCGATCGACCGACATCAAGATCGGTACGACGGTCGGGGTGGCCGGCGCGAAGGACGGCGACAAGAGCGTGGCCCGGCTCGTGGTGGTGCCACTTCGCCAGGAATAGGGTGCCTGGGCTGTCGTGACCTGAGCAATGTGCCAGGCTACGCTATGCCCCGACCTGCCATCGCCTCCGTGGAGATTCCGTGAAGCTCTCGATCCTCATGCCGGTCTACAACGAGGAAGAACGTATCGCGGATGCCCTCAAGCAGGCATTGGCAGTCGACTACCCCTGCGAGATCGAGCTCGTCGTCGTGGACGACGGCAGCCGGGACGGCACCGGTGAGATCCTCGGCCGCGTGGACGACGCCCGACTGCGGGTGATCACCCACCAGCGCAACGCCGGTAAGGGCGCGGCCATCAAGACGGCTGTCGACAGTGCCGAGGGCGAGTACATGGTCATCCTCGACGCCGACCTGGAGTACGACCCGCAGGACATCCCGCGCCTGCTGGAGCCGGTGCTCGACGGCCGGGCGACTGTCGTCTACGGCAATCGGACCTTCGGGAGCCACAGCTCGTACAGCTTCTGGTACGTGATGGGCAACAAGGGCGTCACGCTCGCCGCGAACGTGCTCTACAACTCCTACATCGGCGACCTGGAGACCTGCTTCAAGCTGATGCCGCTGGAGCTGTACCGCTCGCTCCAGGTCCGCTCCCGGGGCTTCGGCATGGAGGCGGAGGTCACCGGCAAGCTGCTGCGCCGCCGCATCCGCCCGTACGAGGTGCCGATCAGCTACCGCGCCCGGGGCCGCGAGGAGGGCAAGAAGATCACCTGGAAGGACGGCGTCGAGGCGATCTGGATCCTGGCCCGCGAGCGCGCCCGCCGCCGCCCGGCCGGTCCCGCCACCGCGCACTGAGTCCGCACCGACGGAACCCCGCGAGCCCGGCACGAACCGAGGTCGCGGGGTTCCGCCGTGTCCGGCCCGCTCAGGTGAGGAACGCGTCGACCGAGCGGCGCAGCCCCGCAGCGTCCAGGCCGTGCCAGCGTTCGTGGTCCTCGGCGCTGCCGTAGCGGCGCAGGTCCTTGCGGCCCACCCCGAGCGCGAGCAGCCGGTGCGGCCGGTCGGCCAGCGCCTCCGACACCACCCGCGCCGACGTGCCCGCCAGGTACGGCTCGACCAGGATCACCTCGGTCCCGGCGAGCGCCCGCAGCCCGGCCGTGTCGAACGGTCGCGGCCGGTGGGTGTAGGCCACAGTGACCGGCCGGTCGGCCGTCGCCGCCACCGCCGCGTCCAGCACCGGACCGACCGCGACGAGCAGCGGAGCGCCCGGCCCGGCGTCGCGCACCACGTGCAGGTCACCCGCCCGCGGGTACGCCTGCACGTTGGTCCGGACGGACAACCGCAGGTACGCCGAGTCCTGCCCGCACACCACGTCGCGCAGCAGCGGCCGGACCTCGTCCGGGTGCCCCGGCACATGCACTGTCCAGCCGTCCAGCGTGTCCAGCAGTGCCACGTCCGCCGGCCCGAGGTGGGTGCGTCCCGCCGCCGCCCGGTCGTACGAGCCGCCGATGCCGACGAGCACCGCGCCGACGTCCTGGTGGTCGAGGTCCAGCTTGATCTGCTCGTACGCCCGCTCGACCAGGAACGGGGCGTAGCTGTGCACGACCGGCCGCTGCCCGGTCAGCGCCAGCCCACCGGCCACCCCGATCATCAACTGTTCCCGGATGCCCACGTTGATCACCCGGTCCGGGTACCGGGCGGCGGCTGGCTCGAACGCGGCGGCGGAGATGTCGGCGAGCACGACTGTCGTCCGCGGATCGGCGAGCACCTCCTCGGTGCTGGTGACGAACGCGTCCCGCATGGTGCTGGTCATGCTCACTCCCCGTCCGTGACGACCGCGACGACGACGTGCGGCCGGTGATCGTCGTGCCCGGTGAGGGCGGCGTGCAGGGCGTCGTGGTCGCGCCCGTCGACTGTGGCGGCGCTCCACCCGTTCACCGTGAACCGGCTCGCCGCGCCGCCCGGCCAGCCGTATGTGGCCGAGCGGTTGTCCAGCACGATCGCTGTCAGGTTGCCCAGCCCGGTCGCGCCCGCGTACGCGATCGCCTCGTGGTTGGAGCCCTCGTCCAGTTCGGCGTCGCCGAGCAGCACGTACACCCGGGGGCCGGTGCGGCCCTGGGCCCGCAGCCCGAGCGCGGTGCCCACGCCCAGCCCGAGCCCGTGGCCCAGTGAACCGGAACCGATCTCCACCCCCGGCACCAGCGTCCGGTCCGGGTGGTCGCCGAGCCGGCTCGCCGGGCCGCCCTGGTCGTCCAGCCACTCGGCCGGCAGGAAACCGCGGGCGGCGAGCAGCGCGTAGTACCCGGCGACAGCGTGGCCCTTGGAGAGCAGGAAGCGGTCCCGGTCCGGGTCGGACACGGTGGCCGGGGTGATCCGGAGCACCCGGTCGTAGAGCACCTGGAGCACGTCGAGCGTCGAGTACACGTTGGCGCCGAACTCGCGGCCGGCGCGTACCCGGTCCAGGAGCGCGCCCAGGTCGGTGGCGGTGGTCGTCGTCATACCGATAGCCTCGGACTTGAAGCGAACTTCAACTCAAGGCCGTGTGATGCACGAAGCAACACTGACCATCGGGCAGCTCGCCGACCGCAGTGGTGTCGCCCCTTCGGCGCTGCGCTACTACGAGCGGCTCGGCCTGATCCACGCCGCCCGCACCGGCGGGAACCAGCGCCGCTACGCCCGTACCGAGCTGCGCCGGGTCGCGTTCATCCGGATCTCCCAGCAGGTGGGTGTGTCGCTGGAGGAGATCCGGGCGGCGCTCGACTCGCTGCCGTCGGGGCGTACCCCCACGCCCGACGACTGGGCCGCGCTGTCCCGCGACTGGCGGGACCGGCTGGACGAGCGGATCCGGCTGCTCGGCAAGCTCCGCGACGACCTGGACGGCTGCATCGGCTGTGGCTGCCTGTCCTTGCAGCGCTGCACGCTCTACAACCCGGAGGACTCGCTCGCCGCCGAGGGCCCCGGCCCGCGCCTCATGCTCCCGCGCCCCGGCCAGGGCTGACCCCTACCGGACCAGCAGCACCTTGCCCAGGTGGTCGTTGGTCTCCACCAGGCGGTGCGCGGCGGCGGCGTCGGCCATGTCCACCCGGGCGTGCACGACGGGCCGGATCCGGCCCGCCTCCACCAGGGGCCACACCTGCTCGCGTACGCCCCGGACGATCGCCGCCTTCCCCTCCACCGGGCGGGACCGCAGCGCGGTCGCGTGCACCGCCGCGCGCTTCGCCAGCAGCATCCCCAGGTCGAGTTCGCCCTTGCGCCCGCCCTGCATGCCGATCACCACGAGCCGCCCGCCGGTCGCCAGCGCCGCCACGTTCCGGGGCAGGTAGGACGCGCCCATGATGTCCAGGATCACGTCGGCGCCCCGGCCGTCGGTGACCCGGCGTACCTCGTCGACGAAGTCCTGCTCGCGGTAGTCGATCGTGTGCGCGGCGCCCAGCTCGCGCAGCCGCTCGTGCTTGGCCGGGCGGGCGGTCACCACCACAGTCGCGCCGAGCGCCACGCCGAGCTGGATCGCGAACGTCCCGATCCCGCTGCCGCCGCCGTGCACCAGCAGCGTGTCCCCCTCGGTCAGCCGGGCCAGGTCCACCACGTTCGACCAGACCGTGCACGCCACCTCCGGCAGCGCCGCCGCGTCGACCAGGTCCACCCCGGCCGGCACCGGCAGCAACTGCCCGGCCGGCACCGCGACCTGCTCGGCGTAGCCGCCGCCGGCGAGCAGCGCGCAGACCTCCTGGCCCACCGACCAGCCGGTCACGCCGGGACCGAGCGCACGCACCGTCCCCGAACACTCCAGACCGGGGTACGCGGACGCGCCCGGCGGCGGCGGGTAGTGCCCCTGCCGCTGCAACAGGTCGGCCCGGTTCACAGCGCTCGCCCGCACCTCCACGATCACCTCGCCGGGACCGGGCTCCGGATCCGGCACGTGGGTCCAGACGAGCGCCTCGGGTCCGCCGGGTTCGCTGATCGTGATCGCGCGCATGACTCAGTCTTACCCGATCTGCCCGTCGGTCCACGCGCGGGCGAGGATCTCCGTCACCGTCTCCTCCGGGGTCTGGCCGGAGGTGTCCAGCCAGAGCCTGATCCGGGGGTGTCGGCGCGGAACCCGGCGTCGGGTCCGCCACCGGCCAGTCGCCGTACCCCTTCTTCGACCGGTCCCGCTCGCGGGCGGCGACCACCTCGGGGCGCGGCGCGAGCACCACCACGGCCAGCGGCCGGTGCCGGATCCGGCCGATCATGGCCGGCAGGTCCGCTGACGATCATGCGGCGGAACACGTCGCCGCGCAGGTGCACCGCACGGGGCAGCCGCCGCGCCAGCCATTCGGCCACTGTGGACCTGCCGGCTGCCATGATTCCGCTGATCAGCACCACTGCCGGGCTCTCCCGCACGCCCACATTCGCGCAAGGGAGGTGGGACGGCGGCTTGCCCGGTACGGGGTTCGTGGCAGACTGGTCCCCGGTCGCGCACCCCTCGGGGGCGTGCCGGGAGGGTTCGCCTAGTGGCCGATGGCGCTGGTCTTGAAAACCGGTAAGGCAGCGATGTCTTCGTGGGTTCGAATCCCACACCCTCCGCCCACTCCCACCTCGCCGTCGGCCGGCCGCGCGTGCGGACGCATCGGCGTGTCGCCCCGGAAGTAACCATCGCCTATGCGGCTCATGCCATTGGGTCATAAATATGACCGAGAGGCATAAGGGCCTCGGGTGTTCTCTTCTCCGGCGGCCCGGCGGCCCGGCGGCCCGGCGGCCCGGCGGCCCGGCGGCCCGGCGGCCCGGGCGGTCGTAGGGTGCGGGGTGCGGGGTGCGGCGACGACGGGAGGCCGGGATGGCGGAGACGACGACGGTGGCCGGGGTGACGGCCGAGCTGGCCGCGCTCGACGATCCGAAGATCCGTGCGGTGAACGAGCGCCACGGTGACGATCACGGGGTCAACCTGGGCAAGCTGCGGGCGGTCGCGAAGCGGCTGAAGACGCAGCAGGAGCTGGCCCGCGAGCTGTGGGCGACCGGCGACAGCGCGGCCCGGCTGCTCGCGATGCTGATCTGCCGGCCGAAGGCGTACGGGCGGGACGAGCTGGACGCCATGCTGCGCGAGGCGCGTACGCCGAAGGTGCACGACTGGCTCGTGAACTACGTGGTGAAGAAGAGCCCGCACGCCGAGCCACTGCGCCTGGCCTGGTCGGCCGACAGGGATCCGGTGGTGGCGAGCGCCGGCTGGGCGCTGACCACCGAGCGGGTGGCGCGGAATCCGGACGGGCTGGACCTGGCCGGCCTGCTCGACGTGATCGAGGCGGAGATGGCGGGCGCGCCGGAGCGCCTCCAGTGGGCGATGAACCACTGCCTGGCGCAGATCGGGATCGAGCACCCTGCGTACCGGGACCGCGCGATCGGGATCGGCGAGCGGCTCGGGGTGCTCAAGGACTATCCGACGCCGCCGGGATGCACGTCGCCGTACGCGCCGGTCTGGATCAACGAGATGGTGCGCCGACAGCACGGTGGCGCGGACAACGGGGTATGAAGGGGCGCAGGACATTCGCGTACCCGGAAGGACCGTTTCGATGACCCTGGAACGACCGATCGCCCCGGACCCGTACGAGCTGCTGCCGACGGTGCCGTCGTTCGACCTGACCAGCGACGACGTGCACAACGGCGAGCCGATGGACGCGCGGTACGCGCACGGCAGCACCGGCGGCGAGAACGTCTCACCCCAGCTGTCCTGGTCGGGCTTCCCGGCCGAGACCAAGAGCTTCGTGGTCACGTGCTTCGACCCGGACGCCCCGACCGGCAGCGGCTTCTGGCACTGGGTGCTGGTGAACGTGCCGGTCTCCGTCACCGAGCTGCCCACCGGCGTGCGTGAGGCCGATCTGGGTGGCGCGTTCAGCGTCCGCAACGACTACGGCGACACCGGCTACGGCGGTGCGGCGCCGCCGGCCGGGGACCGCCCGCACCGGTACGTGTTCGCGGTGCACGCGGTGGACGTGGACCGCCTCGACATCCCGGCCGGGGCCAGCCCGGCCTTCGTCGGCTTCAACCTGGCGTTCCACACCCTGGCCCGGGCGGTCATCCGCCCGACGTACCAGATCAAGGAGTGAGGTGTAAGGAAGGGCCCCTTGTTAACAGACGTCTGTTAACAAGGGGCCCTTCCTTACACGCGGGCGACGGCGAAGACGGACTGGCCGAACGGCGGCCGGACGCGCTGCTCGGCGGCCTTGGTGACTGGTAGCACGAGGGTGTCGTAGACCTTCACCATCGGGCCCTCCTTCGGCATCAGCCGGAAGACCTTGGTGGCCATGAAGTAGCCGATCAGGCCGAGCGCGTTGGCGTAGTGGATCCGCTCGACGGTGAGGCCCGCCTCGGTCATCGCCGCGGCGAGCGTCTTCTTCGTGTAGCGACGGACGTGGCCGGTGGCGATGTCGGCGGGGCTCATGGCGAACTGGAACGCCGGCACGATGATGACCACGGCGCCGCCGGGGCGGACCAGGTCCCGCATGCTGCGCAGCGCGCCCACGTGGTCGTCGATGTGCTCCAGCACGTTGTAGGAGACGGCCGCGCTGTAGTCGCCGCGCTCGTGGTGCGGGAGCAGCATCTGCCGGACCTCGACGCCCGGGTGGTCGGACAGCCGCTCCTTGAGCTGGATCAGCCGGTCCGGGTCGGCCTCGGTGGCGGTGATCCGGGGTGCGTACGCGGCCCAGGCGGAGGCGTAGTCGCCGAGGCCGCTGCCGATCTCGATCGGGTTGTCACCGAGGTAGGGCACCGCCAGCTCGACGAACCACTGCCGGTGGTTGACAGCCGTCGCCAGGCCTTCGAGCACCTCGGACTGGACGCGCTGATCCCCAGTGATTTCTGCCATGCGTCGATTCCTCACGATATGACTGACCCGCGCCTGGACCGTCAGAGTCAACCATCTGGATGGCTGAGGGGGAAATCGGGGGACGGAGGGGGGCCGAATTGTGATCCGGAGGGGTGCCTGTTCGGCGGTCGGCGAACTCGGCACATAGTACGTGATTCCCCGGAACATTGCACGTGCCCGTCATACCCTGACTACGCTCTGAAATGTCATGACTACTCCGGAAAGCGGCGCGAGCGTGGCCAAATCGGGGCAGGGTAGGCGGATCGACGCGCTCGCCGTGCTCAGCTTCGTGCTGCTCGCGTTCTGGGTCACCGCCCGGCTCTGGGTCGATCCGCGCAATGGCGTCCGGGACAATCGGACAGATCAGGCGCAATTCGAATGGATGATGGCGCATGGTGCTCGCGTCGTCACTGACTTCGCCTATCCGTTCACCTCGGACCGGATGAATGTGCCGGATGTCGTCAATCTCATGGCTAATACGTCCGTATTATCCGTTTCATTGCCGCTGACCCCGATAACGCTCTGGGCAGGCCCGCGCTGGTCCTTTCTGATTTTCCTCACTCTCGGGCTCGCCGCCACCGGCGTGTCCTGGTATTTCCTGCTCTCCCGAGTTGTCGTGAAGTCCCGCGGTCCGGCCTGGCTGGGTGCCGCCTTCTGCGCGTTCGCGCCGGCGATGATCTCGCACGCCAACTCGCACCCCAACATCGTCAGCCAGTACGTGGTGCCGCTGATCATCTGGCGGACGCTGCGCCTGGCCGAACCCGGCCGGTGGCTGCGCAACGGCGTCCTGCTCGGCCTGGTGATCGTCTGGCAGGCGTTCCTCAACCTGGAGATCCTGCTGATGACCGCCATCGGGCTCGGCGTGGTGGTGCTCGCGCTGGCGCTCGGCCGTCCCGCGCTGCGCTCGGCGGCCCGCCCGTTCGCCGCCGGGCTCGGGGTCGCCGCGGCGGTCGCCGGGGCGCTGCTCGCGTACCCGCTCTGGGTGCAGTTCTTCGGCCCCGGCGCGTACAGCGGGCTCTCCACGCTGATCCGGGGCTACTCCACCGACCTCGCCGCGTACGTGGCCTGGTCGCGGGAGTCGGTGGCGGGCGACGCCCGGGGCAGCGAACCGCTCGTGAAGAACGCCACCGAGGAGAACGCGTTCTTCGGCTGGCCGCTGGTGATCCTGGTGATCGCGCTGGTCTGGTGGCTGCGCCGCAACGCCGTGGTGCTCGGGCTGGCAGCGGTCGGGCTCGTGTTCGCGCTCTTCTCGCTCGGCCGGGAGATCCGCTACGACGGGCGGGACACCGGCGTCCCCGGCCCCTGGGCCGCGCTGGAGAACCTGCCGGTCCTGCACTCGGTGGTGCCCACCCGCTGGTCGCTCGCGCTCACCCCGATCATCGGCGTGCTGCTCGCGTTCGGTGCCGACCGGGCCCGGCGGCTCGCCGTACGGCACCCGGACGCGCGCGACCAGATCCGGTTCGCCACCGTCACAGTGCTCGCCATGGCGCTGCTGCCGATCCTGCCCACCCCGCTGCCCGCGAAGCGCCTCGACCCGACTCCGACGTTCGTCACCTCCGGCGCATGGCGTCCCTACGTCGCCGGCGGGCGGAGCATCGTCACGCTGCCGCTGCCCGACACCACGTACGCGGTCCCGCTGCGCTGGTCCGCCGAGACCCGGCTGGACATGCCGCTGGCCCGCGGCTACTTCCTCTATCCGGACACCCGCCCAGGCGGGGACCGGATCGCCCTCTTCACCGCGCCGCCGCGTCCCACCAGCACGTTCTTCGAGACGGTACGGCGCACCGACGCGGTCCCGCCGATCACGCCGCAGGACCGGGTGGCCGCCGTGGACGACCTGCGCTACTGGCGGGCCGGCGCGGTGATCCTCGACCCCCGGCTGCCGCAGGCCGACGCGCTGCGCCGGGCGATGACGGAGCTGAGCGGGATCACGCCGAGGCGTACCGGCGGGGTGTGGTTGTGGGACGTCCGGCCGCTGGTCGAGTGAGCGGTCAGCCCTGGCGGACGCAGCAGCCCTGGCACACCTTGGGCCGGGGCAGCGTGAACGCCAGGCAGCAGGTGCGCCGCTGCACAGTCGGCTCGCCGGCCGGGCCGGGCACCAGTTCGACCAGGTCGCTCAGGTCGAGCGCGTCGAGCAGCGTGCCGACGGCCGCCGTGGCCGAGCCGGGCAGCGCGTCCGACGCGCGCAGGATGCCGTGGGCGATGCCGGAGGCCACCGAGCCGAGCAGCGTACGGGTGCCGATCCGGACCTCGCCCTGGATGGCGCCGATCAGCGGGGCGAAGTGGGCGTCGAGCAGGGACGCGCGCAGCGCGCCGAGCAGCGCCGCCTCGTCCGTCACCACCAGTACGCCCGGAGCGCCGGCGAGGGCCAGCGGGTCGCTCGGCAGCACCGCCACCGGGGTGGAGGCACGCAGTCCCAAGGTGAGGAGCTGGTGGTGGTCCTCGAAGTGCACGAGCACGTCGGCCGGGTCGAGCAGCGGCACCCGGCGGGCGGACGCCCAGCCGAGCACCGCGGGTAGCGCGGTCCAGTAGCTGTAGGACTTCCAGGCCAGCGCGGCGCACGCGTGCGGGGTGCCGCCCCAGCGGCGGCCGGCGGCGGTCAGGAACTCGGACAGCAGAGTGCCGTCGATCAGCCGGGTGGCCGGGGACCAGCGGTCCAGCTCGTCGTGGACCAGCAGGCCGGGTGCGAGCCCGGGCAGGTCGTCGGTGCCGAACATGGCGCGCAGGGTCGCTGTCACAGGGGCGAGCGGGGTGGCGGCGTCGCGCCCCGGCATCACCGCAGTCACCTGGCCGTCCCCTGTCCTGTCGCCCTGCGGTCGGCGCGTGCCGTCGACCCAAGCTAAGGCTAGCCTAACCACCCTCCCGGCGGGAGGGGAAGTGGTGCCGCGGTATCGCGGGGAGGTCCCCGTCACTCCGCGGCCGTCGCGTACTACCCGGCCTCGGAGACGGAAAACGCCGCCGGAGAACCGGCGGCAGACGGCGTAAGGATCGACGTACGCCGCTGAAAAGTCAAGGTGAGTGTCGAATACGAGGCAGTTTCCGTACACGTTCGGCCACTCAACGTGAAAATGGTCTTCCCGCGTACGAGGAAGCTGATGACGACCTCACCGATCGAGCGTGCCGCGGACTCGTTCGCGGCCGAACTCGCCCGGCACCGGACCGGCCGAGGGCTGTCCAAGAAGCAACTGGCCACGATGATGGGCTTCGACCCGTCCTACGTCAGTCACGTCGAAGGGCGCCGGCACCGGCCCACCGAGGACTTCGCCCGCCGGGCCGAGGCCGTCCTGGAGGCCAGCGGCGCGATCTGGCAGCGCTTCCGGGAGTACGACGAACTGCGGCACGGCCGGACCGGCACTGCGCACCGCGACCCACCCGTGCCCGGCCAGTGGCTGCCCCCGGGGACCGGCCTCGTGGTGGAACGGGAGATGGCCACGCTCACCCACACCGGGGACGGCTACCACTGCGCGATCCGGCGGGAGCTGTACAACGCGGGCACCGAACCGGTCACCCGCTACCTGGTCCGGGTCGCCGTCGACCGCTACCCCAACGACCCGGGCCGCTCCAACCGGCACCACCGGGAACACCCGCTGACCTTCGCCGAGCTGCAGCTCACCGCGTACCGGGACGACGGCAACGGACGCGAGCCGATGCACTGGCGGGCCAAACACGACCGGGACGCGTTCAAGGAGATCTGGCTGCTGTTCGAGAACGACGAGGGACGCTTCCCGCTCTACCCCGGCGACCGGGTCACCATCGAGTACGCGTACCGCGTCGGCCGGGACAAGTGGGGCCCCTGGTTCCAGCGGGCCGTACGCCTGCCCACCCGGCACCTGGCGGTGCGGCTCGACCTGCCCGCGGACCTCGACCCCAAGGTGTGGGGCGCGGAGACCTCGCTGTCGGCGGAGGAGGGGCCGCTGCGTACCCCGATCCAGCGTTCGGCGGACGGCGGCCGGGTGGTCTTCGACTGGGGGACCGACGACCCGCCGCTGAACGCCCGCTACCGGATGCAGTGGCGGTTCCGCAGCCCCGAGCCGGACGCCGAACCGGACAGCGCGCCCACCGGCGGCGCCCGGGTACGGGCCAGCGACCGGATGCGCGCAGTGGGCATCGTGCAGCGCGGCGACGACCTGCTGCGGCAGCGGGCCCGCCAGTTCGACCTGCCGGCCGACGAACAGCACGCCCGGCAGGTGATCGACCGGCTCGCCGCGATGCTGGTCCGCCTGGACGAGCTGCACCCGTTCAGCAAGGGCGTCGGCCTCGCCGCGCCCCAGCTCGGCATCGGCTGGTCCGCGGCGCTC
This sequence comes from Micromonospora sp. CNZ297, assembly GCF_007827625.1. Classification (NCBI taxonomy): domain Bacteria; kingdom Bacillati; phylum Actinomycetota; class Actinomycetes; order Micromonosporales; family Micromonosporaceae; genus Micromonospora; species Micromonospora sp. CNZ297. Next base: position 44,192 of record NZ_VISU01000007.1, on the reverse strand, counting down.
GTGCGCCCGGCCGACCGGGCGGCCGACCCGGTGGTGCTGCTCAACCCCCGGGTGGTGGACGCCGCCACCGAGACCGACGAGCAGTACGAGGGCTGCCTGTCCTTCTTCGACCACCGCGGCCTGGTGCCCCGGCCGCTGCGCATCGACGTGGAACACGCCCTGTGGGACGGCAGCCGGGTGATCACGTCCTACGAGTACGCGATGGCGCGGCTGGTCGCACACGAGATCGACCACCTGGAGGGGCGGCTCTACGTCGACCGGATGGCACCCGGCGTGCCGCTCGTGCCCGTGGAGGAGTACCGCGAGACCGGCACCCCCTGGCGTTACTGAGAAACGGGGGGCCGGGTCGCGTGCCCCAGGGGGCGGGGGCACGCGACCCGGCTCGGGGGGAGCAAGGTTCAGAGGTTGCCGAACGTGTCGTACCGGATGTGGTCGGGCGGGACGTCGTCGGCGGCGAGCGCCCGCAGGGTGGCCCGGACCATGGCGGCCGAGCCGGAGACGTAGCAGTCGTGCGTGGTCCACGGGCCGTACCGGGTGACCACCTCGGAGACGTCACCGAGTTCGCCGCCGAAGTCCGGGTCCTCGCTGCACGCCGGCGTCACCGACAACCACGGGTGGGACGCGACGAGGTCCTCCAGGCCGGGCAGCCCGTACAGCTCGTCCGGGCGGCGCGCGCCGTAGAACACGTGCACCCAGCGGGTCCGGTTGACCCGGGTCAGCTCCTCCACCAGCGCCTTGATCGGCGCCAGGCCGACCCCGCCGGCCACGCAGAGGACGTCCCGGGTGGACTCCGGGTCCAGCGTCATCGAACCCATCGGCGCGGCCACCCGCAGCAGGTCACCCGGCTTGGTACGGCGCACCAGCGCGCCGGACACCCAGCCGGCCGCACCCGGTGGCGTCCGGACGTGGAACTCCAGCACGTTCTCCTCGTTCGGCGCGTTCGCCACCGAGTACGTCCGCCACACCCGCGGGTGGTAGCGCGGCACCTCCACGCTGACGTACTGGCCGGCCCGCCACGGCAGCGGATCCTGGAGCGCGCGGACGGTCAGCACCGCCGTGTCCGGGCCGTGCCGCTCGTGCGTCAGCACCTCGGCGTGCCAGTACGGCGGGTTCTCGTCCGCCTCCGCGCCGGCCAGCATCCGCTCGCTGATGCCGGCGTACGCCTCCCGCCACGCCTGGTCGTACTCCAGATTCCAGCCGTCCCCGGCGGTGCTGCGCAGCGCGTCGAGCAGCGCGACGCCCATCGTCGCGTAGTGCTCGGCCGACACGTGGTACTTGCGGTGGTCGCGGCCCAGCGCGCGCAGGTACTCGTCGAAGCTCTCCGGGTCGCCCACCGTCTGGGTGGCCGTGACGATGGCCTCCAGGATGCGGTCCCCCTGGCCGTTCATCTGCACCGGGAAGAGCTTGCGCAGCTCCGGGTCGAGGAGGAACAGCCGGGCGTAGAAGTGACCGCTGAGCCGCTCCCGGTGCTCCTCGACCAGGGTCCAGCTCTCCTTCAGCAGCCGCGCGAAGTTCTCCACAGGGGCACGCTCCTTCTCCGTACGGGCGGATCGGCCCGCATAGAATGTCCACGGAGCGTGTACGCCGGTCGCACAGGCTGTGCGACCGTCCGGCCCGGTCGCCGAAGTGCTTTCATGGTCCGGTGACGGTTGACGAGCTGGCCCGCCCGGTCTCCCGCCGGATGCTGGGCACCGAGACGCTGCTCGTGCTCGGTCTGTCCCTCGGCCAGTCGGCCGTGTACGCGCTCGTCTCGCTGATCGCGAAGCTGACCGCGACCGGCGGACTGTCCAAGCAGACCGCCGCGCTGAACACCTCCGCGTCGGCCCGGCCGTACCTCGACCTCACGTACCAGCTGCTCGGGATCGTCTTCGCGCTGCTGCCGGTACTGCTCGCCGTACACCTGCTGGCGCGCGACCCCGGCGACCCGGCACGGACGCTCGGCGTCGACTTCCGCCGGCCCGCCTCCGACCTGGCCCGGGGCGCGGGCCTGACCGCGCTCATCGGCCTGCCCGGGCTGGCGCTGTTCTGGGCGGCGGCGCAGCTCGGGCTCAACGCCACGCTGGTCCCGGCCGCGCTGCCGGACCTCTGGTGGATGGTGCCGGTGCTGATCCTCGCCGCCGTGCAGAACGCCGTGCTGGAGGAGGTGATCGTGGTCGGTTACCTGATCACCCGGCTGCGGCAGCTCAACTGGCGGATCGGCGCGGTGCTCGCCACGAGCGCGCTGCTGCGCGGCTCGTACCACCTCTACCAGGGCTTCGGCGCGTTCGTCGGCAACGCCGTCATGGGCGTGATCTTCGGGCTGTTCTACCTGCGTACCCGCCGGGTCGCCCCGCTGATCGTCGCGCACACGCTGCTCGACATCTTCGCGTTCGTCGGCTACGCGATGCTGCCGAAGTCCTGGTTCGACTGGCTCTGACCGCACGCGTTCCGTCCGCCGCCAGGTCGGGGAAGTGGCGGCATCGGGCCCGCCTGACCGCGCCGGCTCGCCGAACCGGTGTCGATCACGCCCGATACCGGGCGACCGCCCGCGCGGCCACCCGCTCGGCCGTCGCCGTACCGCCGGTCGCGGCCGCCAGCGCCGCCGCGCCCGGCAGCAACCGGGCGGCCAACCGCAGCCCGAGCCAGCCACCCGCCTGCGCGGCCACCGGCGTCGCCAGCCGCCAGGCCGCCTCCGCCACGCGCCCCCACGGACCCTCCGCCGGAGCATCAGCCGCCCGGGCCGCCGCCAGCGCCGCCCGCGCGGTTCCGTCGTCCGGGTGCACCAACGTGAGCACCAGCAGCTCGGCCGCCCGATCCGGATGCGCCGGATCCCGCCCGTACGCCGCTGCCAGATGCAGCACCAGGTTCGCCTGCGTCCACAGCACCGTCGCCAGCTCCGCGACCGGCGCGAACAGCCCGGCGCCCGCCGCGAGCGCCCCACCCGTACCGGCCATCCGCACGAACCGCCGCGTCGCCAGCCGGGCCAGCCCGTCGGCGTCCGCGTCCGGGTAGGCCCGCCGGACCTGCTCCACCCAGGACGCGGCCCGCGGCCCGAGCGCGTCGACCGCCGCCAGGGCCAGCAGCTCCGGCGCGAACCCGGGGTGGTCGCGCAGCTGCGGCCCCACCGCCCGCCAGCCCTCCACCGGGGTACGCGCGACGTCGGGTTGTGCGGGTGCCCGCTCGACGACCGTGCCGTGCGTCGGCTCGTCGGACTGCTCCGCGTGGGGTGTCGTGGTGTCGGCGGCGGCTGGACGCGCCGTTGCCGGGATCGCCATCGCCGCCGCTGGGGCGGCCTTCGTGGTCCGGCGGGTCCGTCCGGGCGAAGGTGCGGTGACGGGACGCTCCGCCGTGACCGGCTCGGTGCCGTCGGGCTGCCGTTCGGTGGGTGTGGGCTCCGTCGTGCTGATCGCCGTCTCCTGCTTCGGAGGCGACGCCTTCCGAGTGGCCTTCTTGACCGCCGGCGCAGCCTTCTTCACAACTGGGGCCGCTTTCTTCGCGACCGGGGCGGCCTTCTTGGCGGCGGGAGCGCGGCGCGCCCGTTTCGGTGTTTCCTCCCCGGCCGGTGGGGAGACCGGCCCGGCCGGAGGCTCGGTGGCTTGCTGCTGCTCTGCTGTGACGGGCCTCTCATCGGCCGGGAGCGTGCCCTCCCCGGCGCTCGGCGACGGCTCTGCGGCCGGGCGCGGGCGCGGCGCCGACGGTGCGTCGGCGGCCGGCGTCGGCGGCTGGAAGACGACAGTGGGCGCCGCCCGGCGCGGACGCCGAGGCGGCGGTGTGTCGCTCGTCGCGTTCTCCGCGGCGGGCTCCGGTGTCGGTGGGTTGAACGTCGGTCGTGGGGAGCGGCTCCGCCGGGCCTTGGGGGCGGGCTCGCGACGGGGCGGATCGCTCGGCGGCTGCTCCTGCATATCGATGGAGCGTAGCCGTGGGCGTGATCTGGCACACGACGAAAACGCGGTCGGGGCGGCCGGTCCGATAGTCGCTTTGCCCCGGGCGGGTACGGACCTGTATCCTCGGGCGCGGTGACCTCGTGGGTCACCAGGGAGACTTCGCCTAGTCTGGTCTATGGCGCCGCACTGCTAATGCGGTTGGGGTCTTAAAGCCCCTCCCGGGTTCGAATCCCGGAGTCTCCGCGCGAAAGCCGGTTGTGTAGACTGGCCGAGCACCAGGCGCCCGTAGCTCAACGGATAGAGCATCTGACTACGGATCAGAAGGTTAGGGGTTCGAGTCCCTTCGGGCGCACAGGGTCTGACAAGCGTTTGACCAGGGAAAACGCCCCTCCGGCTATCGATAGATAGTGATCGGGGGGCGTTTTTTCGTGCACCCAGGTGCACCCCATGGGTGCACGCGGGCTGATCGCGGCCAAGAGTCACCAGCCGCATCGTTGCTGCGGCCTGTGGGAGTTGGCGGACTTGCGGTGGCGGGCCTGACGACGAGTCAGATGCTCGGGTGGTCGCTGCTCCAGGGCTTCGCGTCCGGGATTAAGACCCGGCGCGACATGGCCGACATGCACGACAAGGCGCCCGCGAGATGGGGCCACCGGATAGCCCCACGCTGCTGTGCCCGCTCGCGGAGTCTTCGCCCCAACGTCCGATCACGATGGGGCGGGAGGCGGGACTAGCCTAGGTCGACTTGACAGTACGACGGGGTGGGGACCGAAGCTACGTGATCACCGGTGAGCTGAAGAGTAAGATCGACCGCGTCTGGGATGCCTTCTGGTCGGGTGGCATCTCGAACCCGCTGGAGGTAATCGAGCAGATCACCTACCTGCTCTTCATCAAGCGGCTCGATGACCTGCACACGCTGGAGGAGAACAAGGCGAACCGGCTGGGCAAGCCGATGCAGCGCCGGATCTTCCCGGAGGGCTGTGACGACAAGGGACGCAAGTACGACGACCTGCGCTGGTCGCACTTCAAGAGCGCCGCGCCGGCCGAGATGTTCGAGATCGTCGGCGAGCGGGTCTTCCCGTTCCTGCGGACGCTCCGCGGCGACGGGTCGACGTACTCGCACCACATGAAGGACGCGCGGTTCACCATCCCCAACTCGGCGCTGCTCGCCCGTGTGGTCGACATGCTCGACCAGATCCCGATGGAGGACCGGGACACCAAGGGTGACCTCTACGAGTACATGCTAGGCAAGATCGCGACCGCCGGGCACAACGGACAGTTCCGCACGTCACGGCACATCATCCAGCTGATGGTCGAGATGATGAAGCCCACCCCGGACGACCAGATCTGCGATCCGGCCTGCGGCACGGCCGGCTTCCTCGTCGAGGCTGGCGAGTACGTCCGCCGAACGCATCCGAACGCGCTGCTCGACCCGAAGCTGCGGAAGCACTTCCACGAAAACATGTTCCACGGCTTCGATTTCGACAGCATCATGCTGCGCATCGGCAGCATGAACATGCTGCTGCACGGCGTGGAGAACCCGGACATCCGCTACCGCGACTCGCTGGCCGAGAACGTCAGCAACGAGTCGGAGAAGTATTCGCTGATTCTGGCCAACCCGCCGTTCGCCGGCAGCCTCGACTACGAGAGCACGTCCAAGGACCTCCAGCGGATCGTCAAGACCAAAAAGACTGAGCTTCTCTTCCTGGCCCTGTTCCTCCGGCTACTCAAGCCCGGTGGCCGGGCGGCCGTCATCGTGCCCGATGGCGTGCTCTTCGGATCGAGCAAGGCGCACAAGGAGTTGCGCCGCATGCTGGTCGAGGACCAGAAGCTCGACGGCGTGGTCAAGCTGCCCAGCGGCACGTTCAAGCCCTACTCGGGCGTCTCTACGGCGATTCTCCTCTTCACCAAGACCAACAGCGGCGGCACAGACAACGTCTGGTTCTACGAGGTCAGTGCCGACGGCTGGAGTCTCGACGACAAGCGGACCGCGCTGCTGCCGGCCGAAAAGCTCGGACCACGGCCGCAGGTGGCGTTGGCCGGGAACGAGCACACCAGTAACAATCTTCCCGACGCGTTGGCGCGGTGGTTCCGGCGGGACGGCGACGAGTTGCAGCGAGCGCGGACCGAGCAGAGCTTCTGCGTGCCCAAGGTCGACATCATCGAGCAGGGCTACGACCTCAGCCTCAACCGGTACAAGGAGGTCCTCCACGAGGAAGTCGAGCATCGCTCGCCGCTGGACATCCTCGCGGACCTGGAACGCCTCGAGTCCGAGATCCAGCAGGGCATGTCCAGCCTGAAGGGGATGCTCCGATGACTATCTCGCAGAATTTCGGGGCAATGACGTCGCTCTACGAAATCTGTAATCCCAAGCAATGGCCTACAATCCCGCAGAGCGCGTTCACAGAATCGGGGTTCCCTGTCTATGGCGCGAACGGCAAGATTGGCTACTACAGCAGCTTCAACCACGAGAAGCGGACAGTTTTAATCACTTGCCGCGGGGCCACATGCGGAACAATTAACGTTTGCGAGCCAAATTCCTACGTCACGGGCAACGCGATGGCCCTCGACGACCTGGATGAATCACGAGTGCACCTCGACTACCTAGTTCGTGCTCTGCGCCAAGTTGGCCTCCGGAAGGCCATCACCGGTTCGGCGCAGCCACAAATTACTCGGCAGAGCCTCGCATCGATTTCAGTTCCCCTGCCTCCCGTTGAAGAGCAACGCAGGATTGCGGAGGTTCTGGATCGGGCGGACGAGCTGCGCGCTAAGCGCCGCGAAGCCCTCGCCCACCTCGGCGATGTCACCCAGTCCATCTTCCTTGACTTGTTCGGCTCACCCACTTCGAACCCGATGAACTGGCCTCTGGTTACGCTCGGTGACGCTCTGGTTATGCCACTCCGGAATGGGCTGTCGCCAGCGACTCGCGGCCAGGTGGAGGGACTGGTTCTTACCCTGTCGAGTGTCACCGGGCAGCGTTTTGACCCGACAGCACGGAAGCGAGCAACCTTTCTCGCACCACCACCCGCCGTGCAGACTGTGCATCCCTCCGACTTCCTAATCTGCAGGGGTAATGGAAACCTCAGCCTCGTAGGTCGAGGATTCTTTCCCTACGATCCGATGCCTGACACGACCTTCCCGGACACGATTATCGCTGCTCGAATTCAAACAACCACGGTGCGGCCTGCCTTCCTGGAGCACGTCTGGCGTTCGAATGCAGTTCGAAGGCAGATCGAAGCCCTCGCCCGTACGACCAACGGCACCTACAAGGTCAACCAGACGATGCTGGAAAGCGTCTCGTTCTTTGCTCCCCCCTTGCCTCTCCAGGACGACTTCGTCCGCAAGATCGCTGCCGTTGACGCGCTCAGGCGACGTCATTCGTCGCACCACGCCGAGCTGGATGCGCTGTTCGCGTCCCTGCAGGATCGGGCCTTCCGAGGGTTGCTCTGACGTGAGAAGATCGCCGGCTGTCGACTGTGGGGAGTTGGCGCTCGATGAGCAACTTCGTGTTCCTGCGGGCTGAGTGGCCCGTACTGTTTGGCGAGGCCCTGCGAGCGGAGCAGTTGGCCGTCGCCGACCCGCGGGCCTCGTGCTTTTACGCCCGGCGCACGCTCGAACTTGCCCTCGCCTGGCTATTCGAGGCCGACGGCACGCTCACCAAGCCGTACAAGGATGACCTGTCGGCGATGATCCACGAGCCGTCGTTGCGCAACCTGGTGGGCAACAGCCTGCAGGCGAAGATGAACATCGTCCGCAAGCAGGGCAACCGCGCCGTGCATGAGCGTACGGCGGTGACGCCGAAGGAGTCCGTGCCGGTCGTCCGCGAGCTGTTCCACGTCACGTACTGGATCGTCCGGCACTACACCCGCGACCAAGCCAGGGTCCCCGCCAGCGCGCTTGCCTTCAACCCGGATCTGATCCCCAGGCCGATCTCCTCGCAGGTCCGGCAGCAGACCCAGGCCGAGCTGAAGGCGCTCGCCGACAAGCTCGCCGCTCAGGACGCGGCGCTGGCCGCCGAACGCGAGAAGTCCGCCACCCTCGATGCCGAGTTGGCGAAGCTGCGTGCCGAGATCGCCGCCGCGAAGGCCGCCAACGAGGCTCGCCCCGACGACCACGACTACAACGAGGCGCAGACCCGCGACCTCTACATCGACCTCATGCTGGGGGAGGCCGGCTGGCGGCTCGCCCGCCCAGAGGACCGTGAGTTCGAGGTCACCGGCATGCCCAACACCACGGGCACCGGGTACGTCGACTACGTGCTGTGGGGTGACGACGGCAAGCCACTCGCGCTGGTCGAGGCCAAGCGCACCCGCCGGGACGCCACGGTCGGCCAGCAGCAGGCCAAGCTGTACGCCGACTGCCTGGAGCAGCGGTATGGCCAGCGTCCGGTCATCTTCTACACCAACGGCTACGAGACCTGGCTCTGGGACGACACCGCCTACCCTCCCCGGCCGGTGCAGGGCTTCTACACGAAGGATGAGCTCCAACTCCTGATCCGGCGCCGAGCCAGCCGCAAGCCACTCGGGGACGTGCCGATCAAGCAGGAGATCGTCGAGCGGTACTACCAGCACCGGGCGATCCGGGCGATCGGCGAGGCGTTCGAGACGCAGCGACAGCGCCAGGCGCTCGTCGTGATGGCGACCGGCGCTGGCAAGACCCGCACGGTGATTGCCCTGGTCGACCTGCTGATGCGGGCGAACTGGGTCAAGCGGGTGCTGTTCCTCGCCGACCGCAACGCGCTGGTCAAGCAGGCAACCAACGCCTTCAAGGCGCACCTGCCCGGGGCGGCCACGGTCAACCTTGTCGAGGAGAAGACCGCAGAGGCCCGGGTCTACGTCTCGACGTACCCGACGATGATGGGCCTGATCAACGAGACCGCGAGCGGCGAGCGGCGCTTCGGGCCTGGCTACTTCGACCTGGTCATCATCGACGAGGCGCACCGGTCGGTCTACCAGAAGTACCGTGCGATCTTCTCCTGGTTCGACAGCCTGCTGGTCGGGCTCACCGCGACCCCGCGTAACGAGATCGACCGCAACACCTACAGCCTGTTCAACCTGGAAGATGGTGTACCCACCGACCACTACGACCTCGACGACGCGGTCAACGAGGGCTTCCTCGTCCCGCCGCGGGCGGTCTCCGTAACGCTGAAGTTCCCGCGCGACGGTATCCGCTACGACGACCTCACCGAGGAGGAGAAGGACGACTGGGACGCCCTCGACTGGGGTGAGGGCGACCCGCCGGACGGCGTCGACGCGGACGCGGTGAACAAGTGGTTGTTCAACGCCGACACGGTGGACAAGGCGCTGGAGACGTTGATGACCCTTGGCCACCGCGTCGCGGGCGGCGACCGGATCGGGAAGACCATCATCTTCGCCAAGAACAACGCCCACGCCGACTTCATCCAGAAGCGGTTCGACCTCGCGTACCCGATGCCCCGCGGCCACCTGGCCCGGGTCATCACCCACAAGACCGAGTACGCCCAGAGCCTCATCGACGCCTTCTCCGAGAAGGAGAAGGACCCGCACATCGCGATCTCGGTGGACATGCTCGACACGGGCATCGACGTACCCGAGGTCGTCAACCTGGTCTTCTTCAAGATCGTGCGGTCGAAGTCGAAGTTCTGGCAGATGATCGGCCGCGGCACCCGGCTCTGCAAGGACCTCTACGGCCCCGGGCAGGACAAACAGAACTTCTACATCTTCGACTTCTGCAAGAACTTCGAGTACTTCAACCACAACCCGAAGGCGGCCGAGGGCAAGCTGGGCGAGTCGCTGACCGAGCGGCTGTTCAAGGCCCAGCTCGAACTGATCTACCGCCTCGACCAGCGCCTAACCGCCGACGCCGACGCGGAGGCAGAGGTTGAAGGCACGCAAAGCGAAGCGGCGCTGCGGGGGGACCTCGCCCGCAACCTGCACCGCCAGGTCGAGAACATCCACCTCGACAACTTCGTCGTGCGTCCGAAGCGGCGCCTGGTGGAGTACTACATCGACTTCGAGCACTGGCACCGGCTCACCCCCGAGGCCGTCGACGAGATCGGCGGCAACCTCGCCGGCCTGCCCACCGCAGTCAAGGACGACGACGAGGCGGCCAAGCGGTTCGACCTGATGGTGCTGCGCCTGCAGCTTGGCCAGCTCGACGTGGAGCCCGCATACGACCGGCTTCGTCGGCAGGTGCAGGACATCGCCTCGACGCTGCTGGAACAGACCAGCATCCCGGCGATCCGCGAGCAGCAGCAGCTCCTCGACGAGGTGGCCAGCGACGAGTGGTGGCAGGACGTCACCCTGCCGATGCTGGAGCTGATGCGCCGCCGCCTCCGCGGACTGGTCAAGCTGATCGAGAGGTCCAAGCGGGCCATCGTCTACACCGACTTCACCGACGAGCTGGGCGAAATCTCCGTCGTCACCCTGAACGACATCAAGATCGGCACGGACTTCGAGCGGTTCCGCGCCAAGGCCCGCGTGTACTTACGCGCCCACGAGGACCACCTGGCGTTGCAGAAGCTGCGCCGCAACAAGCAGCTCTCCCCGACCGACCTCGATGAGCTCGAACGGATGCTGGCGGCCAGCGGCGGCGGCACCGAAGACATCGACGAGGCCCGCCGCTCGGCCCACGGGCTCGGGCTGTTCATCCGCTCGCTGATCGGCCTCGACCGGGAAGCCGCCACCGAGGCGTTCGGTGACTTCCTGACCAGCCGGACGCTCAGCGCGAACCAGATCAACTTCGTAAACCTGATCGTCGCCCACCTGACCCAGAACGGCGTCATGGAGCCCGAGCGGCTCTACGACTCGCCGTTCAGCGACATCGCCCCGCAAGGGCCGGACTCGATCTTCCCGTCTGCCGACGTCGACCGGCTGATCACAATCCTCAACTCTGTCCGAGACACCGCCGCCCCTGAGGCGGAGGTGGCGTAGTGCGTCGAAGTGACGCTGGGGGGCAAAGCGCTTCGGGTCAAGGACGAGGGAGACGTGCACCCACGGCTTCGTCGGCATCCCCGGGTTGATCGTGCACCCATGGGTGCACCTGGGGGGAGGGTAACGCCCCCTGGTGTCACGATCTGTCAACAGTGCTACATCCGGAATCCGGACAGAACTGCATAACTCCAGGTCAGAGGCCGGCTTTGCTGCCGACTACGGATCAGAAGGTTAGGGGTTCGAGTCCCTTCGGGCGCACAGTACAGGGAGAAGCCCCCGACCAGCCGAAATGGCGAGGTCGGGGGCTTTCTCGTATCCGTCCTCGGCGGGTTCGGCGCGGCTGTGGGAGCCACGGTGGGATCTACTGGCCCCTCGCTGCTGCGCGACGGTGAACAGCCGGGCACGGGCCTCGTCGAGGGATTCCGGCACGTCGTCCAGGTACGTACTTCCGGAAAACTTCCGGAAAATCGTTGACGTGTTCGAAACGCCGCTGCAATACTCCGAGCGTCGGCAACATCAATCTCTGTCGATTAAAGCCATGCGTCGTCAGGTGTCACCCGTCCCGAGGAGGACCTGCGCATGTACGCCAGCATCGGCGGCTTCCGCCGCCCGTCCACCCCCCGAACATCGCGTCTCACCGTCCGGTTGGCAGTGCTCGCCTCCACCGTGGCGCTGAGTGCCGCCGGTCTCGCGGTCGCCGCCACTCCGTCCAGCGCCGCCGTCTGCAACGGGTACGTCGGCCTCACCTTCGACGACGGGCCGACCGGCAGCACCAGCGCACTGCTGTCCGTGCTGCGCGCGAACGGCGTACGGGCGACCATGTTCAACGTCGGGCAGAACGTGCAGAGCAACCCGTCCGCCGCGCGGGCCCAGGTCGACGCGGGCATGTGGGTGGCCAACCACAGTTGGAACCACGCGCACATGACCTCGATGAGCCAGAGCCAGATGCAGTCGGACCTCTCCCAGACCAACTCGGCGATCCAGTCGGCGACCGGCGTCCGGCCGCAGTTGTTCCGCCCGCCCTACGGGGAGACCAACTCGACCCTTCAGTCGGTCGCCTCGTCGCTCGGCCTGCGCCAGGTGATCTGGGACGTCGACTCCCAGGACTGGAACGGCGCCAGCGTCAGCCAGATCGTCTCCAACGCCAGCCGCCTCCAGGCCGGCCAGGTGATCCTGATGCACGACGGCATTCAGAACACCCGCGACGCGATTCCGCAGATCATGGCCAACCTGAGCAGCCGCAACCTCTGTCCGGGCATGATTTCACCGAGCACAGGCCGAGCGGTGGCCCCGGACGGCACTCCTCCGCCGACCACTCCGCCGCCGACCGGCACGCCGACCACTCCGCCTCCCAGCGGCGGGTGCACAGCGACGGCGACGACCCCCAACGTCTGGGGTGACCGGTACAACACCTCGGTGACGGTTCAGGGGGCAGGCAACTGGACCGTGGTCGTGGCTCTGACCCCGCCGCAGCGGGTCTCCACCACCTGGAACGGCTCCCCCAGTTGGGACAGCACCGGTTACGTGATGACGATGCGGTCCAACGGCAGCGGCAACACCTTCGGCTTCACCACGATGATGAACGGCAACAGCAGCGCCAGACCCCAGATCCGATCCTGCACCACGGGCTGATCCCGGTGGCCTGCCCAGACCACCGGAAACGGCTCAGGGCTGGGCTCGGTCGAAAGCGGCGGACTTGACGTTCGGGCATCGCCCCATCGCGGCGTTCACGATGGGGCGATGTCGCCGTCGTTACCGTCTGCCACCACACCCCGTGCCGGAGGCCCCGGGGTGGGCCGGCTCAGCCCGGGAGCGTGGCCCGCCTGATGTGCACGCTGTTCGCGCCGACGGAGGCGATCACCAGGTCACCGCCGGCCTCCGTCACGGCAACCAGGTCCACGGCCTCGCCCTCGTGCCCGTCGTAGGCGTCGCCGACCTGCCGGAGTCCGTCATCGAGCAGCACGACACCACCCTCGTGGCCTGAGACGATCCAGGTCCGTCCGGCGGCGGTGACCAGCGCCACCGTGCTGCAACGGCCGTTCCCGTGATCGTCGAACTCGCGGAGGAGTTCGCCGGTCACGGCGTCCCGCGACTGCAGATCGTCCATGCCCGCCGGGTCGAAGTCGAAATCGTCGGCGCCGACGTCCAGTCGGGCCCGCCGAAGGCCACCGAGGTGACCGCGCCGCCGGCGTCGAGGGAGTCGATGATTCGGCGGTGGCCGCATCCCACAGCCGGATCGTCGCGTCCTCGGAGCCGGAGGCGAACACCGGCGACCGTTGCGGGTTCCGGCGGCCAATGCGGTTATGAAGCCGCTGTGTCCGGTGTCCACCGCCACCGAGGCCAATGCCTGCCTGTCGTCCAGTTCCCAGCCCTGCGACATCCCGCTCCCATCATCCATGAAGATCGACGGGCCAGCTTCCCGGACGATGGCACGTGACCGTGGGCCGGTCGGGCCGACGCTTCCGGCGCCGTACATCTACGCCAGGGGGTCGGTGCTGATGGAGAGCACCATCCCGACCAGTGCCAGCACGTCCACCGCCAGGAGAACGAGGTGCACATACCGGTACCGGCGCGCCATTGTGTCGGCTACGAGCGTCGCCGGCGTGTGGTCCAAGAGCGCCGCGATCTTGTTCAAGCGCGTTTGGTATCCGCCCGTAGGCACCCGGTTGTGGCCACCCACGCCCGGGGTCAGGGCGGCAATCGGAATGGGCGCGTGCCCCGAGACCTGCAGCTCGATGTCGAACCCGTCGATCCTGACTCCGTCGACCAGTGACCGTGGAACGCGGTACTTGACGAGCGGGTTGCCCACGACGACGTGCGTGCGGGTCACCGCCACGAAGGCAGCCGGCCCCGCGAGGTACATGAGCAGTACGAGCGTGCCGATCAGCGTGAGACCCATCAGCAGCGTCTGTGGGGTATAGGGGATGCGGGAGGGCGTTACGAGGACGAAGGCGCCGGCCGCCGTGCACATGGCGATCGCCAACAGGGCGAGCGGGTCATTCCGCCGGATCATGGCCTCCACTCCCCGTCAGGTCGGCTGACCGCCCCGCGCGGATCCGGTGACCTTGCAAGGCAGGATCATGATGTACGCGTGGCGTCGCATGCGCGAGAGGCGCCGGACCGACGGCGCGGGCGGAGACCCGGGAATTCCGCACGGATTGGCTGGTCCCTCGCTCTCCTTGCCGGCTATGCGCTGTGGAGTTGGGCCGTGCACGGCTGGGCCGACGCCCACGACTACCGCGGATTGCTCGACGGATCGCGTCCCTGGTATCTCGCCGTCGCCGCCGTGACCTACTGGCCACCCGCGTGCCTCCTGTGGTGGTGGATCTACCCGAGGGAGGGACTCGTTCCGTGGATGCGCGAATGACGATGGATGTGATGTGCGTCGAGCAGAAAGGTGCTCACTGCGCGATCGCTGTCGCCTCCAACTCCACCAGCACGTCGGGCTCGAAGAGGTGGTCGACGCCGATCAGCGACGCCGGCGGAAGCGGCTGCGGGAGCCCGAGCTCCTCGGCGACCGACTCGATCCCGGCCATGAACGGCCCGATCTTCGCCGGCGTCCAGTCGGTGACGTAGAAGGTCAACCGGACCACGTCCTCGAACGACGAGTCTGCGCCGGCGAGGGCGCGGCCGGTGTTGCGCAGCACCTGTGCGACCTGACCGGCCAGGTCTCCGGTGGCGACGGGTGAGCCGTCGTCCAGTCGTGCGACCTGGCCGCTGACGTGGATGTGGCGCGACCCGGTGGCGACTGCCACGTGGTGGTACGGCGTGTTCGGCTGTAGACCGGCAGGGCTGAGACGGGTGACTGACATGGGCGCTCCTCCACTGGGCAACTGAGGTTTACCATTGATACCTAGTTGACGGAGGACACTTCAAGGAGACCTGGTTTCATGAGCGATACCGCCACTCCCGGTGCCGCCGAGCTGCGCATCGACGCACCGCACCGCGAGCTGCTCGATCAGGTGCTGGACAAGTGGTCGCTGAGCGTCCTGAACGAGCTGTGCGAGCGTCCGTGCCGCTTCAACGAGTTGCGCCGCGCGATCCCGGCGGTGACGCAGAAGTCTCTGACGGCGACCCTGCGACGACTGGAACGCAACGGCATCGTGGAACGGCACGTCGTGGCGACGCGCCCGGTCGCTGTCGAGTATCGGATCACCCCGCTGGGCAAGACGCTGCGTGCGCCGGTCGACGTGCTGCTCGAATGGGCCGACGCCCACATGGCGCAGATCGAGGACGCCCGACGGGCGTTCGACGACGAGGTGGAGTGACCACCGGGGCGGCACCGCACGGTCCGCCCCGGCGTCGCGTGTCACTCGCAGACAGTGCCGTCGTTGTCCCGGTCGATGTACCAGTAGTACTCAGGATCCTTGCCCTGCCTGTACGGGCCGTACCCGTTCGCGTTCGCCTCCTTGCAGGTGCCGAAGCGCGGGTCGTTGCCGCCGCCGCCCGAACTGCCGCCGCCGGTGCTTCCGCCGCCGGAGTCACCGTTGCCGCCATCCGGCTCGCAGGCCTCGCCGTCGAGGTCACGATCCAGTCCGGTCCGGTACCCCGGCTGGCCGCGCAGCAGCGGCGCCTTGCCGGCTGCGCGTACGGCATCGCAGTTCTTGTAGTAGACGGCGGGCTTCGTGGTCTTGCGCGGGGTCGGCTTCGACGCGGGCTTCGCGGTGGTCGGCGCGGCCGTGGTGGGTGACGGCGACGGCTCGGGCGACACGGTGCTGACCTCGGGCGCGGGGACCGTGGTGGTGGGCGCCGCCACGGTCGGCACCTCCTGGGCGACAGCCTTCTCCGGTGCCTTGTCCGGTTCGGTGGCGGGGCCGGCGGCGATGCCGATGCCGAGCAGCCCGCCGCAGCAGGTGAGGACCGCGACGCCGCTGACGAGGAGCAGCTTGATCGCCGCGGGCTGGCGGCTCCACCACGACGGCCGTGGCGGTGGCGCGAACGGCATGCCGGGCTGATGGGGCGGTGGAGGCGGCGGGCCCTGCCCGTGCCACGGGTTCGGGGGAGGGATTTCGGTCACAGCGGGCAGTGTGGAGCGATGTGTCCGCACGGGAGTGTCGCTGAGCCGACAGACCGGCCCTTACCGGCGCGATAAGCGACGAAGTGGTGGGCAGCTGCCGGAATACCGGCATCGATGCGGCGGATGATCGGACTCGGCCCCTCGCCGAACGGCCGACGGCGAGGGGCGCAGTGGATCAGGCGTACGGCCGGGCCGTGAGCCGTCCCGCCGCCGCCAGCCGCTCGACGGCGGCCCGGTGGGGAACCGCGTGACTCGTACGACCGCCCACACCGGTGGTGGTGACGGCGGTGAACAGCGAGTTGAGCAGCGCCTCCTCCACCGCGTCCAGCACGGCGGCGAAGACCGGATCGATCGCGCCGTCCGGGATCGGCGGCTGGTCCGACGTGGTGAACGCGATCGCGTAGTCGCCGCTCGTGGTGCTGAAGGACGCACCCACCCGGGCCATCGCGAACACCGCCCGGCGGGCGAGCCGCCGGAGCTGGCGCGCGTCCAGCGGTACGTCGGTCGCCACCACGATCATGCACGAGTTGCCGGGTGGTTCGGTCCGGTCGGCGGCCGGGACCAGCTCGTCGACCGGTAGCGGCACGCCGAGTGCGGTGAGGACGCCGCCGAAGTTGGACTGGACCAGCGCGCCGACCGTCCGCGTGCCGCCGTCGGTCCAGACCGTGCGGGACGAGGTGCCGATGCCTGCCTTGTAGCCCAGGGCGGTGGTGCCCGCGCCGGCCCCGACACAGCCCTCGGCGGGAAGCCCGTCGGTCGCCCCCGCGACGGCCGCCAGGACGTGTTCCTCGGTGATCGGGCGGCGGCGGATGTCCGACAGGTGCCCGTCGTTGGTCTCACCGACCAGCGGGTTGAACGACAGCCCGTCCGGCCGGCGCTCCATCAGGTGCCCGAGCAGCGCGTCCGCCGCCCGGAACACCGACAGCGTGGCGGTCAGCACGACCGGAGACTCCAGTACGCCGAGCTCGTCCACCTGGGTCGAGCCGACGAGCTTTCCGTGGCCGTTGCCGGTGTACACCGCCGCGGGCAGCGTCCACCGTCCGGGGCCGAGCCCGCTCGGCACGATCGCTGTGACGCCGGTGTGCAGGTCGGCGCCGTCGTCGACGGTGGTGTGACCCACCAGGACGCCGGGGACGTCGGTGATCGCGTTGTGCGGCCCGGTGGGCAGCGACCCGACGACGATCCCCAGGTCGCGGGCGCGCCGGCCAGGCCGGCTCAGGAGGCCGCCGCCCGGATGGCCTGCACGATGCCGGTCGGGGAGTAGTCGTCGGGGACGCCCTCGACCAGGATGATGTCGCCCTCGATGTGCCGCGAGCGCAGCGGCGCGATCTCCTGGTAGGCGGGCGAGTCCCACCAGGCCCGCGCCTCTGCGATGCCCGGGAAGCCGAGCATCACGACGGCGCCGGGCCAGTTGCCCTCCTTCACCTCGTGCGGCGTCGCGTGCACGAGAAAACGGCCGCCGTACGGGGCGAGGGTGCCGGGGAGGCGCTCGATGTATTCGGCGATGTCCGGGTGAGGGGCGGCGTCCTGGAGGTGGGCGATGGCGTACGCGGGCATGGTGTCCTTCCGGCCGTCGAACTCCGAACGCCGATCCTGACACAGCGGTCAGCACGCTTTCTCGCCCATTTCGGTGAACTCGTCGAGCGGGACCGTTCGCAGCACCTCCCCGCTGTCGTCGAAGTCGGTGACCAGGACCGAACCCGGCCGCAGCTCGGCCAGTTCGGCGATCCGGAAGTCCACGCCCTCGGTGCGGAAGCTGTTGTCGTGGGTGGCGCCGGAGACCCGGAACGCCGCCTGCCCGTCGGCCACCGGCCCGGGCGGGAAACCCTCAAGGGGTACGAGGGCAGGCGCTGCGGCGTCGCGAGGCACGTCGTACTTCCGCCTCGGCCAGTACGGCCGCTCCGGTGTGGGCGCACCGGGCGAGGCGGACTCCGCCACGGAGGTGAGCACCACGAGGTCGGGCGGCCGGTCCGCGCACCAGGCGAGCGCCGCGTGCGGCCGGCCGTGGGCGTCCACTGTGAGGCCGGTGACGCCCTTCACCTCCGGCGTACAGGAGGTCAGTCCGGCCAGCACGATCAGGGCGGCGGCCGGTGCCGCGACGGCCCGGCGTGTCCTCGTACCCCTTCGTGCGGCCATGCTCCGACGGTGACAGTGCCGTGTCACCCCGCGATCCGCGTTCGGTTGCGGCCTAATGACGATGGTGCGCGCTCAGGCCCCGGAAGCCACGGCCGCGACGGCGGCGTGCGGGCGGTGGGCGTCGTCCAGGCGCGTCAGACGCTCGACCTCCGCGAACCCCGCCTGCCGCAGCCGCGCGGAGAACTCGTCCACCGGCCAGCGGTACGCGGTGGCGACCTTGTGCTCGAAGGCACCCACCTCGTCACCGACGAAGATGCCGGCCACGAGCGGTCCACCCGGCACGATCGCGCGGCGGAACTCCGCCAGCACGCCGTCGAGGTCCGGTGGCGGGAGGTGGATCAGTGAGTACCAGGCGAGGATGCCGGCGACGGAGTGGTCGGGGACGGCGAGGTCGTCCAGTGACCCGAGCCGGTATGCGCAGTCCGGATGCGTCGCCCGCGCGTGCGCGACGAACTCGGGAACCATGTCGATCCCGGTGGCGTCGACGCCCAGCGAACGGAGGTGGTCGGTGAGGTGGCCCGGTCCGCATCCGAGGTCGAGCACCGGGCCGGTCCGGACGGTCAGGTGGCGGCCGATGAGGGCGAGGTCGTCCGCGTGGACGTGGCCGGTGGTGCCGAACAGTTCGATGTAGAGCGGCGCGATCGCGCCGTACGCCTGCCGTACCCGTGTGTGGTCCACCCGTCGATCATAGAGGTCGGTACGCCTTGGCCGCATTTACCAGATGAATGAGATGAATGAATGGAAAAGTCGTCGCAAAGCCGCCGCCCGGTGAGGAATCGATAGCTTTCCGTCACTGAAGTTTCTATCCTTGAAGAATCCGATCGCCAGCAGCGGAAGGGGCGGCATGCCGCGCCGTTCGAGCCTCAGCTATCGAGATGCGTTACGACTGCTGGCCCCGGGCAGCGCGCGCATCACCGAGACCGACAAGGTCGTCAGCGCGGGGATCCTGGGCGCTGGGGCCCTCTCCCACGGTACGGCGCTCGCGCTGCTCGGCCCGAAGAACGCGCTCATGCAGCTCGTCCGGGACGCCACCGGAAACCAGGCCGGGCGCATCCGGGCAACCGGCGGTAAATCGTATTACGAGCTGCTGGAGGCCAGCCATACCGTGCTGGCCCTCTCCGCGTTCTTCGACGGTTTCCGCGACGAGGTCGGGCCGGGTTTCGACAGGCTGGAACTGACCGACGAGGAGAAGGTCGGCATGGTGCCGGCCGAGCGGCGGCACCACACGCTTCCGCAGGAGATCGACGGCGGCTACTTCCCGCTGCCCTCCTCCGTGCACGGCATGGACGACACCCGGCGGGACGTCGAGGCCGCGTACGTCAAGCTCTACGACGCCACCATCGCCTTCTGCGAGGGTCTCGCCGCCTGGCCGTCGGTGCGGCGCGGGCTCGACCTCACGTCGATGCGCTCCCGCGTGGTGGGCCGGGCCATGTGGCACTACGAGGACCGCTTCGACCGGCTCGCCGCGGACCTCCCCGAGTTCGGGTTCCGGATGATCCGGCAGGCGATCGAGCACAACCTGATCGACAACCGGAAGCTCACCACCGAGGTCTCGGCCCGGCTGGACGCGCTGGCGCAGCTCTACCGCAACCTGGACGAGCTGTCCGGTCCGGTGGCCGCCGACCGGCCCGACCTGCTCCGCGAGTCGCTCGACCGGCTCACCGGGTCGCTGGCGGCGGTGTTCCGGCAGCCGCTGCTGCGGATCAAGGACGTCGACTTCCACCTGCGGCTGCCGAACGTGGACAGCGGGTTCATCAGCCCCGACTTCCGGGCCGCCGAGTACGGCAAGCACACGTCACCGGAGCGGGAGCACTGGTGGGAGGACCAGCCGCGCCGGGGTGACCTCGTCGGGTTCCTCTCCGAGTATCTGACCGACCCGGCGAGCCTGCACCGTCCGCTGCTGCTCCTCGGCCAGCCGGGCGCCGGCAAGACGCTGCTGACCCGGGTGATCGCGGCCCGGCTGCCGGCGAGCCGGTTCACCGCGATAGTGGTGCCGCTGCGCCGGATGTCCGGGGACACGTCGCCGACCGAGCAGATCGAGGCCGCGATCGAGCAGGTGATGGACGAGCGCATCCGCTGGGCGGACCTGCGCCGGGCCACCCAGCACACCACCGTCGTGGTGATCTTCGACGGGTTCGACGAACTCGTCCAGGTCACCGGCACGGCCCACTCCCAGTACATCGACCGGGTGGCCGAGTTCCAGGAGACCCAGTGGGACCTGGGCTACTCGGTCATCCCGATCATCACGTCGCGGATCCTGGTGATGGACCGCGCCAGCGTGCCGCAGGGCACAGTGCTGGTCCGGCTGGAGGACCTGACCGACGCCCAGGTGACGGCCTGGCTGACCGCCGTGAACGCGGCGAACGAGGACCGGCCCGGCTACCGCCGGCTGTCCGCCCGGGAGCTGCTGTCCCACGGCGAGCTGGCCCGTCAGCCGTTGCTGCTCACGCTGCTGGCGATCTACTACAACGAGCACTGGGCCGACCGCCGTCCCGGCGCCGCCATCTCCCGGTCCGACCTGTTCACCGGCCTGCTCACCGCGTTCATCAGGCGGCAGGTGAGCGAGAAGGCGCCGACCGCCCTCGCGAACCACGAGCGGGAGGCCCGCGAACACCAGCTCCGGCGCGACCTGGCGATCACCGCGTTCGCCATGTTCAACCGCAACCGGGAACTGGTGAACCGGGCCGCGCTCCGTCTCGACCTGGACTGCTTCGGCTCCGGGCCCGGAGACGGCTCGCGCTTCGAACTCGGCGACGTGCTCGGCCCGGAACAACTGGTCACCGCCGCGTTCTTCGTGGTGTACGGCCCGGACGACGTGCAGGGCGAGGACGCCAGGCGCACGTACGAGTTCCTGCACACCACGATCGGCGACTTCCTGATCGCCGAGTACGTCATCGGGGCGCTGCGGAGCCTGGCCGTGCTGCGCCGGCACACCCGCAGCCCGGCCGGCTTCGGCTACCAGCTGGACACCGGCCAGTTCCGGGCGCTGCTCTCCCACCAGCCGCTGGTGAAGCGCGAGGCGGTGGTGGGCTTCGCCCGGGAGCTCGCCTCCCGCCACCCGGAGGAGCTGGACGGGATCGTGGAGACCATCGCCGGCCTGCTGGCCGAGGCCCGGCAGCGGACCAACCTGGCCGGCGTGGACGGCTACCGGCCCGCGCCGTACGACCCGGTGCGGCTGCTCGCCGCGTACACCGCCAACCTGGTCGCCCTCGCCGCGCTGGTGTCACCGGACGGCGTACGCCACACCGATCTGATGGACGAGGCGACCTGGGTGTCCACGGTCCGGCTGTGGCGGGCGGGGCTGGACGAGAAGGGCCAGCTCGCGATGATCAGCTGGCTCGGCCGGGACGCCGACGGCCGGATCATCGCCGAGCAGCGGCGCGAGGGCCGGGGAGAGAAGATCAACGTGGCCGCCGAGGAGGCGCGGCTGCTGGGTGACATCACCACCTACGGCCAGTTGCGGGCGGGCGCACGGACGTGGCGCGGCCAGCAGCCGGACAGCTTCGAGGCCGCCCGGTTCCACGCCGACCTGGTGTCGCTCGCCACCCGCCGCTGGCCGGTGCCGTCCCTGCACCAGCTCATCCTGTACGACGAGCGCAGCTACCGGCGCCTGTGGGCGCGCGCCGTCGAGTCACCGGAGGCGGTGTCCAGCACGAGCGCCACTGTCCTGCTGGAATGCCTCGCCGAGGACGGCGCGCAGTTGCCCCGCGAGGTGGTGTGCGGGCTGACCCGGGTGGCGTTGAGCCGGCTGCCCGACTCGCCGACCGCGCCGCCCGAACTGATCATCTCGTGCCCGTACCTGATCGACGAGTTCCCGGAACTGGTCGACTCGCTCGGCACGACCGACGACCACGCGGTGCTGCACGCGCTCATCCTGCGGCACGGGCTCCACCGGCTGCCGCAGCGGTACGTGCCCCGGGTCCGCCGGGTGCTCGCCGACATCGAGGACCGGCTCGCGGAGCTGCCGCTGGAGGACGGCGTGGTGTCGGCCGAGATGGCCGAGCAGTTCGCCGCCGCCCGGGTCGACAACCGCACCGCGCTGTGGCTGCTGATGGCGTTGAGCGAGTACGCCGAACTGGCCTGGCCGAAGATCCCGCCGAAGACGATGCACGCCCTGCTCGCGCACCGGCTGCCGGACGAGTTCCTCGACGAGGCGAGCCTGTGCCGGCTGCTCCTGGACTACCTGCGGGCCTACGACCGGGTGCCGGCCGAGGTCTCGCTGGCATCAGCCCTCGACACGCTGCGCGTCCTCGCAGCATCCGACCAGTCCGATCACACCGGGCGGACCGGCCAGATCCCGGCCGCCGGGGCGGTCTGACCACGCCACCCGTACCGCCACCACCCGTCCGGAGGCCCCGATTGGCACACTCGCCCACGCACCGAGAGCACATCGTCCGGACGGGAAGGAGGAACCTGGCGGTCGACATCGCCGGGGCGGAACGCGGCTGGCCCGTGTTCCTGATGCACGGCACACCCGGCAGCCGCAACGGTCCACGACCACGGTCCATCGTGCTGCACCGGCTCGGCGTACGGCTGATCTCGTACGACCGGCCGGGTTACGGCGGCTCCAGCCGGCTGCCCGGCCGCCGCGTCGCGGACGCCGCGGCGGACGTCGCGGCCATCGCCGACGACCTGGGCCTGGACGGCTTCTCGGTGGTGGGGCGCTCCGGCGGCGGCCCGCACGCCCTGGCCTGCGCCGCGCTGCTGCCGGACCGGGTACGGCGGACCGCCGTCCTGGTCGGTCTCGCCCCGGCCGGCGCGGCCGGGCTGGACTGGTTCGGCGGCATGACCGACGCCAACGTCCGGGACTACGGCGCCGCCGAGCACGACGTGCCGGTGCTCGCCGAGCAGTTGCGGCTGCGGGCCGAGCGGACCATGGACGACCCGGGCTCGCTGCTGGCGCTGCTGGTCGAGCAGATGACCGAGGCCGATCGCCGGGTGGTGGCCGGCGTGCCGATCCGCCGGCAGCTCACCGACGCCTACGCCGAGGCGCTGCGCCAGGGGCCGCACGGCTGGATCGACGACGTGCTGGCGTTACGCGCCGACTGGGGGATCACGCTGGCGGACATCCGGATGCCGGTCCGGCTGTGGCACGGCGCCGACGACAACTTCGCCCCGGCCAGCCACACCCGCTGGCTGGCCGAGCAGATCCCCGGCGCGCAGTTGCACGTGCAGCCGCGCAGCGCGCACTTCGGCGCGGTGGAGGTGCTGCCGGAGATCCTCGCGTGGCTGGCCGACCCGGTGGAGCGGACCGCTGTCAGATCGGATGCGGGTCGATGATGCGCCGCTGCAACCGGCTCTCCCGGACGGCCTCGACCGCCGGGTGGTTCTCGCCCAGCCGGTAGGTCAGCTCGCGGGTGACGGCCTCCAGTTCCGCCCGCCGGCCGCTCTCCACCCGCTCCTGCATCACCACCAGGTTCGCCCGGCAGCGCAACGTGTTCGTGTGGTCGCGGCCGAGGGTCCGGACCAGCCCGTCGTGGGCGCGCCGCAGCAGGCTCAGCGCCTCCAGGTCCGCCGCCTCCCGGCCTTCCGGCGGGTCGGGCTGTTCGGCGATGCAGATGCCCTGGTTCATCCAGCCGGAGAGCGGGTACGGGTGCCCGCTGCCCAGCACGCCGGCGAGCGCGTCGGCGGACCGGCCGGCGAGCTGCCGCGCCTCGGCGAAGTCTCCGGCGCGGCGGGCCACCATGGCGAGGTTGACCATGCAGACCAGGGTCAGCGGGTGCGCCGGGCCGAGGTTGCGCTGGTAGATGCGGTGCACCTCGGTGAGTTCCCGGCTGGCGCGCTGGAACAGGTCGACCGTGAGCAGGTTGATCGACAGGCTCAGCCGGCAGGTCAGCGTCTCCGGGTTGTCCGGCCCGAACCGCTCGTTCAGCAGCTCGTACGCGGCTTCGAGGAGCTTGCCCGCCTCGACCGCGTGCCCGGCCGCGCGCAGCGACACCGCCAGGTTCGTCTGCGTCCGCAGGGTGATGAGGTGTTCGGGCCCGGCCGTGTGCAGCAGGTCCCGGTGGACGCTGCGCAGGCGGGTGACCGACTGCTCGAAGTCGCCCGCGTCGCGCATGTCGATGCCGACGTACGCGGAGGAGGCGAGCGTGTCCGGGTGGTTCTCCCCGAGGATCGCGCGGCGCCCGGCCAGCACCATCTCGTCGTTCTTGCGGGCCTCCCGGAAGTCGCCCATCAGGCGCTGGGTGCTGGCGAGGTTGTTGAGCGCGGCGAGGGTACGCGGGTGCTCCTCGGTGAAGTTCCGCTTCCACGCGTTGAACGTGATCTCGTCCAGGCGCAGCGCCTCGTTGTACATGCCCATGCCGCGCAGGTCGCGGGCGAGCCCGCCGGCGGTCATCAGCGTGTGCGGGTGGTCCTCGCCGAGCAGTTCCCGCTGGGCGGCGAGCACCTCCTCGTCCAGCGCCCGCGACTCGGTGAACTGCCCGAGGAAGGCGAGGATGTTGGCGAGGTTGAACTGGAGGTGCAGCAACTGCCGGCGCAGGTCGTCGCGCGCCCGCGCGTCGTCCTCCTCCGCGAGCATCTGCTCCCAGGTCTGCGCGACCTCCTGCCCGAGCCGCCGGCCGGTCTCCAGGTCGCCGCGCAACTGGAGGTAGCGGACCCGGTCGATCATCAGCGCCCGCACCTCCACCTTGCGGCTCAGCGGCGCCTTCGACGCCTCCAGGTGCGGCCAGATGACCCGGAACCGGGGCCAGCCGTCGGGGTCGTCGACCTCGCCCTCGGGCCGGGCCGCGGCGAGCACGAGGTGGACCTGCTGGCGCGCCTCGTCGAGTTGCGCCTCCGTCATCCGGGACCGGACGGCGTGCTGGAGCAGGCGGTGCATGAGCACCAGGCCGCCCCGGCCCCGCTCGCCGCCGGACGGGTTCTCGGCCCGCAGGTCGACGCGGACCAGCGCGAGCCGGTTGGCCTGCTGCACCAGTTGCTGGCGGACCAGCCGCTCCTTCGCCTGCGGGTGGAACGGCACCAGCGCCTCGGCGAACTCGTCGCTGTAGACCAGGTCGGCGGAGATCTCGGGCGCGAACACCGAGCAGAGTTGCAGCACCCGGTAGGCGGCCGGGTTGCGGGTCCGCAGGTGGTTGAGCGACAGCTCCCAGGTGGCCTCCACGGAGACGTTGCTGTTCGGCTCCATCACCGCGCCCGGTCCGAACCTGGCGATCTCGTTGAGGTAGCTGTCGACCGAGTGGCCGGTGTCGGCGAGCCAGGCCGCGGCGGCGGTGACAGCGATCGGCAGGTCGCCGAGCAGGGCGGCGATCCGGTCGGCCTGGTCGACGCGCATGGTCGGCACCCGCTCGGTGAGGTGCTGGATGCTCTCCGCGCGCTTGAACACGTCGACCTGAACGGTGGTGGCCCGCTCGACCCACTGCAGGTTCCTGGACGTGATCAGGACGTGGCCCTTGCCGTCCGGCACGTACGGCAGGACGCCCTCGACCTCGTCCGCGTTGTCCATGATCAGCAGCCAGCGGAGGTCGGTGCGGCGCAGCGCCTGGAGCACCAGCCGGGCGTTCTCCCGGTTCGAGTCCGACGACGGTACGCCCAGGTAGGGCGCCAGGTCACCGATGGCCGACTCGATGAACGGCACCTGGTCGGCGTCGATCCACCACACCATGTCGTACGCGGCGCGGTAGCGGTGGGCGTACTCCAGCGCGAGCTGGCTCTTGCCGATGCCGCCCATGCCCTGCAACGCCACCGGCCCGGTGCCGGAGAGCACCACCTTCGGGCTGCTGCGCAGCAGCGTCCGCAGCTCGCGCAGGTCCGCCTCCCGGCCGGTGAAGCGCTTGTTGCGGCCCGGCACCTCGAACACCGTGTTGTCCCGGCCGGGGAACCGGGGACCGGTCGGCAGTTCCAGGTCCGCCGGCACGCCCTCGCGGCCGACCAGGCGCAGGATCCGCGCGGCGGCGGTACGCGCCTCCAGCCCGGCGACCGAGACGGTGTGCGCCGCGGGCACGTTCGCCAGGCGCCGCACGTCGGCCACGTAGACGACGAGCGGCGCCTGGTCGGGCGAGCGGTCCGGCGCGGCGAGCACCGCCTCCTCGGTGGCGTTCGCCTCGGAGACGATGATCAGCTCCCGGGCGGTCCGGGGCGTCTCGTCCTCGGCGAACCACGGGTCGGTCACCCGGACGTCGGCCGAGACCAGCAGGTGACCGATCCACTCCGCCCACACCCGGTCGTACGGGGCGTGCCGGAGCAGGATCTCGTTCTCCACCGAGTTGGAGGTACGGGTGAACCGGGCGTTGACCCGCTCGCGTACCGCGCTGCTCATCGGCGGCAGCGACTCCACCTCGCCCCGGGTGATCTCCCGGGCCAGCACCTCGTACGCGGACAGCAGCGATCCGTTGACGCCGGGCTGGTCGGCGAACGTGGCGAGCAGTTCCTCGTACGCGTAGAACGCCTGGTAGGGCACCTGCATCCGGGCCCAGTACCGGTCCCGGTCGGCCTCGCTCATCCCGCTCGGCAGACCGCTGAAGCGCTGCCGCGCCACCGCCCGCCCGGTGTCCGCCTTGACCTTCTCCGCCGGGTCGATCCGCATCGGCACGGGCAGCACCCGGATCCGCCGCGACCCGTAGCGGTGCTCGACCAGCCGCGCCACCTTGGCCGCGCCGGTGATGCCCTGCTCGCTGAGGGTGAAGCAGGTGACCAGCACGTCCGGCAGCTGGATGGTGCAGATGTCGGCCACGTCGGAGAAACCGGTGCGGCTGTCGATCAGCACGTAGTCGTAGTTGCGCTTCATGTCGGCGCGCAGCGCGTCGAAGAAGTAGCCGCCGCCCTGCCGCTCGTAGAACTCGTCCCAGTTCATCCCGGCGAGCGCGCCGGCGTAGTCGTTGTTCTGCTGGCCCGCGCCGAGGAAGTCCAGCGTCCCGTCACCGGGGAAGTTCGACCAGTTCAGCGAGAACGAGTACTTGTGCACGCGGGCGTACTGCTCGTGCCAGCGGTCGTCGCCCTTGTCCTGCTTGGTGGTGGTCGCCCACTCGTACTCCCGGATCAGGTCGATCACCCCGCCGGTGCTCTCCAGCGCGTCCCGGTCGATGAACGGCGCGAAGAAGCGCGACAGGCCGGGGGACTCCAGGTCCCAGTCGACTGCGAGCACCCGCTTGCCGTTGGCGGCGAGGATCCAGGCGACGTTCGCCAGCGCCATCGTCCGGCCGGTGCCGCCCTTGTAGGAGTAGAAGGTGACGACCTGTCCCTCGCGTCGGGTCATGTGTCCACTCCCTCGTCGGGCGGCGGGTTCTCCCAGAGCCGGGGTTTGCTGATCGGCCGTCCCGGCGGCGGGTAGGCCGGTCTCGCCTCCAGGTAGCGGCGGCGCATCCGGTCGACCAGGCCGTGGATCCCGGCCCGCCAGTCGTCGTAAGTGGTGATCGCCAGTGGGCGTGCCGCGGCCGGGAAGATCTCGATGGCCCGGTCGAGCAGCACCGCCGCGTGGGAGCGGCGACCGGGTGCCGAGTCCTCGATGATCACCACGACGCCCACCCAGCGGTGCAGCGAGGCGACGGCCGCGCGGACGGCCTCCGCACCGTCCGGCGTCTCGACCACCCGAGGATCGATCATGAGTACGCCCGGGCAGCCCCGGAACAGCCCGGCGTCCGGTACGAAGTCGCGGACGTCGATCGGCATCCGCAGCCGCTGCACCGCGTCGGTCACGTCGTCGACCACCGGCGGCCGGTCGCGGAACGGGCGCCACCGGCCGGCGTGCGTGTCGGACCGCCCGTTGAGCCGTCCCGGGTCGGCCGGTTCCTCGGGCGCGATCACCACCGCCCGGAACGGCACCTCGCTGGTCGGGGACGACGGCAGATCGGTCGGGCCGGTCGGCGGCTCGGCCGGTTGCAGCGGCGTCTGCTCGGCGGTGTCGACGATGTGCTGGGCGAGCCGGCCCAGCACCTCCTTGTAGGCGTGCTGGAACTTCTGGAGCCGGCAGAGCGCGCTCATGCCGTTCGCCGCGTACGCATCCACGTCGGCGGCCATCGCCACCGCCCGGGCCTGGTCCGGCGCGTGCACCGCGGCGGGCGACGGGATCCACAGGACCGGCAGGATGTTGTCGCCGTCGGCCGGCCGGCCGGCCCGGATCAGCCGTTGCCGGAACCACTCCCGTTCCCGGCGCGAGTCGTCCCGGTTGAGGTAGTCCGGCGAGTACAACGGCACGAACACCTCGGCCTCGGCCAGCGCGGTGCGTTTTCGTTCCGTCCGATCCTCCGGCGGCCGCACCATGAAGTCGGCGAAGCCCTGCCGGCGTAACCGGTCGCCGGGCCGGCCGTCGATCGCCAGGTTGAGATCGTGGTAGAAGCGGCGGACCCAGTGGTCGCCCGGGGTGCGGTCGTTGTGTGTCGGCGGGGGGACGTAGCTGAGGAAGAAATATGGCGGGCCCGGCAGCGCGGGCCGCTCAGAGGTCACGACGACACGACCGTTCCACGGGAAGTGCGCCTGACCCCCAACCGGTAATGATCACGCGCTGCTCCCCAGTCGACACGATACGGCGTCTATCGATCAGGGTAGAGAGGTTGCGCTCGGGTTACCAGGCTCACCGTCCGATGTGGGCGTCCATCCAGGCGACCGCGACGCGTACCGCACCGGATATCGGCAGCAGCCGGGCCGGTGCGTCCCCTACCGTCCCGTGCCGGGTGAACGCCGCCCGGTCGAGTTCCGCGCCGATCGCGGGAAAAGGGCCCGCATCCAGGTGCGGAGCCTCGAATTCCAGCCGTTCCCGGCGGCCGTCGCGCAGCACGTAGCAGCGGTACGGACGACGCGGCGCCGGGCGGCGTGACCGGTACTCGGCGAGGTGCAGCGCGGTGCATGTCGCATAGCCGACACCGAGCAGCAGCGTCCGGGCGCCGGCCGCCTCCAGGGCGGCGAGCGGGGACCGCTCCCCGAGGTGGGAGTCCAGGTCGTGGACGCGCATCAGCTCCTCCGCCCGCGGCCCCCACGCGCTGAACGACGTCTGCGGGTGCCGGCTGCGGACCGCGCCGGGCAGCCGCCGTACGTGCTCGGCGAACGCGCCGACCCCGAACGACGGCGTGACGGCCGGGTCGAAGCCGGGCATCCGGTCCTCGTACGCCAGGCGTTCCTCGTCGGTCAGCCCGGCGGTCGCGGCGCGGTACGCGGCGCTGCTCACCGAGTTGTCAGGGGTCTGCGCCGGGACCACGACGGTGCCGGACGGACCGACGGCGGCCCGCAGCGCTGCAGCCAGGGTGCCCGACCCGCCGTCCACCGGCCCGAGCGCCCGCAGGGAGCAGTGTACGAGCACCACGTCACCGGGGCCGAGCCCGAGCGCGCGCAGGTCGGCGGCGAGCGTGCCGGCCCGGTACGCGGTCCGGGCGGCGGTCACGACGGCCACCCGGACATCGAACGCGCGACCTGCCGGACCAGCCGCGAGCCCGCCGGGGTGAGCGCGTCCGCCCGTTGCAGCGCGCCGATCGCCTCGGCCGTCCAGTCGCGGTACCGGCGGTAGACCGCCTGCGCGCCGTCGACCTGACGGTCGGCCCGGATCCGCCACATGTCGGCCACCGCCGCGTGCGCGTAGATGCCGTGCAGGACGGCCTCGGCGGGCCGCGGGTCGGGCCGCCAGCCCACTGTGATGTCGATCGGCCGCGTGCCGTCGACCAGGTCGCAGATGTCCAGCAGCGCGTTCATCTTGCTGTGCTGGAACTCGTGCACGAGCAGCACCGCGAGCGATCCGGCGTCGGTCTCCGTGGCCGCGACACCGCCGAACGCCTGCCGCGCGGTCGACGCCTCGCTGACACCCGCGCCGCTGCGCCGCAGCGGCACCACGGCCCGCAGCCCGGCGCGCAACTCCTCGGCGTGGCCCGGCACCTCGTCCCGGATCACCTGCCACGCCGCCGCGAACGTCTCGGCCCAGCGCGCGGCGCCCGCGTCGTCGAGCCGGTCACCGGCGGGCAGCCGGTGGCAGTCGCGGTGCGGGTCGCCGTCCTCCAGCAGGACGCTCACGTCCGGCGCGGCGAGTACGCGGGTCGGCCACCACCGGGGCGCGTCCCCGGGCGTTCCGGGACGGATCGCCACTGTCACGTCCCCGGCGGCCACCCGTAGCGAACCCGGGCCGGTCTCGACCCGTGCGGCGCCGTCGCCCACCTCGGGCAGAAGCACGGTGCCCACTGTCGGCAGGTGCAGGCGGCCGGACCGCACCGGCACGTCGAGGCGTACCGGGGTGCCGGCGTCGAGCGCGGCGGCGACGGCGAGCGCGCTCAGGTAGTCAGGCCCCTGCCGGGCGCCGGTGCCGCTGCCGGCGAGGCAGTCGACAGCCCACGCCCGCACGTACGGGTGGGCCGCGATCCGGGCGACGGACTCCGGCGCGCTGCGGTCGAGGGCGGTCAGCGCCTCCCAGCCGTCGGCTCCGGCCCCGCCGGCCGGCAGGCGGTCGGCCACTTCGGCGAGCAGCGCGCGGACGATGGCGATCTGTGCCTCCACGAGCCGGCCGATGGCGACCCGGTCGCCGGTCAGTGCCGCGAGGCGGTCGATGAAGTCGTCGGGCAGGCCGGCGTCGAGCCGGACGGGTGCTGGTGGGTTCTCGTTCACGTGCACGATCAGCTCTTTCAGATCGGCGCAGTAGACACTCGGATGATCGAAGTGCCCGGCGCCGTACCGGTGGGCGAAGAGTCCGCCGCCGCACTGGTCGACCACCGGGCACCGCCGGCACTCGTCGCTGAGCCCGGCCCGGCCGGAGCGGCGGCGGGCCAGGAGCGGGCTGGCCGCCACGTCGTCGGCCGCGTGCGAGAAGACGGTCATGCCGGTGGCCGGCGCGCCGTCGTACGCGGTCTTGAGCGAGTCCGCCTGCTCCCACTCGCCGTCCGTCTCGACGACCGCCAGGTCGACCGGGTCGAGACCGAGCCACTCGGTGCCGCTGGGTCCGCCCGCGGCGGTGGACAGCAGCGAGTCGAAGAGGCGGACGGAGACCGGTCGGCCGTCCGCCAGCCAGCGGTCGTAGACGGCGCGCAGCCAGCCCGCGTACGCGGTGCCGCCGCCGGCCGGCCGCCACGGCGGGTCGTCCCAGGTGGCGTGCGGGAGCAGGAAGTCGATCCGCGGTGGCTCCTGGGCGAGCAGCGATTCGTACACCGCGATCGGGTCGTTGCGCACGTCCACCGTGCACAGCAGGCCCGAGTAGATCCGCCGGTACGCCGGGCGGCGCAGCAGGCCGAGGGCGCGGAGCACCTGGTCGTAGCTGCCGGCGCCGGACCGGAAGCGCCGGTGCCTGTCGTTGGCGGCACGGTCGCCGTCGAGCGAGACGCCGACCGCGACATCGTGTTCGGCGAGCAGGTCGCAGAGCTGCTCGGAGAGCAGTACGCCGTTTGTCTGCATGCCGAGCCGGAGCCGGGTGACCGGGGCGATGACCCGCCGGAGGTCCGCGAGCACCTCGTCGAGCCGCTCGGCGCCGAGCAGCAGTGGTTCCCCGCCGTGCAGGATCACCGTGACGTCCGGCAGGTCGTGGGCCGCGGCGTGTTCGGCGATCCGCCCGGCCGCGGTCCGGAGCACCTCCGGCGTCATCCGTACCGGGCGGCGCCGCCAGCTCTGGTCGGCGTGTTCGTAGACGTAGCAGTGGTCGCACGCCAGGTCACACCTGGCGTGCACCTTGAGGACGAACTCGGTGAGCGCCGCGCGGGCGGGCCCCGGGGCCATCGCGGATCAGATGAACGACGAGAACTTCGCCGCCGGGATCCGGGTCTGATCGAGGTGAGCCGCCATCACCCGGCGCACGATGGGGGAGATGTCCGCGGCGGAGAGCCGGTCGAGCGGCTCCGCGCGGACCCTGCCCAGCGAGACCGGGGGCTCATCCTGGCGCAAGGGTGCGGTTGTCATGAGTCTTCCTTAGGTTCGTGCACACGCCAGGCGGGGAACAACAAGCAACGGCTCAAAATAAAGGCTCTGTGAGCCGGGCGCTATCGACCCACCGGTGGGAAGCAGTGCATTTTGGACGGTTGCGCGACCGGCGGCTGCTGTGCCGTCGAGGGAGCGACCTGGGGGATCAATATTATGTCCCTTTTTGCCCATCCGACATGATTCCAAAGTCCATACTTTTACAGAAATCGTCCACCTCGACGCGTGCTCGAGGTGGACGACCACTGTCTCCGGCGCTCAGACGGCCGGGCCGCTCCCGGACGGCGTGCCGAGGCGGATGTCGACGTCGGCCGGTTCGGTCATCTGGTCGTACGCCTTGGTCCGGAGCCGGTTGGTCTGCACCTCGCCGTCGAGCAGCGCGGCCCGCAGCGCCTCCGCGTCGCTGATCTCCTTGGCGGTCACCGCGTCGGCCGCTGTCGTGGCGCCCTGCACCACCTCCAGGTGGGTGCCGTCGGTGGGCATCAACTCGGTCCACTTCGCCAGGCAGTACACCCGCTCCGGCACGTCCTGGCACTCGGTGGTCAGCTCGGGCATCTCGTCGCCGGTGCCGAGGTGGCCGGTCCGGTACGTCGTCAGCTCGTCCACGAACGCCGCCAGCTCGTGCTCCACCTGGGGCGCCAGGCTGGTCGCCACCACCTTGCCGAAGATCCACCGCAGCGCGGTCAGCTCCATGCCGGCCCGTACCGGCAGGTAGAGCTTCGCCCAGCTCGCGTTGACGAAGTCGCCGGGGTCGCGCTCCGGGGCGCGGGCGTCGCCGCCGGACCACCAGCCGGGGTACGCCACGAACGACGCGCGCTCCCAGTCGAAGACGCGGTGCCAGAAGTCGATCTCCCACGCCTCGTCCCGCACGCTGGCCGGGAAGTGCGTCTCCACGATCTGCGAGACCATCTCGTTCACCGGCGAGAAGCCGGCCCGCAGCCGCGCCTCGAACTCGTCCCCGGCCGTCTCCGCCGCGGCAAGCGCCTCGTCGCGCCGGTCCTGCCACTCCTGGAGATCGGTCAGGTAGCCCGCGACGAGCGCGTTGTACGCCGCGTCGTCGGCGGTCTGGTCCACCACCGTCGGGGTACGCCGGAATCCGGCGGCGAGCTGCACGTCGGCACCCGGACCCGCCAGCCAGCTCCGGGCGCCGACGTGCACGCGTACGCGCAGCACGGGCCGGCCGTCCGCCTCGGTGACCACCGGCACGCCCACCACCCGGGCGGCGATCGCGTCCGGCGGACGGCGGGTGATCAGCGTGAGGTTCTGCCGGATCGTGTCGATGTCGCCGTCCCACTCCCAGCCGGCGTCGAACGCGACGTCGACGTCGTAGTCGGCGCTCATGTCGCCGGTGAATCCCCACTTGTCGAGCGTGACCACGGGGGAGTACACGACGCGCGTCTCCACCGCGGCGGGCGCGCCACGCGGCGGGCGCTCCGGCTTCACCGGCGCCGGAGGCAGCGCGGCGACCGCGTTGTCGCGGATCCGCTGCCGTCCGCCGATGATCTTCTGGGCGAAGGCGAACGCCGGATCCTTGATCGTGGGGGCCCAGCAGACCCGTGCCCCGTACCGCTCGTGGGCCAGCTCCAGCCGTTGCAGCACCTTGAAGTAGTGCAGCGTGATCGGCGTGGCCCGGTTCGGGTTGCGGACGGTGCGCTTCGAGGAGGACTCCGTACCGGTCTCGCTGACCAGCTTGAAATCGGTCCTGTGCTGGGTGCGGTAGCGCGCCGCGACCTTCGAGGTGGCGGTCCGGCTGTCCTTCACGGCGCGGCGGCTCGTCTCCTGGCTCGCCGCGGTGACGCTGCTGGCGAAGCCGATGGTGTGGCTGGCGTTGAAGGTGCCCCAGACGCCGGTCGGGCTGGTGTACTGGCCGGTGTGGCTCGCGTTGAGCCCCCAGGTGTCGGTGAGCGACTTCTGCCGCTCGAAGCCCTCCTGGAGTTCTGTGGTGAGCGCGCTGGTCAGCTCGACGTCGGTCTGCTGTTCCGACTCGTTCTGCTCCTCCAGGGTCAGCTCGCGCTTGGTGTAGGTGCGCTGCTCCAGCACCGCTTCCTCGCCGGGGGCGAGCGCCAGCGCGTAGACGTGCTCGCCGAGCGCGAAGCCCACCGGCCGGATCCGGGTGCGGTCGAGGAACGCGATGCCCACGTCGGACTGGAGCAGGCCGGCGAGGAACTCCGCCTGCTGGTCGCCGAGGAGCGTCTGGCGTCGCGCCGGCGGCTCCCGGTACGACATGCCCGAGTCGGCGCCGGGCAGCGCCTCGGTGGCGGCGTCCATCTCGTTGGCCTTCCACAGGTCGTAGAGGCCGAGTTCCTTGAGCAGGTGCGGCAGCCGGTCGCCGTCGAGCCCGCCGTAGCGGATCGCCTCGATCAGCGCCTGCTTGACGTAGAACGGCAGGATGGGCGTCTCGCCACCGCCGAAGGTGAGCCGGACCGGTACGAAGTAGTTGGAGTAGACGTACCGGTCGGAATGCGCGGTGCTGAAACCAAGCGTCGCCGGATCGGCGTCGGCGACGACGACTCTGCCCATCGGTGCTCCTCTACAGCGGCAGTTCGAACAGGGATTGCAGCCCTCGGTACGTCATCTCGTGCGAGGTGACGAAGAATCCGGGGAACAACTGGCTGAGGGCGGCCTGACGGAGGACCGTCTCGCGTACGGCGTGCGTGGTCAGCTCTTCGAGGCCGGCGACGACCTCCGCCGGGACGCCGCCCTTCGCGGCTCGCTGGTACGCCTCCGCGATCGCCTCCCAGCGACCGTCGAACGTCTCCCCGAGGTCGTCGGCGACGGTTCCCCAGGTCTTCTCGAAGCGCTCCAGCTTCGTCGAGGACGTCCAGTCGACGTTCGTGACGCGGGCCGCCTCGGGGTCGACGAGCAGCAGGTCGGAGCGGAGGTCACCGACCGTGGTGGACGCCTTCCACCGGAACCGTTCGGCGAGGTGGGTGGCGAGCGCCTTCTCCGCGCCGGTCGCGGCCGGGTTGCCGGTGAACCCGACGAGCCGCAGCAGCAGATCCCGGTCCGGGTGGCCGAGCAGCATCTGCGCGACCGTCTGGCGCAGCACCGCCTCGGAGCCGCGCAGCGCGGGCGCCAGCTCCGGGTGGGCCGCGCGGACCGCCTCGACCACTGTCGCCAGCGACTTCTCCGCGAACGGCTCCAGGCCTGGTGACCGGCCGACGAGCTGCGTGACCTCGGCCGCCATCCGCCGGTGCACCTGCTGGCCGAGCCGCCACGGTTGCGCCTGCCCGGCCTTGCGCAGCGCGCGGAACTCCTCGTACGCGACGGTCTGGAGTGCCCTGTTGAACGCGGTGGTCAGCCGCTGCTCCAGTTGCCGGGCGATGGCGGCGCGTACGGCGGCGGCCCGGATGTCCCGGGGTGTCTTCGGCGGTTTCAGCTCGCGCAGGTCCTCGACCCGCTTGATGATCTCGTCGAGCGCCTCGGTCAGCTCGGCGCGGGTCGCGGCGCGGCCGGCCGACGAAACCGTCTCCGACATGCTCGCCATCAGCACGGGCCGGCCGTCGAGGCTCACCAGCGCGCCGAGCCGGGTGCCCGCACCGGCGCCGGCGAACGCCTCGGCGTGCGCCGCCTGGTTGAACACGGTCAGTGTGAGTTCGGCGTCGACGAGCAGCGCCCGGCCCTGCCGGAACAGCGCGTCGAGCACCTTCGGGGGGAAGAGCGTCCGCAGCATCGCGAGGCCCACCTGAGGCGTGGCGACGATCGCCGCCCGGCCGATCGCCACCAGCAGCGCGGCCGTCTGCGCGGTCAGCAGGCGCGCCTCCCGGGCGCCCGCGAGCAGCAGCGGTACATACCGGACGGCGGCGCGCACCGCGACGCCGCCGAGCAGCCGGGCGAGCTGCACCAGACCGGTGAGCACCTGGTAGAGGTCGCCGGCGACGCGGCCGAGCAGGCGGCCGGCGGCGAACGGGTCGAGGTCGTCCAGGTGCCGGGCGAACTGGGCGGCCCAGCCGCGCCACAGCGCCAGCAGCCGTTCCGGAACCGTCGTCGGGTCCAGCGCGGCGACGATGCCGGCCAGCGCCTGGCGTACGACTGTGGCCTGGTCGGCGAGGCGCTGCACACCGGCGCGCGGGTCGACTGTGAGCACGATGAGCGTGGTGAACTGCTCCTGCTGGAGACGGCCGATCAACTGCACGAGCTTGCCGAGGTCGACCACCACCGTCGCGACGGATTCCCCGACGCCGACGGCGAAGCCGTCCAGGAACAGCTTCGGGTTGATCCCGTTCCAGGCCGCGTAGTGCCGCATCGCGTCGAGCAGCGCCGGATCGAGGCCGAGCAGGTAGCGACGGAACGTGCCGTCGGAGTCGACGTCGGAGGCGGTCAGGTCGAAGAACGCCTCGGCCAGCCGGAGCTTCGCGAGCATCGAGACCAGGTCCCAGACGTTGTCCGGGGTGATGCGGCCGGTCATCGCGGCCAGCACCCGCTCGCGGGTCATCGACCGCGTGGCGTGTGCGTCCATCCAGTACTTGACCGTCAGCGCGACGAACTCCACCCGTGGATCATGGGTGCGTACGCCGAAGACCGCGGCCCGGTCCTCGGCGGACACCCGCGGCACGCTGAACCAGTCCCGGATCATGACGGATTCGTTCGCCGGCTGCCCCAACTCCCCCACCACCCCTCCAGCCGTGTGCACTGTCGGGCCGCGCTGAGGGCGGCGGTAGTGCTGGGTCGAGAAGCTGACATGGCCCCACGGCGTCACGCGCCCGTCGTCCATCGACTGTTACGACTTGACGAACGAAGTGTTATCGCTCACAGTCGATGGCACAGGGCGGCGCCTTCGGCGGCTCACCGGGCGGGCGCGGATGGCCACGTGGCAGGCCGGGTGTGGGATCAGTGCGCTTCGACGAATTGTTAGCGCTCACAAATGTCTGATCTGAGGGAGGAACATGTTCGCATTCGGTAGGTCCCCATCGACTGTGTCGCCGCCACGACGGCGCGGATGGCTGCCGCGCGTCGTCGCGACGGGTGCGGCCGCGGTACTCGTCGGCGCCGGCGCCGTGGCGGTCGTGTCCGCGCCCGCCGCCGCCGCGAGCGTCGACACGAACGCCTGGTACGTCCTTGTGAACCGCAACAGCGGCAAGGCGCTCGACGTCTACAACCTGGCCACCAACGACGGCGCGCGGATCGTGCAGTGGTCGCGCAACAACGGCAACCAGCAGCAGTGGCAGTTCGTCGACTCCGGCGGCGGCTACTACCGGCTGAAGTCCCGGCTGTCCGGCAAGGTGCTCGACGTCTACAACTGGTCGACCGCAAACGGCGGCAGCATCGTGCAGTGGTCCGACCTCAACGGGACCAACCAGCAGTTCCGGCTGGCCGACTCCGACAGCGGCTACGTCCGGCTGATCAGCCGCCACAGCAACAAGGTGGTGGAGGTGCAGGGCGCCTCGACCGCCGACGGCGGAAACATCGTCCAGTACGATGACTGGAACGGCGCCAACCAGCAGTGGCAGCTCGTACGGGTGGACGGTGGCGGCGGCAACCCCACCACGCCGCCTCCGACGACGCCGCCTCCGGGTGGCACGTGCAACCTGCCGTCGTCGTACCGGTGGTCGTCCACTGGCGCACTGGCACAGCCGCGCTCGGGCTGGGTGTCGTTGAAGGACTTCACTGTGGTGCCCTACAACGGGCAGCATCTGGTGTACGCGACGACGCACGACACCGGCTCGTCGTGGGGGTCGATGAACTTCGGCCTGTTCTCGAACTGGTCGCAGATGGCCTCGGTCAGCCAGAACGCGATGTCGTCGGGCACTGTGGCGCCTACCCTGTTCTACTTCGCGCCGCGCAACATCTGGGTCCTGGCCTACCAGTGGGGACCGACCGCGTTCTCCTACCGCACCTCGACCAACCCGACCAACCCGAACGGGTGGTCGTCGGCGCAGCCGCTGTTCACCGGCAGCATCTCCGGTTCCGGCACCGGCCCGATCGACCAGACCCTGATCGCCGACGACCAGAACATGTACCTGTTCTTCGCCGGTGACAACGGCAAGATCTACCGCTCCAGCATGCCCCTGGGCAACTTCCCCGGCAGCTTCGGCTCCACCTACACCACCATCATGTCGGACTCGACGAACAACCTGTTCGAAGCCGTGCAGGTCTACAAGCTCCAGGGCCAGACCCGCTACCTGATGATCGTCGAGGCGATCGGCTCCCAGGGCCGCTACTTCCGCTCCTTCACCGCCACCAGCCTCAACGGGTCGTGGACGCCGCAGGCGGCCACCGAGTCCAACCCGTTCGCCGGCAAGGCCAACAGCGGCGCCACCTGGACCAACGACATCAGCCACGGCGAACTCATCCGCACCACCGCCGACCAGACCTTCACCGTCGACCCCTGCAACCTCCAACTGCTCTACCAAGGCCGCTCCCCCAACTCCGGCGGCGACTACGGCCTCCTGCCCTACCGACCCGGACTACTCACCCTCCAGCGCTGAGCGCGTACCCCGAGATCTGGAGAGCCCGGCCCCGCGACCACGCGGGCCGGGCTCTCCGGCCTCTCGCCCGACGGCGATCGTTGCCCTGGAGGCAACGACGGTGGCCCGGTCAGTCGTTGATCGGCACCGTCCCGCCCGGGAGTGTGGAGGTCGTCACCACCTCCCGAGCGAAGGGTTGGGCAGATGTCCTTCCAGGCGTACCTCGACGCGATCGAGGACAAGACCGGCAAGACCCCGCGCGTCCTGGTCGACGAGGCCAAGGAGCGCGGCTACGACGCGGCCGACGTCAAGGCGGGCGTGATCGTGGCCTGGCTGAAGGACGAGTACGGCCTCGGCCGGGGACACGCGATGGCTCTGATCCACGTGATCAAGAATGGGCCGAGGATCAGCGCCAAGCACGTCGGCTCCACCGGCTCCCACCGCGACGACAGCGACACGCTGTGGCTGGACGGCAAGGCCGCCCGAGCCTCCGCGTAGCGGCTGTGGACAGCGACGCCTATCGTTCGCCCCATGGGAGCGATCAAGCCGTGGCACCTGTTCGTCCTGACGCTCTGCTGCCTGCTGCCGCTCATCGCGGCAGTGGTGGCGGTGGTGTGGACGCGGCGGAGTCGCCGCTGACCCGTCAGCGGCCGGCGGCGAACTCCTCCACCGCCGTGCAGACCCGCCCGAGCGCCTCGGCCGAGGCCGCCAGCGGCCCGGGCACCATCATCGAGTGGTCGGCGTCGGCGACCTCCACCACGTACGGGGTCAGCCGGCGCGCCACCGCACCGTCCCAGAACCGGTCGCCGGTGCCGCCGGCCAGCAGGAACGGCGCGGTGGCCCGGCCCAGCGGCTCCCGTACCGCGGGATCGGTCAGCAGCGGCGTCAGCCACACCGCCGGGATGCCCCGGTCGGCGGCGAGCGGCGCGGCGAAACTACCGAGCGACTTGCCCACGAGCAGATCCACCCCGGCGTCGAGAACCGGATCCAGCTGCTCGGCGACCCACTCCGGCGCGCTGTCGAGCCGCAGCTCGCCCAGCGACCGCCAGGTCACCTCGTGCACCTCGAAACCGAGCCGGCGCAGCGCCTCCCCGATGTAGACGAAGAGCGGTCCCCGGGTGTCGTAGCCCTGTCCCGGTGCGAGTACCGCGCGCCGATCCGCCATGGTCGCCTCCCTTGCGTTCGATCGATGCGTCACGCTAGCCGCTGCATGGATTGCCGGTGACCCCTCGGCCTCACAGCCGTTCCGGGGTACGGATGCCGAGCAGGTCCAGGCCCTGCCGCAGCACCCGCCCGGTCAGGTCGCACAACACGAGCCGGCTCTCCCGCACCGGCCCCTCGGCCCGCAGCACCGGGCAGCGCTCGTAGAACGCGCTGAACGCGACCGCCAGCCGGTGCAGGTAGGCGGTCAGCCGGTGGAACTCCAACCCGCTCGCCACCTCCTCGACCACCGCGGCGAAGCCGACCAGCTCCATGGCGAGCGCCCGCTCGGCCGGCTCGGCGAGCGAGACCTCCGCGTCCGGCCGCGCCGCCGCGCCGGCCCGCCGGAAGATCGACCTGACCCGGGAGTACGCGTACTGGAGGTATGGCGCGGTGTTCCCGTCCAGTGACAGCATCCGCTCCCAGTCCAGCACGTAGTCCTTGTGCCGGTCCCCGGACAGGTCGGCGTACTTGATCGCGCCGACGCCCACCGCGCGCCCCACCTCGGCGGCCTCCGACTCGCCCAGCTCCGGATTGCGCTCCCGGGCCAGCGCGGTGGCCCGCTGGACCGCCTCGGTGAGCAGCCCGGCCAGCTTCACCGACCCGCCGGCCCGGCTGCGCAGCATCCGCCCGTCCGGGCCGAGGATCGAGCCGAACCCGACGTGCTCGGCCCGCGCCGGTGCGGTGAGCCAGCCGGCCTGCGCGGCGACCGCGAACACCATCTCGAAGTGCCGCCGCTGCGGAAGCCCGACCACGTAGAGCAGCCGGGTCGCGCCGAGCGCGCCGGTCCGGTGCCGCAGCGCGGCCAGATCGGTGGCCGGGTAGCCGTACCCGCCGTCGGACTTGCGCACGATCAGCGGCAACGGCTCGCCGTCACGGCCCACCGAACCGGGCGGGAACACGCAGTCCGCGCCGTCGCTGCGCCGCAGCAGCCCGAGCCGGTCCAGCTCCTCGACAGTCGGCGCGAGCTGGTCGTGGTAGCTGCTCTCGCCCCGGAAGTCGTCGCCGGTCAGGGTCACGTCGAGCAGGTCGTACACGGTCAGGAAGTAGCCCTCCGACTGCGTCACCAGCAACCGCCACAGCCGCAGCGTCGCCGGGTCACCGCCCTGCAACGCCACCACCCGCTGCCGCGACCGCTCCCGGAACGCCTCGTCGTCGTCGAACTTCTCCCGCGCCGCCTTGTAGAACCCGTCCAGGTCACCCATGGACAGCTCCTGCGCCGCACCGGCCTCGCCCAGGTCGAGCAGGTGCTCGATCAGCATGCCGAACGGTGTGCCCCAGTCACCGAGGTGGTTGGCGCGCAGCACCCGGTGCCCGAGCCACTCCAGCGTCCGCGCCGCCGCGTCCCCGATCACAGTCGACCGCAGGTGCCCGACGTGCATCTCCTTCGCCACGTTCGGCCCCGAGTAGTCGACCACCACCGTCTCCGGCTCGGCCACCACTGGCACGCCGAGCCGCGGGTCGGCGGCCAGCGCGGACACCAGCCCGCCGAGCGCGTGCCCGGCCACCGTCAGGTTCAGGAAACCCGGACCGGACACCTCGACCGCCGCGCAGACGTCGGCCAGCGCGGCGCGCTCCCGTACCTCCGCGGCGATCTCCCGCGGCGGCCGGCCGAGCCGCCGGGCCAGCCCCAGCGCCGCGTCGGACTGGAAGTCCGCGTGCTGCGAGCGCCGCACGGCCGGGTCCACCGGCACGCCGGCCACCGCCGCGAACGCCGGCGCCAGCCGGTCGGTGAGCAACCTTTCAAGATCCATGAGTACGCCGATCTCGCTGTTGATCCGCCGCGCGGATCACCTGACGGGAACGCGACGGCGGAGCGAGGACGATCGATGACGACCGGCGGCTCGATCCGCCGGTCGCAGGAGGGGAAGGCTCAGCGCAGGCGGTCGCGGGACCGCCGGCGTCGCAGCGCGCCGAGCCGGACGTCGGAGGACGTCATCGGGTACGCGTGCGAGCTGGCCATGTCGGCAGCGTAACCGGCCGGTCCGGGGTCGGCGCAAGCGCGTACCCCGGACCGGCTCGCGGTCAGGCCGAGGTGGCGACGGCCTTGCGGTAGCGCTCGGCCCGGCGCCGCACCTGGGTGTACGCGCTGCTCAGGCCCATCGCCCGGCGGACCTCGACGAGTGTGCGGCGCACCTGCTCGCGGGTCCGCTCGGTGCCGGTGACGATCAGCTCGTCGACCAGGCCGGGCTGCGCCTCGAAGCGGACCCGGCGCTCCCGGATCGGGTCCAGGAACCGGTTGAGCGCCGTCGCCAGCGCCTCCTTGACCTCCACGTCACCGACCCGGCCGGCCCGGTAGCGGGCCTTGAGGTCGGCCACCTGCGCCCGGTCCGGATTGAAGATGTCGTGGTACTCGAAGACCGGGTTCCCCTCGACGGTGCCGGGCACGTCGGCGCGGACCCGGTTCGGGTCGGTGTACATCCCCATCACCTTGCGGCGCACCGTCGCCGCGTCGTCGGAGAGCGCGATCGCGTTCCCCTTGCTCTTGCTCATCTTCCCGGCGCCGCCCGTCCCGACCAGCGTGGGCGTCTCCGACATGAGCATGTCGGGCACCGGGAAGACCTCGCCGTAGAGGTGGTTGAACCGGCGGGCGATCTCCCGGGTCACCTCG
Source organism: Micromonospora sp. CNZ297 (assembly GCF_007827625.1). Classification (NCBI taxonomy): domain Bacteria; kingdom Bacillati; phylum Actinomycetota; class Actinomycetes; order Micromonosporales; family Micromonosporaceae; genus Micromonospora; species Micromonospora sp. CNZ297. The sequence goes on along the minus strand of NZ_VISU01000007.1, from coordinate 2,238 downwards.
ACGTGCGCGGCGTTGTCCTTTCCGACCGGCACGACCTGGCCCTTGACGCAGAGGATGTCGGCGGCCTGGAGCACCGGGTAGCCGAGCAGGCCGTACGGCATCTCGTCCTTGCCGGCGTCCCGGGTCATCTCCTTCAACGACGGCACCCGTTCCAGCCGGGGCACAGTGATGAGGTTCTGGAACAGCGTGTTCAGGTCGCCGACCTCGGGGATCGCGGACTGGAGGTAGAACGTCGCCCGTTCCGGCTCCACCCCTGCGGCGAGGATGTCGGTGACCATCTCGCGGGCGTTGTGGGCGACCTGCTCGATGTCCGCGCGGCTGTTGCGGGTGGTGAGCATGTGCAGGTCGGCGATGATGAAGAAGCTCTCGTAGCGCTGGTGCAGCCGCACCCGGTTGGCGATGCTGCCCACGTAGTGGCCGAGGTGCAGCCGCCCGGTCGGGCGGTCGCCGGTGAGCATGCGTGCAGAGGACATGGTCGTACGCCTTTCGTGCCGTTCGCTGGCGGGGAGACGCGACCCGGGTGTCACCCAGGTCGGTGGAGCGGGCTCGTCAGAACGAGCGCCGCCATCGCCCGCCGGCGCGGAAACGGAGTCCGCCGGCACGGAGTACGTCGAGGATCTGCTCCCGGCCGTCGACAGCGTGGCCCGGGAGACCGCTGCGGGTCTCCGGGAGGCAGCTGCGCGGCCGGACCATGACTGACACGGTAACCGCTCACCGGCCTGCTCCGCTGCCTCCTGCCGCGCTTACTGCTGTCGATAGCTCTCCGTGTAGTAGCTGCCGACCCGATCCCGGTACTCGGGGTGGGCGAAGTGGTCCCTGTCGAACGCCGGCGACTCCTTCACCTGCTCCCGGGTGCGGTCCACGTGCACGACGCGGTCCAGGTGGTCGACCTGCGCCACCGTGCCGGCCGGCAGCAGCACCTTCTTGCCGAAGATCCACGGACCGGTGTCCACCACCAGGTACCGCGCGTCCGCATCCTCGTTCGCCTCGTCGATGGAGCCGATCCGCCCGTCCGTCGCCTCCACCCGGTAGCCGGTGAGGTCGATCGGCGTACCCGGGCCGGGGGCGTCCAGGCCGTCGTCCGCCTCGCCGGCGCGCTGTTCCGGCACGTCTCCGGGCCGGGTCTGGTCGTACCCTCCGGCCAGGGCGGACGGATCCCGCCAGGTCCACGGGTTGAACGGCTGCATCGGTGGCACCTCCGTCGAATCGGCTCGACAGAACAGTGCCCCGGCGGCGGGAGCGGAAACGCGTACTGCGCCGACCGCTGGCCTGACCTGGGCGGACGGCGCGCTGGCATACTGGCCGACCATGGTCCTGTCACGTGGTTGGTCGCTGTTCCTGGTCGCCGTCGGCGTCTGGACGTGGGCGATCTGGCCGAGGTTCGCGGTCGCCATCTGGAACGACGAGCGCGCCTGGTCGGCCGGCGTCGTCGGCGAGGGCAGCCCGACCGGCTTCCTCTGGGTACACGCCCTGCTGATCGCCGCCTCCCTGGCCATCGGCACGACTGTGGGAGTCCTGGGCATCCGCGCCTACCGGGCCGCCCGCCGCCCGTCTCCCTCCTCGCCCTCCGCCCCGCGCTCGCCCCGGTGATCAAGGAGTTTGTGTCCGCTGGGGACGTCGTTCGTGACGCGAACTCCTTGATCGCGGGCGCTTGTGGACGGGTGTGACGCGCGCCGCTACCCCTCGATTTGACGTTCAAACCCGCAGACGCGTAACTTTCTCTCTGCCAGCGCGGAACGGGGCAAACGGGACGAAAGCCCGGGAGCACCGAACAGGGCTGGCATCGGGTCCGACCGAGGCTTTCGGCCTTGCGAAGACGCGGTCCGGGCGAGGCCCGCCGAAACGCCGCAGGGCGGATTTGGCGGAGCGGAACCGACCGGGTAAAGTTGTCGACCGGCAGGGCACCGGGCGAGCTTGCGGGAAACCGCAGCGGCCGGCCTGCCAAATCCGATGATCATCGCAGCAGGTGACTGCTGCGCGTGCTCAGCGGCGCCAACCCGTACGAAGCGTGACAGACCGGGACACACGGTTTGACACGGCAGAGACGGTGAGGTAACGTAGTAAACGTGCCCGGCGCGAGAGCGGCGGGTGGTTGAACGAAGTGCCCCGGCTGGGGGTTCCGCTGGTAGCGGTGCTTCTGGTCGGTGTGTGGTTGTTCTTTGAGAACTCAACAGGGTGCTTGTAAAGCCAGTGCCAATTGTTTTATACCCCGTACTGGTCAGGCCTTTTGGTTTGGCT